>JADZDP010000032.1 GCA_020850995.1 Deltaproteobacteria bacterium
ACCAAGCGCTCACCGCCTGCGCGCACTGCGGCGCGAAGCCATCCCAGGTTGCGAGCGAGCTTCGCTTCGAGTGCCCCGAGTGCGGCCGCGTCTCGGACGGCGATGACAGCGAGCACGAGAGCGCGCGCGACAAGCGCCGCAAGTGCACCGCGGCCTTGCGCGAGACGGACCATGTCCTCTTCGATGTTGCCTGGCGCGAGGGGCCCGCGGGCATGGAAGTGACCCTCATCGTCGTCGACGACCCGGGACGGACCATTCCCGAGCAGCTGAACGTCCTCCCCCTTCGCGTCGCTGGCCAGCCCATCGTTCCGGTGGTCTTGCGCACCACCGACGAGAACAGCGTCTTCGACTCCATCGCAGGGACGTGGATCGCCACCGGCACGCGTCACCGCGAGTTGTTGCGCGCGTTCTCCGAGGACGGCGACCGGCACCTGTTCCCGTTCTCGAAGACCGCGAAGGTCGTCGATGTGCGCACCGAACTCCAGCTACGGCTCCGACCCTCGTGCCCGAGCAAGCGGGCAGACGGTTAGTTAGCCGGTCAACACGGTGTCTTGCTCCGCGAGGACGACAACACCGGCGAGGTCGTCCGGCGTGTCGGCCATGTCGCCGGCGGGCGGGTTGAGCACGTACCAGGGTGGCGCCAGAGTCGTGCTTATCCCCGCCGCTGCTTCGATCCACTCCTCGATCGGTGGCCCATCGAGCGTGTGAAACAGGATAGCTGGCGGCTTCAGCAAAACATGTCGAGCCAGTCCCCGGAGCCGATTCGAAACTGCTTCAGCGAGGTCGGTGCCGGGACTCGTCGGCGCGCAGAACAAGCAGTGGAACGGCGTCGACAGTTCGAGAACGTGCACGGCGCGGTTTCCGTCCTTGCGCTTCTGCAGTGGCCGCAACGCCGTGGCGGCCGCAACTGCGCAGCCCATCGCGCGCGCTCCCCAATAACGTCTCCCGCCGCACGACCACGGCACTTTCCGCGTTGCGGGGTCCCAGTTGTTGTAGAGCATGTAGAGCGGAAAGCGCGGAACCGGCCCGGCAAGCGCCGCTTTGATGAGACGATCAATCTGCAAGACGCCGGCTCTTGCGTACCAGAGATGATCGTATGCATCCGTACCAGGGTCGAGCGCCTTCGCCTGGACTCGCATTCCAACCCATGCGCCGCTCAGCCCACGGACCCACCACTCCCAGTCGGCCCCTGTGTGGGCCTCAGCGCGCTTGGTGAACGGGAAGATCCGAATTTGACCGCCGCCACCGAGCACGAGTTCGACGAGGTTGAGCTCAGTAAGCGTCTCCTCACCAATCCGAAGATGCGCGTAGCGCGCCCTCCGAAGGGTGTCCCACGTGGCCTCCGAGCGTGTCCGAGCAAGTTTGCAGAGGTCGACCACGATCTACGGTACCTCGAAGTGCGCCCTCGAGACCGCTGACCGGCGCTCCGAAGACTTGTGATCGCTGGCACTTCGCCCACCCGCATCGCGAGCCGCCTTCGTGCGCCTGTCGACTCGTTCCGCTGACAGGAGGCTTGCTGCCTCCACGGGAGGAACGTCATGAAGACCCGCTTCGAAACCACGGCACAGCGCCTCGCCCAGGTAGCGGTCATCGGCCTCTACGCCGTCGCCGCACCGGCGATGGCGCAGAACCTCGAAAGCAAGATTCAGAACGTCGGCAACCTGGTCATCAACGTCCTGACCGTCGTCGCGTCCGTGGTCGGCGTCGCCGCGTGCATCGTGGCCGGCATGAAGTACTTCTCGGGCGACCCGCACGCGCGGGAGCAGGTGAAGGGGATCGCCATCGGCGCGTTCTTCGCGTTCGCCGCTGCCGGCATCGTCCAAGCGCTGAAGGGCGCCATCTCGTGAGCGAGTCGGCTGCGCTCGAAGTCTCTATCGAGGGGCACCGCTCCCACGAGCTCGTGCGCGACGAAGACCTGCTGTCGCTGGACCTCCAGCGTGAGCTCGAGTCGGTGGGCAGCGCGCTCGGCGCCATCAGCGTCATTGCGCTCCTCGCGGCGGCGCTCCCGCGTGCCCGGAGACTCCTCGACCTGACGCCGTTCGGGAGGAGGTGAGCCGATGGATGACGCGCCCCTCGACCTCTCGCCCGTGTACCGGAACCTCGCGCACAAGAGCTCCGTGTTCGGGCTGACGCCGCTCGACCTCCCCATCATCTTCGTCCCCGGCAACCTCGTGCTCCTGGCCGGCGTGTTCTTCGGCTTCTCGTCGCTCGTCGGCGTCGTGCTGTCGGCTGCGATCGCCGCGGCGCTCGTCGCCTTCAAGTGGCGAAAGCCCGACGACTACCTCGAGACGATGCTCCTCGTGGCCTTCACGCCGCGGCGGCTCTCGCACAAGGAGCGCGACCTCCTCGTCCGACCGTTTCCACTCGATCCCCGAGGCAATCTCCGATGAACGCCCCTCCGCTCGCGCACTGGCTGCCCTACTGGGCCACCCGTACCGTGATCGTCGCTGGCGACGCCGTGACCGTCATAGTCCTTGTCGACGGCACGCTTGTCGTGGGCTTCGAGAGCTCCGGTGTCGACGTCTTCGCCGCCGACAACGTGCGCCTGAACCACAACGCGTCCTCGCTTCGCCGCGCGCTCAACTCCCTCCCGGCCGACGCGTTCCTCCAGTGCGAGTGGCACACCGGCCTCTCGAGCGACGACCTGATCGCCGCCTTCGAGGAGCGGTTGCCTTCACAGCGGGCCGGGGAAGCCGCGCGCCGGGTCCTCACCGAGCAACGCCGCGCCCGTGCGACGGCCCTCCGGCAGGACGCTGCTCTCGCACGCGGGCGGATCGTCTACTTCGTCGGCCAGTCGAAGGCCCTCGGGCTTCTCGGCCCCCACCGTCCGGGCGGTTTCAGCGCTCTCCTCTCTCGCCGAAGGAGCCCACAGCAGGTCGGGCCGGCTCGCTTTCAAGCGGCGGTCGAGCGCATCGCCGAGGTCGCCGCCCGCGTGCGCGAGGAGCTGACCACCATGGGCGCGACACTCCGTCCGCTGGACGAGGCGGCGCTCCTCGCCGAGGTTCACCGCGCGCTCAACCCGATCACCTCGCGCCGAGCGAAGCTCCACGTCGTCGATCGCCCGGAGGAGCTGCCGGAGCCCCTGACACGCCTCCCCCCGTACCTGCTGCACCGGCCGCTGAGCCTGCGGGAGCAGCTCCCGCTCGGCGACCTCAATTGGAGCGAGACGAGCTTCACCCTCGACGATCCGCCGCTCCTCCACCGCGCCCTCACCCTCGAGCGGCTCCCCGCCTGCACTCGCCCCGACTTCATGATGGGCGTGCAGTTCAGGACGCCCGCGCGCTTCCGCATGGTGTCGACGTTCGTGGCGACCGACAGGGAGAAGCTCACCGAGAAGCTCATCCGCAAGCGCAACATCGCGCACGCGCAAGCCGGCGGCGTCGTGCGCGACGTCGCAGCCGACGTGGCCTTCTCCGAGTACGAGCACGTCCTCGAGCGCATGCTCACCCACGACCAGCGCGTCTTTGCTGCGTCGCTCTCCGTCATCGTCGACGCGCCCGACCACGCATCGCTCGACGCCGCGACCCGAGAGCTGAAGGACGCATTCAGCGACGTCGGCGGCGCGCTCACAACCGAGACGGGTCGCCAGCTCGATGCCTTTCTCGGCAGCCTCCCTGGGAACGGGCTCCGCGCGCCGAAGCGCCACCAGCTCATCACGAACAACGCCGCCGACCTCGTGCCGTCCTTCGTGCCGAGCGTCGGGGACGAGGAGGCGCAGCTCCTCTACCACACGCGGCAGAACACGCTCCGCCGCGTCAGCTTTCTCCCGAGCAGGACCCGCTCGAACAGCAACACGCTCGTCTTCGGCAGCTCCGGCTCCGGCAAGTCGTTCAACGTCTCCTGCATCTTCGAGCAAGCATGCCTCGTCGAGGACGGGCCGCTCCTCGTCATCGACGTGCAGGGCCCCGAGCTATCGTCCTACCGCGTCCTCGCCGAGGCGCTCGGCGGTACGTACACGGCCCTCGCATCCACGTCGGATGTCGCGTTCAACCCGTTCTTCCCTCACGACGAGATCACGTCGCGAGAACAGTCGGAGACCGGCATAGACGACGACGCGATCCGCTACCTCGCGGACCTGGTCGCCTTCATCGCGCTCCCGGAGCTCGAGCAACGCGGCGATCGCACGCTCGCGAAACAGATCGCCCGCTCCGCCGTCCTGGGCGCGTACCGCGCGACCGTCGCCGAGAAGCGCACGCCGATCCTCGGTGACGTCGTTGCCGACCTCGCTCGCTATGAGCCGACCGAGCCCGAGTACGCGCCGCTCGCGCGCGAGATGCTCGTGAAGCTCCGCGCGTGGATCAGCGAGCCGACGCGCGCCCGCCTCATCAACCGCCCCTCGCGCTTCCAAGCCAGCGGCCGCATGCAGGTCTTCGACCTGTTCGGGCTCGAGAAGGACAAGGAGCTCGCGACGGTCGTCCTCCTCTCCGTCAGCTTTCACATCTGGTCCACGATCCGCCGCTACCCGCGGGACGTGACCAAGTTCGTCATCTTTGACGAGTGCTGGAAGTTCCTTCTCGACGAGACCGCCAGCGGCATCGTCGCCGAGCTGTTCCGCACCGGACGGAAGTGGAACGCGTCCACGTGGGCCATCACCCAGAGCCTCACGGACTTCCTCGCTTCGCCGATCCATGCGGCGGTCCTGCAGAACGCCGCGCTTGCGTTCCTCCTGCAACACGCCGGTGACCACGACAAGGTCGCCTCACTCCTCCAACTCAACCCGCGTCAGACCGCGCTCTTCAAGCAGCTGCGGTTCAAGAAGGGCTGCTTCTCCGAGATGCTGTTCGTAGAGCGCGGACAAAATGAGGCGTCGATCCTGAGACTGAAGCCCACGCCTTTCGACTTGTGGCTCAACACCACCGATCCGGTCGACGTCGGCTTCCGACAGGCCGTTCAGAAGGAGCGTGGCCTCTCGCTTGTCGATGCCATCCGGTTCTGTGCGCAGCACCACCCGAACGGGGCCCCGCGCGCGCGTCGGCCCGCGAACAACGAAGGAGTCCAGCCGTGAGCAAACGAAACGCCGTCAAGTCCCGCCTCGCCGCCGAGGTCGCCACCGTCGTCTTCGGCGAGGGAGAAGTGCCCTCCGCCGCCTGGGATCGGCTCGACAAGCTCGTGGAAGAGACGTTCGGCGAAGCGCCGACGGGGAGGATCTGCAGCCTCGTCGACCACGTCGCGGAGGTGCGGGCGCGCGAGGGTCGCATCGAGCGCCTCGTGGACCGCACCCAAGCACCGCGGGAAGCGGATGAGGACTGGGAGTCTCTGCTGCACATCGTCGACGAGGCGATCGGCGAGCTCGACCCGGAACGCTACGCGCATCCGGACGACGAGGCCTCCGGCGCCCGCACCCTCGAGCTCGTCAGCCATGGCCGGTAAGGCCCGCCGTGCGGGTCCGCGCCTTGCGGCCGCCGCCCTTGGCACACTCCTGCTGGCGCCTGGCGCGCATGCAAGCGCCGCAGGCATCCCCGACAGCGACTCCGCGACGCTGATCGCCCTCCTGCTGGAGAGCGTGAAGCAGACGACGAACGCCGGCGAGATGCTAAACGCCGTTCACAGCTCCCTCGAGACGGCGCAGGGCACCCTCGCCGTCCTGCGGAGTGCGACCGAGACCGTCAACGAGTTCCGCTACCTGAGCGAGAACCCCGACGAGATCTTCGACGCCGCGCAAGCGGCCTTCGAGAAGACGTTTCCGGAAGCCCAGGGCATCCGCCGCGAAGCGGACGCGCTTCGCCGCGCGCTCGCGCAAGGGCCGAACGGCGAGTTCAACCCGTACGCATTGCAGGAGACGCTGAACAAAATTGGCCGCACGCAGGAGAGCTTCTACGACACGCTGATCTCGCTCGACGAGGGCATCTACGGGCTCTCCGACGCACGGCTGCAACTGCTCTCCCGACAGGACTCCCTGAACACCCAAGGCGAGGGCGTCTTCAGAGAGACCATGGACCCCGGTTGCCGTCTGACGACCGCCGCCGACGGCTCGACGCAGACGGTGTGCGGGCTCGACCTCAAGCGCGCCGCCGTACTTGGCGCCAAGTCGCAGGCCATCTCGGCGGCGTCCCTGCGCATGATCACCGAGCTCACCACCGAGCAGCTGCGGCTCGCCAAGATCGAGGCCATCCGCCAGCTCGACGACGGCGCGCGCATGAGCGCAAAGAAGCTCGATCACGCGCGCGGGCTCGCCAGCGTCGCGGCGTCCGTCGACGAGACGCTCGACCCGACCAAGGACGAAGAGTCGCCGCCGACGTTCGTCGAGCGCCCGCCCGGCGCAGTCGACTCCGCACCCGGAGGTGCGCCGTGATCGGCCTCGACTTCGATCGCGTCGTCCGCTCCGCTGTCGGTGTCTTCGGCGAGCAGGGCCGCATCAACGGCGCCGCCGTCACGATCCTCACCGTGTCCTTCCTCGCTTCGGTGATCCTCGAGTGGAGGAAGCAGCTTCGCGGCGAGCGTCCGGACTGGGCGAGCCCCATCACGCGCCTGATCGTGTTTGGGCTGCTCCTCGGCTTCTACTCCCTCGTCGCGCGCTCGATGATCGAGCTCGTCTCCTCGCTGGGCGATCTGCAGTCCATCGACCCCGCAAGCGCCAAGAAGTCCGTCTTTGCCGCGCGCGCCGAGGCCTTCTCCGCGTCCCTCGGCGACGATGCGTCGTTCTCGCTGTCGAACCTCGAGCTCTCCGCGGCCGCGTTCATCAACAGCCTGCTCGACACCGCCACGTACCTCACCTTCACGCTCGCCGCGGCGTGCGTCTTCATCCTGAAGGTCATCCAGAAGGTGATGCTGAACGTCCTCCTCACGCTCGGGCCCATCATGATCGCCTTCGCGTCCATCCCGGGCCTCACACAGAGCTACCTCGCCGCTTGGCTGCTCGGGCTCATCGAGGTCACCGCGTGGGGCATCACCGCGAAGATCTTCCTCTCGATGCTCGTCGCGGGCGAGCGGGCCACGACGGTCAACCCGAACATCACGCAGAACCTCGCGGAGCACATGGTCTTCAACCTGGTCTACGCGACGAGCTTCCTCGTCATCCCGGTCGCGACCGCGACGATCCTCCGGGGCGGAGCAGCGCACCTCGCGCAGGGCGCGATGTCCTCGGCCAAGCGCGCCGCGACGGCGGGTAGCGCGGGCGCCTCCGCTGGTGCTTCCGTGGTCGCTGGCAAGGTCGACACGGCGATCAAGGGCCGCGATGGCGACAAGGAGAGCACGCAGACCGGCGCCAGCGCCGAGCGCGCGGGCGACCGGGAGCCAGCGGGCGACCGCGCACAGGATCGGCGCGACGCCTTCGCGCGCGACGGCGCGATCCGCAAGCAGGAACGCGAACCCAAGAACGAAGCGTGAGGTGAAGGATGGCGCCGCAAGCCACGATCATGTCGACCGCGCCCGATCCGTTCGAGGCGTACAACGAGCTCGTCCGCCGCTCGCGCCGATCCTGGGCGCTGGCGCTGGTGTCGGCGACAACGACACTCCTGGCGATGGCGCTCGCGTTCATGAGCTTCACGCGACCGCTGCCCGTCGTCGTGACGAGCGACGACCCGCGGGAGCCGCGCCGCATCGTCACCGCCGGTGACACCTCGACCCGCGAGATCGACGCCAAGCGCTTCTTCGCCATGGCGGCGACCAAGCTGCACGGTTGGTCCTCGGAGAAGGTCGTCGAGGATCTCACCGACGCGTCGTTCCTCATGACGACGCCGTGGAGGAAGCGTTTCGCCGCCGAGATGAACGCGGAGGTCTCGGTCCCCCCAGCGGTAGACCCCTCCGGAAAGGCAACTCTCCTGCGCACCTACGTCCTCGCGCGTATCCGCAACGAGCTCGAGCTCGACTGGCCGTCGCTCACGTGCGCCAGGAGCGAGGGCGTCTGGCACTGCAAGGGCATGGCGACGATGCGCATCCAGCCGCTCACCGGCCCGCCCGTCGACGACCCGAAGTTCAAGAAGCGCCTTGGGATCCACGCGACCTTCGTCGAGATCCCGGTGACGCCCCAGAGCGTCGACGGGCTGCTTGTCGACTTCTGGGACGCGAAGGAGGAGTCATGAACGCGCTCATTCCGGTGATCGCGCTGGCGCTCGCATCGGCGTCGCCCGGCAAGAAGCAAGCCGCCCCGCAGCAGACCGAGGCTCCGCCCCCGACGACCGCCGCAGGGCGCGGCCCGCAGCTCCGCGTCATCAAGCTCGACCCGCAGAAGCCGAAGGCCGTCTACAAGGTCAACGCGGCGCCAGGCCTCGCCACCGTCATCCAGCTCCCCGAGGCATGGACGATCACGCCGACGTGCGGCGACTGCGTCTTCGGCGACGGCAAAGCCGAGGCGCAGCTCTGGCGGCTGGACGTCTTTCCAGACACGCGCACGCTGTCCATCAAGCCGACGCGGGTTCCAGGCGCCGATGCGCCAGCTTCGGCGTTCGTCACCAACATCGACGTCACGCTCGATGGCGGCCTCGCCGTCACGCTGTTCGTCGAGCTGACGCTCCCCGAAGCCGCGGACGCGCGCGTCGAGTTCACGATCCCCGACGCGGACCGCGGTGATGCGAAGCTCACCAAGCGAGAGCGCGAGCTCGAGGCGCGCTTCGAAGAACGGGTGAAGCAGAGGTCGGACGAGCGCATGCTCGCCGCCTTCATGCGCGGGACGACGTGCAAGGACTTCTTCGGTCGCCCGAACCGGAAGGACAACGTCGTCGTCCGGCTCAAGCAGATCTGCAGGAACAGTGAGCTCGTCCACGTCACCTTCGAGATCGAAGATCGTCGGCGCGACGACATTATCCTCGACTCGGCTGTTCTCGAGAGCGCGAAGGGCGCAGCGAGTGCCGGCGACAAGCTCGAGAAAGAACGACTCCGCTTCAACGAGCGCGGGCTCGGCGTCGCCGCCGTACAGGCCCCCACGGATGCAGCGCCCGACCGCTATCGGCTGACCTTAACGGTCGCCGGAGTGGACGAGGAGACCAAGGTCGTCGTCGAAGACATCGAACTCTGAGGAGGATCCATGCGCGAGCTTCAGAAGGGTGAGGTCATCGGCGGTTTCGTCGTCAAGGAGCGCATCGGCCAAGGCGGCATGGGGGACGTCTACCTGGTCCGCGACGAGCCACTCGCCATCGATCGTGCGCTGAAGGTCATCTCGCTCAGCGGTCCCGGCTTCACCGGGAGCAAGTCCGAGGCCGCCGAGTATCGTGAGCGCTTCCAGCGCGAGGCCCGCACTCTCGCGCGCCTGCGCCACCCGAACATCATCGCCGTGCACGCGACCGGCGAGGTCGACGGCAACCCGTTCCTCGTCATGAGCCATTTCCCGTCGGTGGACGGGCGGCTCTGGCTCAACGAGCAGAAGCCCACCCTCGAACGCGTCCGGCACGTCGCGCTCCAGATCGCGCGCGCGCTCTCCCACGCGCACGAGAGCGGCGTCCTTCATCGCGACATCAAGCTGGCGAACATGCTGATCGGCAAGGACGACGAGGCGATGCTCATCGACTTCGGCCTCGCCAAGTCGGCGGTCGATGGAGACCTCACGCGCGTCGGCCGCACGATGGGCACGTTCTCGTATCTCGCGCCGGAGTATGTGAGGGCGTCGACCGTCGGGAAGCAGAAGCACACGGTCGCTACAGACCTCTGGGCGATGGGCTGCCTGCTCTACGCGATGACGTGTCGCGAAGCCGCGTTTCACGACAAGGACGAGAACCAGCTCCTCCGCGCCATCGCGCGCGCTCAGTTCGCCCCGGTGCGGCAGCGAGCTCCGGGGGCGCCGGACACCTGGTCGACGCTCATCCATCAGCTCATGGAGCCGGACCCAGACCGTCGACTCCCGAGCGCGGCCGAGCTCGTCGCACGCATCGAGAGCATCGATCTGCGACCGCCGTCTGAGGCGCCGAAACCACCTCCGCCGCGGGACGTGCACGAGGAGTTTGTCGCACCACCCGCGGTACCCGAGGCGGCGGGAGCCCCGCTACCCGCCGAGGCAGCCCCGCCCGCCCGTGCTCCGGTTGAGGGTGCGGTTGATGGTGGCGCGCGGGTCGCCACGAAGGAAACCGACGGCAGCATCTTCGACCACGCCGACGAGGCCACCGGCGCGACCGGAGCGGCGAGCGGCATCCTCGCGCAGCCCTCGTTCCAGTTGCCGCCGGAGCGCGCGACCTCCGGGCGCCTGAGCGCGCGCAAGAAGCTCGTTCTACCGATCGCTGCAGCGGTGCTCGTCCTCGCCGCCGGTGCGGGTATCATCGTCGCGATCGGCCACCTCGGGGGGCGCGCGAGGTCTACCGCCTACGTCGACCCCGAGGAGCTGCAGCGCAGACAGCGCGGTTCAACCGAGCTCGAGGAGCTCTCGGCGGAGAAGACGCGGCGGGCAGCTTCGATGAATTACCTCGACGTCGGGCCGTTGCCTGCGGCGTCGACGCCCGTCGCGCCGCAGGCAGCGGAGGCCATGAGCGCGGCCCATGGCGACGCGTCGGCGCCGCACGCCCACGCACGACACGCAAGCTCCCCCGCGCAGGCGAGCGCGCCGGCAAGGGAGACCAATCCGTGGATCGAGCGCTACGGGACCAGGGCCAGCTACAACACGAGCTCGGGCGCATCCGTCGCCGCAGCCGCCGTGTCTCCAACCTCGGACCGCGCCGCGGCTGGGACGCGGATCCCGGTCCGCGTCACGAACGCGGTCGCCAGCGCGCCACTCGGCCCGGTTATCGCCGTTGTCCAGGCGACTACGAAGCTCGGCGCCGTCGAGCTTCCCCGCGGGTCTGAGATCCACGGGCGAGTCACGGGTGCGGAGGGACCCCGCATCCTGCTCGAGTTCACCTTCGCGCTCGTGAACGGCAGGAGCGTCACGCTCAAGGGGATCGCGCTGGGAGAGGACGGACGCGCTGGTGTGCTCGGCGCCAAGAACATCGGCGGCGTCTCCGACATCGGCGCAGGCGCCGCCACGGGAGGTGCACAGGCGCTGCTCGACGGCGCTGCCTCCATCGTCGGCAACGATGTTGCCGCCGGGGCCCTTCGTGGGGCCACCGCACCGATCGTCAACAAGGCTGACCGGCTCAACAACGAGGAGGACCTGGTCGTCGCCGATCGTGGGTCGAAGTTCTTCATCTACGTGGAATCGGTGCTCTGACGGCAGATCATCCGAGCGCGCCCGCCACGGCGCGCGACATGTCCCGCGCCACAGGAGGTGCCCATGTCGCGACGTTTCGTCCTCGCCAGCTCCGCTCTCATCGCTTTCGTGTTCTCTGCCTGTCAGCCCAACGTCGGCGACGCGGTTGAGGGCTCCATCTCGGGGACGGTCGTCAAGGGACCCGTCTCGGCCGCCACCGTCACCGCGTTCTCGGTGACCAAGGAAGGGCGCCGGGAGAAGGAGCTGGGCTCCACCACCTCGGCCGACGACGGCACCTTCACGTTCTCCATTGGCGGGCACTTCGGACCGACGCTCGTGTGCGCGAAGGCCGGGACGTTCACCGAGGAGGCAACGGGCGGCCTCATCAGCCAGGGGCCGAACGAGCTCTGCGCGCTCGTCGACGATCAGAAGCTGGCCGAGGCGACCACCGGCGTCATGGTCACGCCGCTCACCACCCTGGGCGCTTCCCTCACGGGCTGTCTTGTGCAGCGCGGTGCTGAACGCGGCATCGCCGAAGCTGGCGCGCGCGCGACCAGTCGCCTGAACGCGTTCTTCGCTGCGGGAACCGCCGGCTTCGATCTGCGCGCGACACCCGTGTTCGATCCGACCGCGGCCGTCGCGCCGAGCCTTGCGGCAGACGTTTGGCACGGACTGCTCCTCGCGGGCCTCTCCGAGTCCGCCCGCCAGATCTCCCTCGCGTCCGATCTCGACCCTGGCGTGCGCGTCACCTCCGCGACGCTCGCGACCGAGCTCGTCCGCGACATCGATGACGGCCGGTGCGTCTTCGACGGGAAGGGACCCTCGCAGAACCAACTCGTTCAAGGATCCGTCGCGCTGTCGTCGAACACATTGCGCGGGGCGCCGCAGGGGCTCGCGCTCTCCATCGAGCGCTTCCTCGATGGCTCACAGAACAAGAGCGGCATCGGCGTGCTCGCGGTGAAGGACCTCACCCGCGCCTTGACGACTCATGAGAGCGACATCTTCCTCGATGACGCGAGCGTCGCGCCGCCGGTTGTGTCGATCGTTGAGCCCGTCGCCGGGCCGGTCTCGGGCAAGCCCGTCGTCCGCGTGCTCACCGACGACGCGGTCGGCGTCGCCGACGTCGCGTTCGTGGCGCCCGCGCCTCTCGTTGGCACGGGCGAGACGACATGCTCGAGCAACGTCCACTGCGAGCTTGTCGGCGAGCTGAACACCGCTCTCTTCGCCCCTGGACCCCTCACGATCACCGCGCGCGCGACGAACGCCGCCGGCGTGTCCAGCGACGTGTCCGTCTCGGTTGTGGTGAACAATGAGCTGCCCGAGATCAACGTGACTGCGCCGAATCCCGGCACCGTGGCGGGAACGATCCCGATCCTCGCCACGACGACGTCGGCAGTTGGCGTTGCCGCGTTCGACCTCGACATCCCCGGGAGCGCCATCCTCCCGACGTGCACGGCGCCCGCGACGACGAATTGTGACCGCGAGCCGGACCCGACGATCATCGACGTCCTCTGGGACACGACGACCGCGCCCGAGGGGGCGCTCGAGCTCACGTTCCGAGCGACCGACACCGCAGGCAACGCCGCGTTCCGCGTCGTTAGCGTCGACGTCGACAACATCCCGGTTGGAACCATCGCCGGGACCGTCGAGCTGGGCTTTCCGCTCGCGGCCGCGAACCTCAGCGCCTTCGAGATGACGAACGGCGTGCGCGGAGCCCTCATCGGAACGGCGACGACCGATGACGAAGGTCGATATCAGATCGAGAACCCGACGTCGGTCGGAGTCGTCGAGGTCGTCGCCAGCGGGGGCTCCTTCCAGGATACCGCGACCGGCCAGGTGCTCACTCTGCGTGCCGGCCAGGAGCTGTCTACGGCGCTCGCCGACGTTGCGCCCGGCGCCAACGTCGTGGCCAACGTCAACGCCTGGACGACGCTCGCGAAGAAGCGCGCCGTGGGAACGCAGGCAGACTCGCCGTCGTTCGCTGCCGCCGTGACCTTCAACGCCAACCTCTTCGCAAGCCACCTGCTGCGCCCCGGCTCCCTCTCGCTCACCGGGTCGGCGTCCGCCAACCTGCTCGAGGACGACCCTGCGCCGTCCGACTCCGCCGCCATCCTCGCGCTTGCGCACGCCGGTCTGTCGCGCGTCGCAGCGCAGACGTCGATCGACGTCGGTGGTGCCCCCGGCCAGATCACACCCGCCGATCTCCTCGACGTGCTGCTCGCGGACTTGAACGACGGCGTGCTCGACGGGACGGACAACGGCGTCGCCTTGTTCCTCGACCAGCAGTCGGTGCCGGCCGACAGCAAAGTGCTGCGGACCTCGCTCGCCATTGGCATCGACAACTTCGTGAAGAACGCGCCGTTTCGCGATAACGGCGTCGTCGTCCTCGATGCCGTCCGCAACGCGTCCAGCATCACCAGCGATGCTCTCGTGGCGCCGGGTCTTCTGTACGATGACCTCTCGCTGGATCGGTCGATCCTCTTTCCCGCTAACGAGCCGGTGAGCGCGTTCGACACGACGCCACCGACGATCGAGCTCGCGTTCGCCGCTCCCAACGATGGCGCCGCGTTCGGCGACGCCCTGGACGGCGTCGTCGCCATCGTCGGCACTGCGAACGACGCGAGCGGCCTCTCCGCGTTCGACGTGCTCAGCCCGGACGTCGCGGACCTCTTCTCGCCGGTCGCGGACGTCCGCGTGGAGATCGATGGCTCTCACGCGCCGAACAGCAGCGAAATCTTGTCACGCTGCGGCGTCTCGCTCGGTGATCCGCCGTTCAACATCAACGACGCCGCGCGCGAGGTCTGCCTTTGCATGGAGGCCGTGGACACGCTGGAGAACACGGCACACGGTGTGTGGTGCTTCACGAGACCGCGCCCGCGCGTCGCGACCGACGCAACGGCGTTCGTGGGCCCGGCGCGCGCGGGCGTGACCGTCAACGCTACCGGATCCTTTGACCTCGTCTCCTGCTCGGCGAGCATCGCGCAGGGTGCAACCTCTGTCGGAACGGCCAGCGCTGACGCAACCGGCGTGAGCTGTGCGTTGCTCGTGCCGTTCGCCGCGCCGCTCCAACCCGGCACCGCTGTCATGGATGTCGACGTCACCGAGATCGGCGGGGCCGTGTCACGCTCGTCCTTCACGTATACGGTCGACCTCGACGCGCCCACGGTCGCCGTCACCGCGCCCGCTGCCGGCTCCTTCCGCACCACGCCGCCGCTGATCACCGCGACGGCTTCCGACGCGAACCTCGTGTCCGTCGTCGCCGACGTCACGTCGAACGCGCTCCCCGTCGTCACGGGTCTCGTGGGGACCATCGGCGCAGGCAACAGCGTCTCGTTCCCGCCCTTCGCGGACACGCTCGCTGATGGGTTGCGCACGATCATCGTGACCGCGAGCGATGCCGCCGGGAACACCTCGACGTCGCAGCGCAGCTACACGAAGGACTCGGCCGCCCCGGCGCTGACGAACCTCGCCGCCGCCGACGGCAATCCGCTTGCCAGTTTCCAGCTCACGGCCACTACCGCGTTTACGCCCTCCACCCAGTGTTCGGCCTTTCCGTTCACCGGCTGCGTCTTCGACATCAGCAGCAGTGCGTCGACGCAGGACGTTCACTTTCGGCCGTCATCGAGCGGCGTCGAGACCTATCGCCGCTGGCAGCACCTCGCGGGCACGCTCGTCAACCCGTCAACGCTCTCCTCGCCGCCGGTCGAGAACAGGGCGCCCACGCTGCGCCTCAAGACGGAGGCGGGGGTTGCGGTCGAGGCGCGGATCGACGCGACGTGCCCTGCAGACGAGGCGGCTTTCGAGAACCGCAGTCGCGGGACGTTCACCGCGAACGCGGTCGGCCTCGTCGACATCCCGATCGTCGACGGCCAGAACCTAACGACGAGCCCGACGCTTCTCCGCAACCAGACAGGCGCCGCCACTCTTTGTCTGAGCATGCGGCCGACGGACCAAGCCGGCAACAAGGGCGCGATCGTCACCCACTTCTTCAAGTACGAGGCGACGCCAGCCCCGCTGTTCATGATGTGGAACGGGGGCGCCTACGACCCCGCCGCGTTTCAGGAAGACGTGGAGGCGTTCGACGACGGCCACGACAACGCCGTGCTCGCCGGAAGCGGACAGGGATCCGCCGGCCGCGTCATCGCACACGCGTACCTCGTGTCTCCGTCCACCTCGACGAACTACAACTACAGCTTCTCGCTTGGCTCGGGTCCGGCGCCCTCGATCACCGTTTCGCATCGCGAGGCAGCTCAGATCTCGAAGCAGCGCGCGTTCAACTGGTGCTACACGCCCGACGGTAGCGACTCAGACGCGGTCATCGATGACGACGACGACGATCTCGTCAATCCCGACGACATCGTCGCGAACGAAGCGAGCTCCCCGCCGAACAACCCAACGTGGAGCGGCTCGAACCTGGACAAGGCCTCGAGCAGCGCGTCGTGGGCGCTTTTCTCGCCGACGGGAGGGACGCTCCTCTCGGCGAACGCAACGATGGAGCATCATGCGGTCATCTCGGGCGAGCAGGACACTACCTTCTCGCACAGCCCGGCCGCGTCCTACCCGACGAGTGCCGACACCACCGAGCTTGGCCAGCTCTTCACGTTCACAATTCCGTTGAACACGGTCACGCTCGAGGCGTGGAGCTTCAACGCCGTCACCGGGCAGCCGAGCTCGCTCATCGATGCTGGCGCAAGCGTCGCCTTCACCGCCGGCGGCAGCTCGACAGCGACGCGCAGTCGGCTGCTGCTGTTCCGTGCTCCGGTCCCGCAGAACTCGATCACGCTGAAGAGCGCGCTCACGCTGAACGGCCAGGCCGGGACGCTCGGCTTCAACGACCGCTGCAACGCGCGCAACTCGAGCGGAACGGCCGTCGCTCAAATGTTCGCGCTTTCCGAGGACCACTGGGTCATCGCCGACGCGTCGCTCCAATCTGGCGCGGAGCCCACGCCGCCGCGCCGCCTCCTGTGGGTGGCGTCCGGCACGTTCACAGAGTGCAAGGGGACGTCGACGAACGACTGCCGGTACGGCCGGTACTTTGACGACTACCTTGGTTCCGCCGTCGCGTTTCCCGCGGGCCGCTCGGTGAGCGCGCAGGGGCAGATCAACGGTGTGAGCGGCGCGTCGTTCGTCGCACAGCCGGCGCTCCCGATCCCGCAAGGGGAGACGCGCGAGCTCGAGCAGGAGCAGTGATGCGCGCGCTCGCCTTGTTCCTGGTGCTCGCGTCAACAACGGCAGCAGCCGACGCAGGGGAGCTGTACCTCGGCGCCGGCGGCTCGTTGGAGGCTGCCTGGTTGCGACACCCGCTGGCGAAGGACGACAACTCCATCGAGCTCAGCGCGAACCCGGTCACGATGCTCCCGCGCCTCGTCACAAGTGCGCGATACGGCATCACGAACGAGCTTCATCTGGGCCTGGGGCTCGAGGCCGCCCCCGGCGCGAACGTCGTGACGAGTGATGTCAAAGGCGCCGGGACCAGTGGACAGATCGTCACCGGCAGCTACCTCGAGCTTGCGGCGCCACTCGCAACGACGTGGCGATTCGACTCAGGCTACGACGTCACGGGGGCGGTCGACCTCGAGGCCGGTCCCGTGCTCGCGCTCTGGTCGACGAGCGCCCTCGTCGATCCACTCCGACTCGACGAGAAGGGTCGCCCGGTGCGCCTGCCCTTCGACGTCGACGACCAGGTTCAGGTCGGAGCGCTGATTCGGATGGCGGCGATGGTCGAGTGGCGTGTGTTCAACAACCTCGCGCTCCGCGCCGGCCCGGCTGTCACCGTGTCTTGGGCGGGCACGCCGGCCGTTCACGCGGCCCTGGTCATCGAGCCCACGTTCGTTACGGCGGTCGGCGGGCACTGACCGGATGGACTGCAAGCGCGCGGAAGGACCTCCCGAGTCCGGGGCCCTCTGGAACGAACGCCCGGATGGAGCGGGTAGCCGGCGGCCGCGGCAAGGACGGCGGCCGGGCTACCGGCGGGCATCGCCTCAGAGCTCCGATCGCCCGAAGCGGGCGATCCCGTTGAAATTTCTCACATTAGTGCGACGAAACCGGTCGCGGTCGGACCGCCGAAAAAGCCCCCGGGGGGCGCTTTCGGGGCGCCCCCCGGGCGTGCGATACGGAACGCCTGCCGGAGAGCTGGCGACCGGGGGCCGGAGCGTTGTCGTTCGGAGCGGATCGGTCGCCTCAACAGAGGTGCTCGTGTGACTGCGCTCGAAGTCCGCCAATCGAACGTGCAAGCCCCCACGGCCACCCTCGATGCGATCCTGACCGCTCAGCTCGCCGTCGCGTGGGCCGGTGAGGCCGGCGAGGCCCCCCGGCTGAAGTGGTGGCGCACCGACCTGGTCAGCGAGTTTGGCGGTGAGGACTTGTTCAAGCGCTTGCTCCCGCACACCTGGCGTTGGGCCGTCCTGGAGGCCGCCCGCGAGGCCGCCCGACGCCACGATGCCGACACGCGGGCCAAGGACGCCGACGCGGACCGGCTCGTCACCCTCTTTCGGCTCGGCTTCGAGCTCGACGAGCACGTCAACGAGAGGCTCGCCGACCTCAAGCGAAGTGGCGCGTCGCCGGTGGACGGTCTGCCTGGCCTGCGCGATGTCATTCGTGAAACGTGGGCCAAGGCAGCGTTCGGGGACTGGGTCGCGGGCCACGGCGAGGCCGCCGTGGTCTCGGCCCCCGTGGGCCGTCGCCTGAAAGGTGACCCGCCCGCATCGGTCGAGCTCTTGATGAGGAAGCTCGTCGCTGCGCTGCACCCGCTCGCAGGCGCCTACCCGATGCCTCACTACCGGAGGCCGGGATGACGAAGCCGATCGAGGCCAAAGACATCCACACGCGCCTGCTGAAGTGCACGCTGGAGATAGAAAACTCCCGTGCTTGGTGGACGCACCCGGCCGTCGGCGACGACGACCATGTCGCCACGCGCGCCTTCGAGGAGTCGTGGTTTGGCGCGCGCTCGCTGCCACGCGTGAAGGTGCTGCTTTCGAACCTCCGTGCGCGGTTCGACGCCTATCCCCATGCGCTGCGCGTCTTGCGCGAGTGGCAGCACATGGAGCCCGGCACGCGGGCCCTCATCTGCCACTGGCACGTGCAGCTGACTGACCCTCTCTACCGTGCCTTCGCCGGGCACTTCCTCGTCGAGCGCCATGAAGGCGCGCGCGCTGAAGTCACGCGCGACATGGTCACGCGCTGGGTGGGCGACCAGGGACCCGGTCGATGGACGATGAAGACCCGCGTTCAGTTCGCGAGCCAGCTGCTCGTGACGGCGAAGGCTGCGGGCTTGGTGAAGAATCTGAAGGACCCACGTCAGCTCGCGTTCCCGCGCGTCGGTGACGACGCTCTCACGTACCTGCTCTACTTGCTGCGTGGGGTCGAGTTTGACGGGACGCTCCTCGACAACCCGTACCTGTCGTCGGTCGGCCTGATGCCGAAGCTCGCTGAGGACCGGCTGCGCGCACTCTCTGCGCTGCACTTCAAGCGCCAAGGTGACCTCGTCGACTTCGGCTGGGTGTACGGCGATCTCGAAGGCTGGGCGCAGGCGACGGTCGCCCCGCGTGGCGACCATGATCGGGGCCTCGCATGACAGCATCGACGCTGTTCGCGCGCACGCAACTGCAGGAAGCCTTCGCGGCCCTTCGCAACGATCTCGTGCACGAGGATGGACCGCGCATCAGCACGATGCGCAACTACCGCTTTGCGATCGTGCCCTACGCGCCGACCGACGAGTTCAAGCTGCGCGCGGAAGTGCAGAAGTTGAGCAACGACCTCGTGGCGCATGGCTGGGTGGTGCTGTCGATCTCCCTGCAGAAACTCGTGCTCGACCGCGTGAGGTCGCAGGGCGGAGAGTGGATGGAGCGCGTCATCTCGATGGAGAAGCGCCTGGGGGATCGCGAACGCGCACTCAAGTACTTGCGCGACAAGCTCACCCCTCTCGTTGAAGGCGACAACGGCGTGGGCGGCATCGCCGACGACTGCAGCACGCTCATCCGCGAGTTCGCCGACAAGAATCCGGACAAGGCCGAGCGCACGCTTGCACTCATCGGGCGCGCCGGTTCGCTGTACCCGTTCTTCCGCTCGTCGGCACTGCTGAAGCATCTCGACGGCAAGACGCAGAACGTCCCCGTGGTCCTGCTCTATCCCGGCGAGCGCCGCGGCAACTCTGCGCTCTCGTTCATGGGGATGCTCGACCCCGACTCTGACTATCGCCCCCGCATCTACCCGTGAGTGTCATCGAATGAACTCCATGAAGATCACTGTATGAAAATCAAACAGCTCTTCGAGTCCGACGTCACGCGCGACATCCCGCCCGTCGTCTACTTCCACGAGCAAAGCCCCGAGAAGCTCGCCGACGAGGTGAAGGAGTACATCGTTACGGGTGGCTGGCCCGAGGAGCACCCGAACCATCGCCGCGTGCCGAACGGCATCCATGAGCAGTACGTCCACCTGCTGAACGCCATCGTCAGCGAGCTCGAGAAAAAGGGCGGCCCCGAGCTCCCGACGGCGTGGATCTCAGGCTTCTACGGCTCCGGCAAGTCGAGCTTCGCCAAGCTCCTGGGCCTGGCCCTCGATGGCAAAGCGCTGCCCGACGGCACCTCCGTCGCCGAGGCCCTCCTCAAGCGGGACACGTCGCCGCGCGCCAGCGAGCTCCGCGAGGCATGGTCGAAGCTGCGCCAGAAGGTGAACCCGATCGCCGTCGTGTTCGACGTCGGCGCCGTTGCGCGCGACAACGAGCAGATTCACGCGGCCACGGTCCGCCAAGTGCAGCGTCGCTTGGGGTACTGCAGCACCGACCCGATCGTCGCCGACTTCGAGCTGCGCTTGGAGCGCGATGGTGAGTGGAAGAAGTTCGAAACCACCGCGGAGAAGGTGCTCAAGAAGTCCTGGGCATCCGTCAAGGACAAGGCCCTCGCCGAAGAGGACTTCTCCACGGTGATGAACGCTCTGTATCCGGAGCGCTACCCGGACCCGATGGCCTGGTACACGAGCCGCGCGGGCATGCACGGCGGCGTCGGCTCTCCGGAGGACGCCGTCGGCGCCATCCGCGACATGCTCAAGTTCCGTCAGCCGGACGCCACGCTGTTTCTCGTCGTCGACGAGGTCTCGCAATACGTCCTCGGCAACAAGGACCGCGTCGATCGTCTGCGCGCGTTCGCGACGGCGCTCGGGGCATCGCTCAAGGGCAAAGTCTGGTTCATGGCGCTCGGTCAGCAGAAGCTCGACGAGGAGGCCGACGACTCGTTCCTCCTTTGGGCCAAGGACCGGTTCCCTCCGAAGCTGCGCGTGCACCTGGCGCCGACGAACATCCGCGACGTCGTGCACAAGCGCCTGCTCGCGAAGAAGCCGTCTCAAGAGGCCGGGCTGCGCACGGCGTTCGAGAAGGCGCGCACGGACCTGAAGCTGTTCGCCTACGGTTGCGACTCGATTACCGCCGAAGACTTCGTCGAGGTCTACCCGCTTCTCCCGGGACACATCGACCTGCTGCTGCAGATCACGACGGCGTTGCGCACGCGCTCATCGCGCGCGCAAGGCGACGATCAGGCGATCCGCGGCCTCCTCCAGCTGCTCGGCGAGCTCTTCCGCGACCAGAAGCTCGCTGACGCCGACGTCGGAACCTTGATCACGTTCGAGAAGATCTACGAGGTCCAGCACACCGCGCTCGACTCCGACGCACAGGCGAGCATGGCGCGCATCCTCGATCAGTGCGCGAGCGACGCGTCGGGTCTGCTCGTGCGCGTGGCGAAGGCCGTCGCCCTGCTCGAGCTCATCCAGGAGACAACGCCGACGGACGCGAAGTTCGTGGCGCAGGTGCTCTACGACCGACTCGATCGGGGCAGCAACGTGCAGCAGGTCACCGACGCGCTCGAAGACCTGCGTCGCCGCAACCTGCTCGGGTACTCCGAAAAGCACGGCTACAAGCTGCAGTCGTCCGTGGGCGAGGAATGGGAAGGCGAGCGGCGCGACATCCCTGTGCCCCGCGAAGCCATCGGCGAGGTTGTCCAGGACGCGCTCAAGCTCCTCCTAGCCTCACCCGAGAAGCCGAAGCTCGATGGCCGCCCATTCTCGTGGGAGGGCGTGTTCTCCGACGGGCGCAAGGCGGAGAACGCCGTGCTGACAGAGAGCCGCGACGACGCAACCGTGAAGGTGGACTTCCGCTTGCTGACGAAGGACGAGCGCCTCGACAGCACCTGGGTGAAGCGCAGCGCCGAGAGCGCCTTAGAGAGCCTGATTCTCTGGGTGGCGGGTGAATCAGAGGACCTCGATGCGCGTGCGCGCGAGCTGATCCGTTCCCGCCAGATGGTGAAGCGCTACAAGCCGCGGCGCGAGTCCATGAACGCCGCGCGCAAAATGCTCCTACAGCAGGAGGAGAACCGCCTCGACGAGCTGGAGAATGCCATCAAGAGCGCGGTGGGCGCGGCCTGGGTGGCGGGCAAGCTCTACTTCCGCGGCGAAGCGCTCGACCCCAAGACGTTCGGCAACACATTCGTCACAGCGCTTCACGCGGTGGCCACCAAGAAGCTGCCGGACCTGTACAACCGGTTCATCTCGACGACCGTGGCGCCGTCTGAGCTCATGCAACTGTTGGAGCCTGAGCTGTCGGGTCCGTCACCCAAGTTTCTCGCCGCTGACCTTGGGCTCCTCGAGGTCGACGCGGGCCGGTACGTCCCCACCTGTGCCGGCGTCGTTCCGCAGCGCGTGCTGGAGTTCATCACCGACGAAGGCGGCGTCGGCGGCACAACGCTGCTGGCGAGGTTCGGTGGGCCGCCGTGTGGCTACCCGCCCAACATCGTCAAGGCTTGCGTCGCCGGTCTGCTGCGCGCCGGCAAGCTGAAGATCTCGCCCGAGTCCGGAGACGAGATCACGGCGGTCCGCGATGCCGGTGTGAAGGACCTCTTCGAGAAGGACCGCGCTTTCAAGCGGGCCAACTTCTATCCGGCCGGTGAGGACGGCGTCGGCTATCAAGCGCGCGCCAAGATCTGCAAGTTCTTCGAGGACCAGCTCAAGCACAAGATGGACCGCGAGGACCACCACATCGCAGAGGCAGTTCAGGCTCATTTTCCGGTGCTCGCAGCGCGCACCCGCGACGTCATGCAGCGCCTGGCGAGGATGCCAGACCGACCGAAGCCACCGGATGCGCTCGCGAAGCTCGAGGACGCGCTCGAAGCCTGCTTGCGCAAGGTGCGGCAGACGCAGCCGACGGTGCAGCAGGTGAAGACCCACCTCGATGCTCTCCACGACGGAGTGCAGCTCCTCAATCTCATCGATGCGGAGCTCACCAGCGACCTCGTTCAACGCATCACCGTGCTCGCGAATGTTCGAGACCATCAAGCGCTTCAGCTCGCGGAGCTCGGCATGCTGGAGCAGCCCATCGTCGACGCCATCGAGGGGTTGCGGGACCACCTCCAGCGCGAGCGACCGTGGCGCACGGTGACGGAAGCGGAGGCATTCGCGGACACTGTGCGTACTGCTTATTTCGGGGCGCGCAAGCGACTTCTCGAGTGGCAGGAGAATCTGGTGGGAGCCGCGCGCGCCCGCGTGAAGGCGCGTGATGGCTTCAGCACCTTGACGAGCGAGCAGTCGAACAAGGTCCTGCGGCCCATCACAGCCGCGATGACGGACACAACGCCAGAGGCGGTAGCACCGTCTCTGACCAGGCTCCGCGATGGCTTTGAGTACCGGCTGCAAGAAGCAGAAGAGCACGCGATCGAAGTCCTCGACGAGCTCCGCGCTGAGAAAGTGTTCGTTGTGAAGATCGACCTCGGGCTCAAGAACCGCGAGCTCACGAGCGTCTCCGACATCGATGCCCTCCTCGCCGAGCTCCGCGAGCGCCTCCTGAAACAACTCGACCCAGCGGCGATCGCCAAGGGCACCCGCGTGCGCATCTTGTGACCTGCATGACCTGGAGCCCACTGCGATGACGATGACGCCCGAGGCAAAGAGCCAGCTGTCGACCACGATCCGTGGTCTGCGTGCACGGCTGCTCGATGACCTCCACCACGCAGTGGAAGGCGCCTATCGCATGAGCGTCCGTGCCCGCGATGCAGGGCTCTCCGAAGTCCCCCGCACGAAGCGGAAGCGTCTTGAAGAGTGGATCGATGAGCAGGTGCGCATCGAAGCAACCGGGGCAAAGAAGGCCGCGGTCGACGAGCCGGCACTGCGCGCGCGCTTCCAGGCCGACGCTGAGAAGCAGGCTGCGTACACGCTGCTGAATCGCATCGTGATCGTGCGGCTGATGGAGGCCACCAGCCTTCGTGCCCCCGAGGTCGTGACCAAGGGCTGGGAGAGCCCGGGCTACAAAGCGTTCCGCCAGCTCGCGCCTGCGCTTCGCAACGACGAGACCGAGGGATACGCCTTCCTTCTTCAGCTCGTCTTCGACGACCTCGCCGTGGACCTTCCGGGCCTCTTTGGGCCCGTCGGCATCGCCGACCTCGTCCCGATCCCGCCCGCGACCCTGCGCCACGTCATCGAAGCGCTTGACGACGCGGGGCTTGTTTCCTGCTGGACCGACGACATGACCCTCGGCTGGGTCTACCAGTACTGGAACGACCCCGAGCGCGAGGCCATCGACGCGAAGCTGAACGCCGGCGGCAAGGTCGAGCCGCACGAGATCGCTTCGAAGACGCAGATGTTCACCGAGCGCTACATGGTCGATTGGCTGCTGCAGAACAGCCTCGGAGCCATGTGGCTGGCCATGTGCAGGAAGCATGGGTGGGTCGCCGACGTCGAGAAACACGGCGTGCTTGATGCCCTCGAAGCGCGGCGTGTGGAGTGGCGCAAGAAGCGCGACGCGGGCCAGGTCTCCCTCACCGCGCTCATGCCGCTGCAGTCGGACATCGAGCGACGATGGGCCTACTACCTGCCGCAGCCGATCCCTGACGACGCCGTCGCGACGGCCCCGGAGACGGTGCGTGCCTTGAGAATCCTCGACCCGGCCGTCGGTTCGGGGCACTTCCTCGTCGTTGCTTTCGACCTGCTGTTCGCCCTCTACCAGGAGGAGGCGCAGCATCGCGGTGTCCCCGCAGCGGGGGACGGGCAGCCGAAGGCCGTCGTCGAGAGCATTCTGGAGAACAACCTCCACGGCATCGACCTCGACGCGCGCGCGGTGCAGATCGCTGCGGCCGCGTTGTGGATGAAGGCCCAGCAGACGGCGCGAGGTGCTGCGCCGAAGCAGCTCAACCTCGTGGCGTCCGCGCTGCGGCTGGCGAATCTGCCGGAGAACGACACAGCACTCGTGGAGCTGCGCAAGCAGGTGGAGGCCGACACCGGCATCCCGGCGGCGCTGACCGACACCATCGTCCATGCGCTGCGTGGCGCCGACCACCTTGGCAGCTTGTTGAAGGTGGACCGCGCCGTCGATGACGCGATCCGCGCCTACGAAGGTCGCGGACCCAGGGGCGACAAGCCTGTGCAAGGCGGCCTATTCGGCGACACCAAGCCCCAGCAATTGCGCATCGATGCGGAGAGCGCGCGCGCCAGCGTGCTCGACAGCCTGGAGAAGTTCCTCGACCAGCACACGAAGAACGACGAGCTCGGGCTCCGGCTGCACGGCGAGCAGCTCGCCACCGGTGTGCGCTTCGTGCGGCTGTTGAAGGAGGGGACGTACGACCTCGTCGTTGGCAACCCGCCGTACCAGGGCACGGCGAAGATGAAGGACGCGAGCTACGTGGCCAAGCACTACCCCAAGGGCAAGGCGGACCTGTACGCGGCGTTCCTGGAGCGGGGGCTCCAACTCGCTCGCGAGGGGGGCACGTCGTCGCTGCTGACCATGCGCAACTGGATGTTCATCAGGCAGTACGCCGAGCTGCGGCAGTGGCTGCTGGAGACGTTTGACCTTCGCGGCCTTGGTGACTTCAACAAGGGCGGCTTCGAGGCCATCCCCGACGAGGTCGTCAGCGTGGTGGTGAGCATCTTCCGCCGCGCTAAGCCCGGCGCGGCCAGCGTCGCACAGATGCCGACGGCCCTCGACGACAACACGCGCGACTCCGAGCGGACCCCGCGCAAGCGCGCGGCCATGCTCGCCGGCGTGGAGCGGCACGACTTCGATGCGGCGGCGCTGCGCGTCGTGCCGGAGTGGCCGCTGGTCTACTGGTGGTCGTCCAAGGAGCTGGAGGCTTATGGGGCCGGCACGCTCTCCAAAGTGGCGCCTTCACGAAAGGGCCTGATTACAAGCGACAACGTGCGCTTCCTCCGCCTTCCGTGGGAGCCGGCGCCATTCCGAGTCGACCTCAGCGCACTAATAACGCGCCAGATCCGCGGAACGCCGTGGGCCCCATTGATGTCGGGCGCAAAGAGTCGGCGATGGATCGAGCCGCTCGCCGACCTGATCCTCTGGGACACGGCCGGTCTCGAGGTGAAGGTGCTGAACGAGTCAAAGTACGGCTCGTATACGCGGCAGGTGATGAACGAGCAGGTCTACTTCACCGATGGGGTGGCCTTCGTTTGCATCGGTGCTGAATTCGGCGCGCGCCTCCACCGATATTCCAGCGTCATTAGCAGCACAGGGTGCTCCGTCTATCCCGCCGATACCCGGGCGGCCGTCTGCTTGATGAACAGCACTCGCGCTTCGCGAGTGCTCTCGTCCCTCAACCCAACAATCCATTTCACAAACGGCGACGTTGATCGCCTCCCACTCTTCGAGATCGCCGACCACGCGGCGATCGTCGGCGAACTTGAGCGCGCTTTCGAGGTTCACGAGAGCCATCGCGAGCCTTCGGTCGAGTACCGTCTCCCCGGGCCATCGCCTTGGCGCGCTGCGCAGCAATGGGCACAAGCGGCGGTGGACCGAGGCAGCGGTGCGCCGCTCATCGCCTTTCGCGAGGAACTCAATCCAGAGCCTCCTGCCGACCACGTCAGCTTCGCCCTCGGCGTCGCCTTCGGCCGCTTCGGCACCAACGACGAAGGCATCCTCGACCCCACGACCGCCGACCTCACCCAAGCGCTCCCCGCCGGCCTCTGCTTCCTCGATGGCACCCTCGACGCCGCCGACACCACCGACAGCCTCGGCCACGGCGCCTGCGCGCTGCTGCGGACGACTTGGACCGAACGCGGCCCCACCATCGACGCCGACACCGACCTGCGCACCTGGCTCCGTACGAAGTTCTTTCCCGACGTCCACAAGGGCATGTACGAGAACCGGCCGATCCACTGGCCGCTCTCGTCGAGGAACAAGACCTTCGTCGCTTGGATCAACATCCACCGCATGAACGAGAGCACGCTGCGCGTGCTGCTCGCCGACCACCTGGAGCCGACGCGCAAGCGCCTCGACGGCGAGCTCGCCGATTTGCGTGCCGCCCGTGACGGCACCGACAAGAAGGCGGCCAAGGCCGCAGAGAAGCGCTTCGCCGCCGTGCAGAAGGCGCGCGAGGAACTGGACCAGTTCATCAAGGACGTGGAGCAGTGCGCCGAGCGTGGCCCGCCCGCATCAGATGCGAAATGCGAGCCGCGTGACCTCGATGCCCGCTTCGCCCCCGACCTCGACGACGGCGTCATGATCAACTCCGCTGCGCTCTGGCCGCTACTTGAGCCGCAGTGGAAGGACCCGAAGAAGTGGTGGAAGGAGCTCAGCAACGCCGAGGGCAAGAAGGACTACGACTGGTCCCACCTCGCCATGCGCTACTGGCCCAGGCGCGTCGATGAGAAATGCCAGCAGGACCCGTCGCTCGGCGTCGCCCACGGCTGCTTCTGGCGCTATCACCCGTCGCGTGCATGGGCGTGGGAGCTGCGGCTGCAAGACGAAATCGGGCCAGGTTTCCGCATCGAGGAGAAGCCCTATCGCGGTGGCGCCGTCACTGACGACGCCGGCGACGTGGCGCACCGCGCGCGCTTCCTGAAGGAGCACGCGCGCGAGGCCCTGGAGGCGGTGGAGAAGGAAGCGTTGCGCCGCGCGCGCAAACAGAAGAAGCCGCAGGCTGAACTCAGGTTGCTCGAGGCCGGCCTTTGGTCGGCGTTGCCCGACGAATGCTGGGCGCTGGAGCTACGCCTGTCCGAGAAGCAGGGCGTGGAGTTTCATCTGCACGCACCCGACGAGGAGAAGGCGCGCAAGGCGTTCACCAAGGCAAACCCCGCCGAAGTCGTGAAGCGCGATCAGCTCGTGGCGAAGTTGCAGCCCCTCACCCTGGCTCTCGATGCGGATGACGGAGCCGTCGGCGACGATGCCGACGAAGCTGAAGACGATGAGGAGGCAGCCGAATGAGCGGCGACGCCGCCACTACCTTCGGCCCCGTCTCCGCAGCTCTCGAAGCCGAGCTGCGCGAAGAGGTGCGCCGCCACGGCGTGGTGTTCTTCCTCGACAAGGAGAACACGTACTCCGGCTTCGTTGATCAGCTCCCTGCGTTCGGCGTTCCGTACCCGGTGTGCGCGTACCGCGGCAGCTTCCTGGAGTTGTTGCTCGCCTTGGAGCACCACGCGACCGGTGTGGACAAGACGCCGGTACTGGTCCACCTGCCGGGCTTCATCGAGGACGCGGTCAAGGCGTCGCCACTGTTCGAGATGTACGCCGCTGGCGTTCGGTACCGAAAGTCGCTCGACACTCTCGTCACCGATGCCGCTGCGGGCCGTGTGCGCCCAGAGCAGATCGCCTCGTTCCGCAGCCAGGGAAACGTCACGCTCGAAGGCGCCGACGCCTGGTTGAGCGCGCTTGTCGCGGATGCGGGTGAGGGGCTTGCCGCGCAGCTGCGCAACATGTCGCTCGAAGCCGTCGTCGATGATCTGTTGACCGCCGGCTTCATCGCGAGCCGCATTCAGACGGGAGATGACGCTGAAGCAGTGTGGCACCACTTCGCGAAGGCCACGGGCCTGCCAGACGGTTGGCGCGATGAGCACGAAGGTCGAAAGGTTCCGCGCGCGCGCGATGTGGCCTTCACGATCTCGAGCTGGGCACTCGTCGTGGAGTACACGATGGACCTCAGCCGTCCGCCCGCCGACGATCGGCTCACGTCGATCCCGCAGTTGCCGAAGCCTGTCATCGAGACGTGCCGCTCGCTCGCCGAGCACCTCAGAACACGCCACCCAGGGTTCTACGAGAGCGCGGCCAACGAGACCGAGACCTGGCTCTCGGACGAGACGTCAATCGTGCGCGCCGAGGATCTCGGCCGCGTGGACACGTTCTTGTTCGAGGAGACCGCGATCCTCAAGGCGGCGCTGGCCGCCCTTCAGGCGGGAACGTTCGACCGCGCGTTGACGTGGGCCGAGCCTCGCGCTGCGGGCAAGTCCTTCTGGACGCAACAAGCGCCCCTGCGACAGAACGCCTGGCAGCTCATCCTCGACGCCGCGCGACTCGGTGGAGCCATCACCGACGCGGGGAGTCTCGGGAGCCAGCCGACCGTCGACACCGCGACGGAGCGCTACGTGCAGAAGGGCGCGGCGGTGGACCGCGCGCACCGCCTGTTGGAACAACGACGGGTTGCCGTGCTCTATCCGCAGGTGCCGCACTTCGAGGGTCTGCGCGCTCGCCTCGACGAGATGCGCGCGCGCTGGCGGGACTGGGCCGACGGCTGGGCGCGCGACTGGAATGCGGTGTGTCGCGCGCATGGCTTCCTCCCGAGCACCGACCTTCAGCAGCGCACACTGTTCGACCAGGTGGTGAAGAGCCTCGCGGTTGACACCGCGTCTCCGAACGACGTCACGGCGTACTTTGTCGTCGACGCGCTCCGGTATGAAATGGCGCAAGAGCTCTTCGAAGCGCTCGGCGAAGTCCCGGGCACGCAAAAGCTCCTGAAAGCGCGTCTTGCTGAGCTGCCCTCCGTCACGGAGGTCGGCATGAACGTCCTCGCGCCGGTGAGCGAGAGCGGTCGCCTGAAGCCCGCTCTGCAGGGCGAGGCCGTGAAGGGCTTTGGCGCGGGCGAGTACCGCGTCTTCAACCCGGAGACCCGCAGGCGCGCGATGTTCGATCGCATCGGCGGCAAGGGTTGTCCGTGGCTTACGCTTGAAGAGGTTCTCACGCGCGATGCCGCGGGCCTCAAGAAAACCGTGGAGCAAGCCCGGCTCCTCGTCGTCCACAGCCAAGAGATTGATCACGCCGGTGAGAAGGGCGTTGGCGCCTCGGTGTTCGACAAAGTGCTGCAGGACCTGCGCGCGGCTTGGCGTCTCTTGCGCGAAGCCGGCGTGCGCCGGTTCATCATCACCGCCGATCACGGCTTTCTGCTCCTCGACGACCGCATGGGCGAGGCGAAGGCCCACGGTCGCAAGATCGACCCGAAGCGCCGTCATGTCTTCTCAGAGGTACCGGCAGATCACACGGGTGAGGTGCGGGTCGCTCTGAAGGACCTCGGCTACGACGGCGTAGAGGGACACCTGATGTTCCCGGAGACCGTGACGGTCTTCGACACCGGCGGTCGCGGTCAGAACTTCGTGCACGGCGGCAACAGCCCGCAGGAGCGGGTCATCCCCGTGCTCACGCTGGTGCACAAGCAGCCCGCCGGCAGCGACACGCACGCGTACATCGTGACGGCACAAGCGGCGGACGGCGTCGCTGGCATGCACTGCCTGCAGGGCAGCGTCGCGGTCGCGCAGGACTCCCTATTCGGCGGCAAGAAGACCATCGAGCTCGGGTTGCGCGCTCTGGAGGCGCCACCGGGCGTCATCGTGGAGATCGGCCAGACCCGTGGCGGTGCCCGCTTCAACGGCAGCGTGATTCACGCGGATGTGGGTGGCTCGTTCGAGGTCTTCTTCCGCTTGCTCGGCCCAACCGACGCCCGGCTACGCGTGGAGCTCTGCCACACGGGTGGCGACGCGACGGTGAAAGGCGCTGTGCTGGAGAGCCGCTTCGCCGTGACGCCACAGGCGGTGGGTGCGCAAACGACCGCCAAGCCACAGGCGACGACGGTGACGCCGTCGTCCACCTGGCTCAACGACCTCGCGATGGGCGGTGTTCGCCAGGTGTTCGAGCACCTCGCCGCTCACGGCGCCATCACCGAGACCGAGGCGGCCGGCATGCTCGGTGGGCCGCGCGAGCTGCGGAAGTTCGCGCGCGAGTTCGAGATCCACGCGGCGCGCGCGCCGTTCCGGGTGCGCATCGACGTGGCCGGCGGAATCAAGCGCTACGTTCGAGAAGGAGGTGACGGATGAGCGAGCTCACCTCACGCGATATCGCCCACATCTTCGAGGCGCTGCGCAAGGGCTTGGTCCCCGAGCGCGGCATCGACGCCTTCGCCGTCGGCATCGAGCCTCGCCGCGCCGAGATTCATCGGCAGCTCGATCTCGCCAAGGACGGTGAGGGGACGATCAAGTTCCTGCGCGGCGGGTACGGCTGCGGCAAGACCTTCACCGCGCGTCTGGCTCTCCTCGATGCGCAAGAGAAGAACTTCGTCACGAGCTTTGTCGTCGTCTCCGACAACGACCTGCACTTCCACCGCTTCGACGACGTCTACCGCAAGGTGATGAGCGAGCTTGGAACCGCATCGTGCCCGCGCGGCGCACTCGGGGACATCCTCGACCGCTGGATCGGTAACGTCGAAGAGGCGCTCATCGGCGGCGGCGAAGACCCCGATGCCGACGGGTTCGACGCCAAGGTGCGCAAGCGCATCGAAGCCGACCTTGAGTCGGCGACGCGCGGCGCCGTGTCGGAGGACTTCATCCGCGTCGTGCAGACCATCTTCGATCTCAAACAGCAGGGTGACGCGACCGAGGCCGGCGCTCTCGTGTCCTGGCTGTGCGGCAGCAGCAACGTGTCCGCAGCCGCGAAGAAGCTTGCTGGGATCAAGGGCGACATCGGCAGCACCGACGCGCTCAAGTACCTGCGCGGCGTCCTGGAGATTGTGAAGGCCGCTGGCTACAAAGGCATGGTCATCGTCATCGACGAGGCGGAGACCATCCTCCGCATGCGCAAGGACTCGCGGCACAAGTCCCTGAACGGCATCCGGCAGATCGCTGACGACTCCGGCAGCTACCACGGGCTCCTATGGCTCTTTACCGGTACGCCGGATTTCTTTGACTCCCGCCACGGCGTTGCTGGTCTTGCGCCGCTCCACGACCGCATTCGGTTCATGAAGCAGGGCAACCGCGCGAGCCTCAGGCAGGCACAGTTGGAGCTGGTCCCGTTCGATGCGGAACGCTTGCAGGCAGTCGCGCTTCGCTTGCGCGAGCTCTTTCCCGCCAAGGATCGCTCACGTCTTGAGCGCGAAGTGAGCGACGCGTTCATCGACCGCCTCGTCGCCGAGGTCACCGCAGGTTTCAAAGGCGACGTCGGTGTGGTCCCGCGCCAGTTTCTTCGCGAGCTCGTCAACGTGATGGACCTTGTCGAAGAGCAGGCCGACTACGCTCCGATGAAGGAGTACGGCTTCAAGATGCCGTCACCCCCAACGCTGCGAGCAGAGGAGCAGCACGCGTTGAGCGGCGATGCGCTGGCCGCTGCGGACCTCGACGACGATGGCCTGATCCCCAAGGAAGACGCGTGGTGAGCCACCCATGAGCGTGTTTGCTCGCTTCGTCCCCCGACTGCAGGAGGCCATCGCCACGCGGCTTGGCTGGTCCAGCCTGCGCCCCGTGCAGGACGAGGCGGGCGCCGCACTTCTCGACGGCAAGAACGCCATCGTCCTTGCACCGACTGCCGGCGGCAAGACCGAGGCGTCCATCTTCCCGACGCTGTCGTTGCTGCTGGAGCATCCGCTCGACGGCGTCGGTGCGATCTACATCGCGCCCATCAAGGCGCTGTTGAACAACCAGAGCGAGCGCCTCGGCCTTTACACGGAGATGGTTGGCCTCGAACGCTTCGTCTGGCACGGCGACACCACGGACGGCGAGCGGAAGCACTTCCTTCGCGAGCCCGCAGACCTGCTGATGACGACGCCGGAGTCACTTGAGGTGATGCTCGTCTCGCAACGCATCGACTCGGCCAAGCTTTTCCGCAACGTCCGGATGCTGATCATCGACGAAGTACACGCGCTCGCTGGCACCGACCGCGGTGCGCACCTCATGAGCGTCATGGAACGCATCGTCGCCGTGTCCGAGCACGACGTGCAGCGCGTTGGGCTCAGCGCCACCGTCGGCAACCCCGATGCGATCCTCGGCTGGCTCCAAGGAACATCGAAGCGGGAAGGCGTCATCGTCGATCCGCCGAAGGGAAAGGCCCAGCGCCAACTTCTGATCGTCCACCGCCCGGATTTGCCGTCGCTCGCGCAGGACGCCGCCAAGGTCGCCCGCGGGAAGAAGAGCCTCTTTTTCTGCCAATCGCGCGCGATGACGGAGGCCGTGGCCGAGAACATGCGCGGCGCGGGCACAGAGGTCTTCGTTCACCACAGCGCGGTGTCCAAGGAAGAGCGGCTGCACGCAGAAGAGCGCTTCCACAAGGGCACCGACGCGTGCATCGCGTGCACGTCGACGCTGGAGCTGGGCATCGACGTTGGAGACCTCGATCTCGTGTTGCAGGCCGAGGCGCCTGACACGGTGAGCTCGTTTCTGCAGCGCATGGGCCGCACCGGGCGCCGCGCGGGCCGCCCTGCCAACACAACGTTCTTTTGCGAGAGCGACGATGCCGTTGTGCAGGCCATCGCGCTGATCGAGCTCGCGCGGGCCGGATGGGTCGAGAGCGTCGAGGTGGACGACCGCTGCTGGCCGGTGTTGGTCCATCAACTGCTGGCGATGTCGCTCGCGAACGAGGGGATCACCACCGACGACGCGTGGGCCCACCTCTCCAAGGTGCCGGACTTCCGGGGCATCCACCGCGCCGAGTTCGAGCGACTCGTGGCGTGGATGCTCCGCGACCAATCCCTCGTGCTGCTCTCGGGCCGGCTGCTCATCGGGCCGAAGGCGGAGCGCAAGTTCGGGCGCAAGAACTTCATGGAGCTGTACGCCGTCTTCACGAGCCCCCAGAGCTACACCGTGGAGCTCGAGGCCGGCGGCCAGCTCGGCACCTTGACGCAGGCCTTCGTAGACCGGCTCGTCGAGGGCGTGAGCTGCTTCCTCCTTGGCGGCAGGCCGTGGGTGGTGAACGCCGTCAACCACAACGATCGCATCGTGAAGGTGAAGCCCGCGCCCCGCGGACGCGAGCCAACGTGGGGCGGGTTCCTCCCGCAGTTCCTCGGCTTTGAGCTGTGCCAGAGGATTCTGGCTGTGCTCACGTCGAAGGACGAGCCGGCGTACCTTGCCGATGAAGCGTTGATGGTCCTGCGCAACAAGCGCGACGATCACGCCGAGGTGCTCAAGCCGGTGCGCGGCGGTATCGAGTTCGACGGCGACGAGATTCGATGGTGGACCTTCGCTGGCGGCCGCATCAACAGCACGCTCCGCTACGCGCTGCAGGCGATCAACTCGGACTGGCGCGTCATCCCCGACAACTTCGTCGTGAAGATTCGCGGAAGCTACAAGCAGGACGAGTTTCACGAGGCTGTACGCCGGCTCGCCGACCTCGACTTTTGGGAGGACGAGGAGATGTGGCGCGGCGTGGCCGCGTCGCTTCCCAACTACCGCCTGAGCAAGTTCCAGCCGCTCGTCCCGCCGTGGATCGAGCGCGAGATGCTGGCGGACTACCTGCTCGACGTAGCCGGCGCCTGGCAGTGGGTCGCCGGCGCTGACCAGGCAGGCCCGTTGGAGCGCGTTCCGCTTGGTCTTCGCGCCCCCACCGCGCCGGAGCTCGCCGGACCTCCGGCGGAAACCGAGGCTCCCCCAAGCGTCACACCCACGCGGCCCGTGGAGTGGGTAGCAACGGATGCGGCTCTCGCAGCAGCTTGCGCGCGCCTGCGAGCCGAGAAGATCATCGGTCTCGACGTCGAGACCACGCTCGCAAGCCGGACCCTGTGCTTGGTGCAGCTGGCTGCATCCGACGTCATCTACCTCGTGGATGCCCTTGAGGTCGCGAACCTAGAGCCGCTGGCGGCGGTGCTCACGGATGTCGCGGTGACGAAGGTGATTCACAATGCGGCGTTTGAGCGGTCGGTCTTCGCGCGTTTCGGCATCGCGATCGAGCCGGTCGCCGACACTTTGGCGATGTCGCGCAAGCTCCGCGGCAAGGTCGAGGGCGGACACGGCCTCAAGGCCGTCTGCGCCCGAGAGCTTGGCGTGCAGCTCGACAAGGGTGAGCAAACCAGCAACTGGGCGCGGCGCCCGCTGACGCCGCGTCAGCTCGCATACGCTGCAATTGACGCGGAGGTGCTCCTTCTTCTCGCGGAGGGCCTCGTCGGGCAAACATCTACCCAAGTTGTACCATGACAAGCTCATCGACCGAAGCGGCGCAGCTCGACTCGACGGCCAACGCCGTTCTTCGAAGCACTTGGTGCGGTCGATGGCCCCAAGCGAGGAGTCTCCCGTGCACCTGAAGTCTGCATCGATCGAGAACTTCCGTGCGCTGAAGAGCATCAACGTCACCTTCGCGTCAAAGGGCCCGACCGTCTTTATCGGCGAGAACAACGCAGGCAAAACGGCACTCCTTCGAGCGATTGGCGCAGCGTTGGCGACGCTCCGCTCCGCAAAGACCGTCGTCTTCGATAGCTACGACTTTCACGTCCAGGTCGTCGACGACAAGCTTGTTCCTAGCGGCCCGATCAAGATCACTCTCCATTTCCAGGAGGCGTCCGCTGGCGAGTGGTCCGATGAGCTTCGACAACAACTCGCCGGCATCACCGCGTTCGACCCCGCGGACACAACGATGGACCCACTCCACCACGTGCTCGTCCGAGTAACCGCGACCCAAGGTACGAGCGGAATCGAGGTTGAGAGCGACTTTCTCGACTTCGACGGGACGCCGCTCGGCACAAGGGAAGCAAAGGGACCCGGCTTCCAAGTGATGTACCGGCTTGCGCCATTTTTCTACCTGTCGGCGATGCGTGATGCCGGCACCAACTTCGGAACGCGAGGTGAGTTCTGGAAGCCGTTCCTGGACGAGTCGACCATCCCAGCCGCGAAGCGGGCCGAAGTCGAGGCCGCCCTCCGCGCCGTGAACGAGAAGATTGTCGCGGCACACGACAGCTTCGAGAAAGTCCGCGGACGCCTCAAGGACGTCGCGAAGGTCGTCACGTCTGGAACCGGAGTGAACATCGAGGCCGTGCCATCAAGGATCTTTGATATCCTCGGACGCTCCCAGGTGACATTCGACGCGCCCGGTGGCGCTGCGATCCCGCTTCAGCGGCACGGTGAGGGCACGCAGAGCCTCTCTGTGTTGATGCTTTTCGACGCGTTTCTCCGCAACAAGCTTGGCGACCCCGACGCAAGCGCGCTTCTCGGCCTCGAGGAGCCCGAGGCCCACCTCCATCCGAACGCGACACGCACGCTCTTCCTGCTGCTCAACGATCTTCCCGGCCAGACTCTGATCTCGACCCACAGCGGAGATCTGCTCGCGGCAGTGGATCCGAGGTCGATCCGTCGTCTCCACAGGCGCGGTGGTACCGTCGCGCTGGCACAACTCGATGGAACCTTGGACGCGGTAGAGATGGAGCGGTTCCACCGCGCTGTTCGCCGGAACCGGGGTGAACTCATGTTCGCAAGGTCGTGGCTTCTCGTGGAAGGGGAGGCCGAAGTCGCGATCTTTGAGATCCTCGACGAGTTGGTTGCCCCGTTTGCACATCGCGGAGTGCGGATAATCGAGTACGCCCAGATTGGCCTCGAGGCCCTCATCAAGGCAGCAAACCAACTTGGAATTCCGTGGCACCTAGTGTCCGACGGCGACCCGACCGGAACCACGGAGTATGTCCCGACGGGCACGAAGCACCTCAACGGGAGAGCTTCGGCTGATCACATCACCCAGCTTTCAGCAAAGGACGTCCTCGACTTCTTCGGTGGGAAGAAGACGATCGGCAAGCCAGCGTGCCTCGCACAGGCCCGTAAGGATGCTGCAGACAAGAACAAAGGTCTCCCGAAGGAACTGCTCGACGCGGCGCAGCGTGCCGCCGCCTTGGCGGGTTCATGATGGCAGATCTGTCCACGCTCAACCCAAACCAACGAGCCGCCGTCGAATGGAACGAGGGCGCTCTCGTCGTGCTTGCGGGGCCGGGATCCGGAAAGACCTTCGTCTTGACGAACCGGATCGCTCGCATTCTCCAGCAATCCGCCGGAAGTCACTTCCGTGTGCTTGGGCTCACGTTCACCAACAAGGCTGCCCGTGAGATGGACGAGCGCGTCGGAGCTCTAGTTCCGGCTGAGCGCTCACGTGTCCTGCTCACCACCTTTCACTCGTTCGCCGCTGAGATCCTTCGCCAGCACGGAAAGCTCGTCGGACTTCGGCCCGACTTCCTCATTGTCCCAAACGACCCTGACCGTCTGCCATACCTTGCGCAAGCGATGCAGGAGACCGGCGTTCCTCCGCAGATCGAGGCCCGTGGCCTGCTCAACCTCGTCGACCACGTCCTTCAGCAGGGCTACGGACACGACCCGAGGCGAACGTCGTCTTCAGCGACTCCCGAGTGGTTCCCAGCGCTCCTTGACGCCTACCGCCGCATCGTGCTCGCCGCGGGCTCGGCGGATTTCGCGCTCCTCGTCTGGCTCGCTCATCAGGTCCTCGCTACAAGACCGGCCGTCGCCAAGCAACTCCGGAGCTTGTACCGCTTCGTTTGTGTCGATGAGTTTCAGGACACGAACTTTGGCCAGTACGCCTTCCTCCGTGCGCTCGTCGGGCCGAAGCCCGCGAACCTCTTCGTCGTGGCCGACGATGACCAGGTGATTTACCAGTGGAACGGCGCATCTCCTCAGCGCCTCGCCGCGGTTCGTGACGACTACGACGCTGGCGTCATCCAGCTACCTCAGACGTACCGGTGCCCAGCCGAGGTTGTAGCCCTCGCCAACCAGTTGATCGCCCACAATCGCTCACGGTCCGCGGACAAGCTGCCGCTCGTGACCTCCAAGGTGGCGACCACGCCAGGTGTTGTTCGCGCTTACTCATTTCGCACCGTTGACGATGAGCTCGCGTGGCTCGCGTACGACATCAAGTTGACGGGCCGCTCCCCCGGGGACTGTTGCGTGCTCGCCCGCTCAAACAAGCTTCGCGACGCTGCCGCAGCAGCGTTGAACGCGACAGGGGTGAAGGCGCATGTCCTCCAGCGCCAAAACGACTTCTCCACACCCGCCTTCAGATGGCTCCAGGCGATCTTGCGTCTTGCGCAAGCGCGACAGAGTACGGCAGTCCTCGGGAAGGTATGCGCGTACTGGACTGAGCTCGGCCAGCCGGAGCTCGACGTCACCATCATCGAAGGTGCCGCGGCACTCGACGCCGACCACCTGCGGGCGTGGCTTCGCGCTGCGCGCACCGATGCCAACGCGATGGTCGTCGACGTCCTAGCGGATGCGCTTGCCGACCGGCTCAGCCTCCGAGAAACAGTCGACGCTGCTCTCGCTTGGTTCAAGGCGCTCGGCCTTCCCGCCAACGTTCCAGAGTTCAACGATGAGGAGAAAGTCTGGAAGAGCCTCCAGGCGGAAGCTGGTCGCAACGTCGGCGGCATAGCGAAGCTGAGCATTCATCGATTTCTCCAGCAACTCGACATTGAGTCGAAAGCGCCGCCGCCGCCCACGAACGCCGTCACCTGCCTCACAGTGCACAGCGCGAAGGGACTGGAGTTTCCTAACGTGTACATCGTCGGCATGGCGGAGGACGAGTTTCCTTCGTTCTTTGCTCGACGCGAGGGGCCCGACAGCCGGCAAATGGAGGAGGAGCGCCGGAACTGCTTCGTCGCGGTAACGCGCGCGCAAGCCACGCTGACCTTGACGGTTGCCGCGTACTACGGAGGCTGGGAGCGAGTTCCGTCAAGGTTCCTTGCCGAGATGGGAGTCGCTTCCGTCGCGCCCCCTGGGCCATCAACATGACCAAGTTCGCCCAGCCCCCAACTCGATGCCACCGACGCGGGCTCGTCGCCAAGGCACTCCAGAGGGTCGGTAGGTCGATCGACACGCCGTTGTGTGTCGCCGAGTGGCCGCGCATCGCTTCTGGGCTCGGACTCGGCCTCCGCTATGGAATCAGAAAAGGAGGGCCGCCAGGATGGCTGACGCGCGAGTCTCGAGCGGTTGCTTGGATGCTGTCTCTAGGGCAGGGCCGACAAGCCGAGGTGCGCTGAAAAGTGCCGGACTTTCCCGAAACCGGGTGTTCCAGTACGTCTCGAAGAACTTCGCGACCACGACGCGCTGAACCATCGGAGATCCGTTCGCGAGCGTCGCGGTATACCAGCGCTCGACTTCACGGTGTGCTATCGCGCAGTCCTTCAGCGGCAATCGGTCGCTGAGCGTCGCAAGCACGAAGGTGAATGCCTGGATGACGACGTCCCCCTGCGCGTTCGCCTCGTTGACCAGCGCCTTGTGGTCGACGACATCCTCGAATGCCGCCTCGAGCGCCACAGCGGCCGCGACCCAGGGCTTCGGTTCGGCGGCGTCCACCGCTTGCTGTCGGAAGAGCGCGGCGAGTGCGAGCGCCTCACGTTGACCGGCGGCGGGATCATCCAGCCAGATTTCGCCCAGCGTCATCGAGGCGGGGACGAAAAACATCTCCGCGCACGTAAGGTCGACCCGTCGCCACTCCCCTTGGTTTCGTGGACCTAGCACCGCATCCACCGTGTCGGTCGAACGCGTTTGGAGTCGTCCCTCGGAGTTGAGCACTCTCGAAGCGATGAACGCAGCCGATCCAATCAGGGCCACGTCGAGGGCCTCGGCGAGTCGACGCTCCCGGAGAAGCTCGGCCATTACCTTTGGGGCGCTCGTCGTCTGTACGATCAGGCTCGGCCCTCCCGCCTCCGCATAGAGTGCTCGGCGTGCATACTCGGCGGCGCGCGCATCGAAGCCCGCGCTCTCCGCGAAGTTCGCCATCACGGTGAACACATCATCCGGGTTGCCGCGGATCGCCTCCGTCGACGCCGGTGAGAGATTGAGCATGAACCCGGGCGTTACAGGCACCGCGAAGGGAACGGTTCCCCGATCAAGCTCGTGCCATAGCCACAGCGCAACTTGCGTAAGCAAACGCGCCAGCCAGAACCAGTCGCGCGCCTCCTGGCGGCGCGCAATAAGCAACTGAACAGCGTCGTCAAGCACCGGGAAGGCGCCGCGAGGGCCGCTCGCTCGACATAGCGCGATCGCGAGCTCACCGAGCGACTTGATCGTCAGCTGCGGGACTGACCCCTGCGGTGACTTAGAGAAAACCACCGCGTCCTGCGCCGCACGCACAGCTCCCGACGGATCGGTCTCGCTGACAGCATGGCTGAGCGCCAGCAGCGCATCCACGCGAGAGTCGGGAAACAACCTGGACTCGCGCTGAAGAGCGCGGGTAAGCCACTCTGCCGCGCCTGCGTTCTCGCGAGCGTAGAGAAGTTGTCGGCCAACGCACTCCTCGAGGATGAGGGACTGCTCCGCAGTCAGTGAAGGTTCCCGGAGCGCATCCTCACCGCGCGCGAATGCGGCTGCTAGGTTCTTTTGCTCTTCTGCGAGCACGATGATGATCGTGGCCTCGGCCCAAACGCGAAGCCACGGCACGTCCAACGAGACTGCTGTCGCGCGCAAGCTCTCGAGTTCGACCAACGTGGTCGCCCACTCGGGGGCCTCCCGGGCTACGGACGCCCGCGACGTCCACGGGAGCCGAGCGAGGTGCTGCCAGCTTCGAGGCGCAATCTCCTCCGCGGCGTTGTGCGCCGCGCGCACCTCGAGCGGAAGTTCCCCCCACGCGTCGAGGAATGTGACCGCGTCCGCGAAGGATTCGGACTGTATAAGCGGGGTGAAGGCGATCGATGACATCCCGTCGAGCCGGGACCAACCCTGGTCGCCTGCGCCGTGCGCGGCCCACGCGAGCTCTGCGGCGCGCGTACCGATGCGAACGGCGAGCGCGAAGTCTCGACCGGCGATGATCGAGATCGGATGCCCCATCAGCGCCGCGAGAGCCCACCCATTCTCCGGCGACACATGCGAGAAAAGCTCCTTGATCTCCCGCAGGTACAGCGCACGCTGCGTCTCGGTCGGCTGTCTCTGCAGTTGGAGCCCGCGGATCATCACCTTGACGTGCGCGCTCATCCCGTCGGGCAGCGCGCCTGAAGCCCAGCCTCCGAAGAGGATGTCGTTGAGGGCAAGCTGCTTCGGCGCCTTCTGAAGCACGAACACAAGGATCGTTCCAGCGCGGTCCCACTGCTCAGCCACGAGCAGGTAACCGATGAGCCTCGCAGCACCCCACTGGTCGAGAGAGCGCTTCGCGACCAACGCGTCAGCCAGAGCCGCGTTGGTCCGTTTGCGGGTCTCTGGACGGAGCCCTGTCCCAAGCCGTTTCACGAGGGGCGACACCACGTACGCGTCGGCTGCCGTCCGCTGGATCCAAAGACCGAGCAACTGCGTGAACCGCTCACGTGGAGGCGCAACCGCGACTTCAACGTCCGCGACCGCCTGCACGTCCGCAAAGTCAAATTCACCGATGGCCTCGCGCAGCCGGTACAGTAGCTCTCCCGATTCCGCATTCGGAACGGTTTCAGTCAGCCTCCGCGCGGTTTCGTCGTTCAGCTCCTCGCCGAATCGGCTGTAGAGCATCGCTTGGAGAAAGGCGTCGTCATCCAGCCAGCCGTTCTTCGCGAAGTGCACGCCGACGGCCGTCAAAAGAGCGGCGTGACCGGAGACCACGCTGCGAACGAACGAGATCCGTTTCCTGTCCCACGCACTCGGCATCCCGAACGACAAAAGCAGCTCTGCCGCCTCATCGTCGGTAAATGGCGGTGCCGCCGTGCTCAACGAGCCTCCCACAGATTCTGCGCGTGCTGTGACGGCGTCAGGCGGCGGCACCGCGCTTGTCGTGATGATGCGGACATGTGAGGCGGAACAATCGCGAACAACATCGAGCAGTCGATCCGCGAACTCACCGCGGCCAACCAGAGGGAGGTCATCGAGGACGAGGACGGCACCGCGTCCGAGAAGGGGTGGGTTCGCCTTGAAGACTTCACTCGTCGCTAGGTTCAGTCGAACGACGGCCTGGTTTGCGTCGAGGTCACGAAACGACACCCACGCGCCGATGCTCCCAAGCGAGGATGCGACGAGAAGGGCGAGCTCGGTCTTCCCACTGCCCGCCGGGCCGTGGAGCGCCAGCCAAACCTTGTCGCCAAGCGTCGGGACGATTGCGGCGACCGCGTCCTTCCGTAGCGAGCGCCGCGCCAGCGGAGGTGGTGGGCTCAGTCGTGGTGGGCTGAGCGCAATCGACAGACGAACGTCGTCCTTGCGTTGTGCTGTGACGAGCTCCTCGATCGCTCGGTCGTGGCTCGCGACGACAGCCTCGAGCCTATCGAGGCGGCTCACGACAGCGTTTACGACCGAGGCTTGCGCCTCCCTGAGCGGCGCCTCCGACAGGGGCTCTGCGAGCCCCGCTTTCGTCAAAACCTTCGGCCCGTCCTCGGATAGCAGAAAGAGGATGAAAACGAAGAGACGCTGGTACTTGACGCGAGCGTCATCGACGGAAGCCGCGTGGCCAAGAGAGAGCAGGCGGTCTTCAACCTCGCCTCTCAGATCGGCATGGGCCGGCGCGCCGACACTCCACTCGACGTGGGCGACGAGCGCCTGCACGCCATCGTCCGACTTGATCGACTTTTGAAAAGCCCTCCAGTCCGTCTTCGAAACCTTTTCTGGTTGGACACCGGAGCGAAGGATATTCCCGATCCCCCGAATCGCTGCCTTCACCGTGAGTGCGTCGGGAAGAGCGTTCGTCCTGAGCGATCCCCTCGTTTTTCGCCATTGGTTGGCCGATGAGGAACCAACCAGCGCGATGTCGGACGGGTCGACCCGAACCACGGTAAGCGGGTAGCCTTGCATGACCGTGGCGCTCGCACGTTGCCGGGACGCCGTCGATCGGGCGCCCGATCGATGCTCGCCACTTCGGCGCGTCGTATGCGGCGCCATGAAGACCCGTGCACGCAAGAACGACATGTCCGTGACCACGACCCAAGTCCACCAGTTCGTGCAGGGGATCCTCGAGGATGATCTGCATGCTCGACGCGTCCTGTCGCTCGCGAACGCAGTGACCGGCGCCGTCCATGCGGCGGCACTCTCGATCCACGCGATCGGTGCGGCGCTCGCGGCGGCATCGGACCTCAACAAGAAGCACGCGGTCAAGCAGGTCGATCGAATGCTGAGCAACGCCGGGATCGCCATCGAGGAGCTGTTCCCCGTGTGGGTCGCGTTCGTGCGCGGAGTGCGCAGGAAGATTCGCATCGCGCTCGACTGGACCGACTTCGAGAAGGACGACCAGGTCACGCTGGCTGCGTATCTGATCACGGAACACGGCCGCGCGACGCCGTTGGTCTGGAAGACCTTCGCGAAGTCGACCCTCCGTGGAAACCAGTCGGACTACGAAGCGGAGTTCATCGACCTGCTGGACCGCGTGATTCCCGAAAAAGCCGAGGTCACGATCGTCGCCGACCGCGGCTTCGCCAGCGTCGAACGCTACGACCACCTCGACTTCCTCGGCTTCAAGTACCTCATCCGGTTTCGCGGAGACATCCAGGTGACGGACGCGGACGGAACCACCCAGACCGGAAATCAGTGGGTGCCGCCCAAAGGTCGCGTGCGCCGAATCGAGCAGGCGCGCGTGACGGGGGCCAAGGCAACCGTACCCGTCGTCATCTGCGTGAAGAAGGCGAAGATGAAGGACCCCTGGTGCTTGGCGACGAACCATGCGGAGCTGACGAGCGCCGAGCTCGTCAACTTGTACGGCCGACGCTTCACGATCGAGGAGACGTTCCGCGACGTGAAGGACCAGCGCTTCGGCATGGGGCTCAGGGCGACGTCGATTCGCCAGCCCGAGCGACGTGATCGCTTGTTGTTCGTAGCGGCACTCGCGCACGCCCTTCTCAGCCTGCTCGGCGCGGCCGGAGAACGGCTGGGCCTCGACCGGATGTTGAAGGTGAACACGTCGAAGACGCGGCAGATCTCGCTCTATCGCCAGGGGCTCTTCTGGTATCAGGCGCTGCCGAACATGCGGGAGGAGCGCTTTGCCGCGCTGATGACCGCCTATTCCGAGATTATCCAGGAGCATGCAGTCATGCGGAGAGTGTTCGGTGTTCTGTGACGGAAACGAGGGGATGGTTCAGG
>JADZDP010000033.1 GCA_020850995.1 Deltaproteobacteria bacterium
GGCGCCACGGTGAAGCGATCGCACTGCGTGCCGGTGGTGTCACCGAAGCTCGCCAGGTTCGAGCCGTTGGTGTGGTCGTCGAGGCGAAAGAGCGCGCGCTCGTCGCTGGTGATGCGGGCGTGCTGCGCCAGACCGAGCACCACGAAGGTGGCGCTCGGGCGCACCACCACCTCGACTTGCAGCTTGTAGGTGCCGGTGTCGGTGCCGCCGCTGAACGCGGGCGCGCTGGTGGCGCCCGGCTGGATGGCGCTCACGAGATCGAAGAGCGACTTGGTGACCGCGTCGCCCGCCTGGTTGTCGCTCCACTGGTACTCGCCGATGGTGGCGTCGAAGCCGTCCCAGGTGGTGAAGGTGCGCCGCTCGGTGGTGCCCGCAGAGATGTTGCCCTGCGCCTCGAAGATGGCCTCGAGGGTGAGCAGCTTGGCAGAAGGATCGGCGCCGGTGACGGTGGCCTGGAAGGCAGCGCCCGCAACCTGCTTGCCGCTATCGAAGAACAAGGCACCGCTCTGATTGCCGGCGACGGACAGCACGAAGTCGCTGAAGGTCGGCGCGACCGCCACGGTGAGATCGGCGGTGGAGGGGCTGTGCTCGAGCAAGGTGACGCTGCGCAGGTTGGCCGCGGCGCACGCGTTGCCGTCGGCGCCGCCCACGTCGCCGCCGTCCTCGGGATCGAGCTCGCCCGCGTCGACGGCGCCGTTTTGGTTCGTGTCTTCGGCGCCGTCGTCGACGCCGTCGCCGTCGCTGTCGGGGTCGGCGGGGTTGGTGGTGGAGGACCCATCGGCGTCGGCCTGGCACAGCGTGTCCGGCACGTTGCACACCACGTCGGTCTCGGGCGGCGCCGCGCCGGCGTCGCACGAGGTGCCGCTCTCGAGGCCGTCCGACAGCCCGTCGCCGTCGCTGTCGGGGTCGTGCGGGTCGGTGCCGGCCAGCACCTCGTCGCCGTCGTTGAGGCCGTCGCAGTCGCCGTCGGCGCGCAAGGGATCGGTGGCGGTCTGCTGGACCTCCTCGCCGTCGAGCAGGCCGTCGTCGTCGGTGTCGTCGTCGCCAGGATCAGTGCCGTAGATGGCGACCTCCTCGGCGTCGTCGAGCCCGTCGTTGTCGAGGTCTTGGTTGGCCAGGCGGGGGTCGGTCTCGCCGCCGTCGACGCGGCCGTTCCTGTTGAGGTCCTCGCCGGCCGCGCAGGCGCCCACCGACAGGGGCCCGTCGCACAAGCCGTCGCCGTCGGTGTCGGCCACGGCGGGGTTGGTCTCTTGCACTGTGGTGCGCGGGTCGGCCACGGGCGCGTCGAGGTGGCCATCGTGGTCGCGGTCCTCGCTGCCGTCGTTGAGCCCATCGTCGTCGCTGTCGGCGTCGAGGGGATCGGTGGCGATGGCGCCAGCGCCCACCACCACGGGCGCGCTGGCGCAGTCGAGCACGGCGGTGACCGAGCGCTCCACGCCGTCGCTGAGCAGGTCGTTGTCGCTGTCGGCGTCGAGCGGATCGGTGCCGAGCGCGCCCTCGGCGCCGTCGGCCAACGCGTCGCAGTCGGAGTCGTCCGACGTGGGGTCAGTCTCGCCAGTGTCGACCGCGCCGTTCCTGTTGGTGTCTTCACCGCCCGCGCAGCTCGCCGACGCCACCGTGATGGAGCCGTCGCACAGGCCATCGTCGTCGCTATCGGCGTCGCTATCGCTGGTGCCGAGCAGGGCCTCGATGGTGGACAAGAGGCCGTCGCCATCGACGTCGAACTCGGGGCTCCGCGGATCGGTCTCACCTGCGTCGACCAGGCCGTCGCCGTCGAGGTCCTCGCCCGCCGCGCAGCCGCTCGCCGGCACCGACAGCGGCCCGTCGCAGCGGCCGTCGTCGTCGCTGTCGGGGTCACGCGGGAAGGTCTCGCGTGGCGACACGCCCGCCGCTGCGATGGCGCCGTCGTGGTTTCGATCCTCGGCGCCGTCGGGCAGGCCGTCTTGGTCGGTGTCGGCGTAGAGCGGGTCCGACGAGGTGGCCGCGCTGGCGTCGACGGTGTCGAGCTGCACGCCCACGCAGGCGGTGCCCGGCACGGGCGTGGCGCGCGAGAGCTCGACGCCGTCGCTGAGCAGATCGTTGTCGGTGTCGGGGTCGCGCGGGTTGCTGCCCGCGCCGACCTCGTCGCCGTCGGACACGCCGTCGCAGTCGCTGTCGGGCTCGTCGGGGTCGGTCTCGCCGGGGTCGAGCACGCCGTCGCCGTCCAGGTCCTCGCCGGCGGCACACACGCCGCCAACGTTGCCGGGGCCATCGCAGCGCTCGTCGTCATCGCTGTCGGGATCGGCGGGGTCGAGGCCGAGCACCAGCTCACGCGCGTCGGTGATGCCGTCGCCGTCAGTGTCGGTGTCGGGCACGCGCGGGTCGGTCTCGATCCCGCTGACGCGGCCGTCGCCGTTCCAGTCTTCACCGGCAACACAGGTGCCAGCCACGGTGGTGGCGCCGTCACAGCGGCCGTCGCCGTCGGTGTCGGGATCGCCGGCGTCGGTCTCCTGCGCGCCGCCGGGGTTGGCCACCGCGAGCGCGCCGTCGTGATCGAGGTCCTCGATGCCGTCGCGCAGGCCGTCGCCGTCGGTGTCGGTGCGCGTGGGGTCGGTGGTCGCGGTGGGGTCTTGGTCGAGCTCGACGCCGGAGCAGGTCGCGTCTGCGGCGCTCGTCACCCCGCCTTCCACTGCATCGGTCAGGCCGTCGCCGTCGGTGTCGACGTCGAGCGAGCTGGAGCCGAACACCACCAGCTCGTCACGATCCGAGAGGCCGTCGCAGTCGGTGTCGACGGCGAGGGGATCGCTCTCGCCCGGATCGAGCAACCCGTCGCCGTCACGATCCTCGCCGGCCACGCACGAGGCCGCGGCCACGTCGCGGTTGCCGTCGCACAAGCCGTCGCCGTCGCTGTCGGCGTCTGCTGGGTTCGTGCCGTTGTCAATCTCAGCGGCGTCGTCGATGCCGTCGCCATCGGCGTCTTGCAGATCGCCGATGGGGTCGTCGCCGTTCGCCACCTCGTCACCGTCGGGGATGCCGTCATCGTCGCTGTCGTCGTCGAGTGGGTTGCTGCCGATGAGTTGCTCGAAGCCGTCCGACAGGCCGTCGTCGTCGCTGTCACGGTCCGTCGCGTCGGTCTCGCCGGCGTCGAGCACGCCGTCGCAGTCGAGATCCTCCGCGCCGTCGCTGAGGCCGTCGAGGTCGCTGTCGGTGGAGCGCGGATCGCCCTCGCCCACGTCGACGCGCCCGTTGTGGTTCGCGTCTTCCTCGCCGTCGTCGCGGCAGTCACCGTCGCTGTCGGCGACCGTGGGATTGGTGCTGCTCGTGGCGTCCTGGTCGAGCGGTGTGGCGGCGCAGCCCGTGGTGTCGACGGCGGCGTCGGCGCCCGCCTCCACGCCATCGGGGACGCCGTCGCCGTCGGTGTCGTCGTCGTCGGGGTCGGTGGGCAGGCCGCCGGGCCAGCGGTCGCCGAACTCGTCCTCGTTGGAGAGCCCGTCACAGTCGTTGTCGATGATGTCGTTGTCGGGATCGGTGGGATCTGCGGGCGGCTCGCCCTCGCCCTCACCCTCGCCCTCGCCCTCGGCGGGCCCGGCGTCCTCGAGTGGCGGTTCACCCTCGCCCTCCGACACGACGGGCTGGGTGCAACCGTCGCACGCACCAGGGAACACGATGGCCGCGGCGAGCGCGGCAACGACGAGCAGGCTACGCATGGGTCGAGCGTAGCCCGCGGTGGCGCACCAGCCCAACGACGCGCGCGCGTCGTTTCGCCCTGCGTCGGTGCCAGCGTGCGCCTAGCGCCTACATGGGCACATGCTGCACGTCTCCCTCATCGTATCGGCGCGTGCCTCGGCTCCTTGAGGGCGGCGCGGCCGTGTCGGGTCGTCGCCCCACAGGCGCGAGCATCGACGATGAGTCGCGCGCAGTGGTAGATGACATGCTCGTGGCCGTTGCGCTGGGAGGACGCCATGGCGGTTGGCAGCGGAGACGCGACACGAGCCGGCGACCCGCAGGCGTTCTGCCGCAGCGTGGTTTGCACCCGCCGCCGTCGAGGGCCCGGGGTCAGCGCACAGCTGCACATCGTGCCGCACGGCAGCACGTGTGCTGGCTGCCGCGTGCGCGCAGCGAGCGCAAACGCGGCGCCGGACGGGCCGCTCGCATGAGCAAGGCGATCGACGGGCCCGGCGGAGGCGCCGAGCTGCGCGCAAGGACCCCGACGGCCGTGGTTGGCGCCGTCATCATCGGCAGGAACGAAGGCCTGCGCCTGCAGCGCTGTTTCGACACCCTGCCGCAGGGCCTTCGCCGCGTGGTGTACGTCGACTCGGGCTCCACCGACGACAGCGTTGCCCAGGCGCGGCGCCGTGGCGTGGAGGTGGTGGCGCTCGACATGTCGATCCCGTTCACCGCCGCGCGCGCGCGCAACGAGGGCTTCCGCCTCCTGCGTGCGCTCGTGCCCGACCTCGATTTCGTGCAGTTCGTCGACGGTGACTGCGAGCTGTTGCCAGGGTGGATCGACGCCGCGGCGGCGGCGCTGCACCGTGAGCCGAGCATCGCGCTGGTGACCGGACGCCTGCACGAGCGCAACCGCGACGCCAGCGTCTACAACCGCTTATGCGACATGGAGTGGGACGGGCCTATCGGCGACCTCGAGCTCTGTGGCGGCATCTGCATGATGCGCGTGGGTCCGCTCGTGGCCTCGGGCGGGTTCAACGAGATCCTCATGGCCGGCGAGGAGCCCGAGCTCTGTGTACGGCTGCGACGCGCCGGGCACCGCATCGTGCGCATCGCCGTCGACATGGCGTTGCACGACGCCGCCATGACGCAAGCTCGCCAGTGGTGGAAGCGCGCCATGCGGGATGGCTACAGCACCGCGGAGCTCGCGGGCATGCACCCGGAAGTGTGGCGCACCAAGAGCTTGAGGATGGTCGCGTGGGGCTTGGGCTTGCCGATGACGGCCGCGGTCTCGGCGCCGCCCACCGGCGGGCTCGGGCTCACGGTGTTGGGCGCGTATCCCGCGCTGTGGTTGCGCATCGTGCTGCGCCGCCAGAGCGAGGGACGACCCCTCGGCGAAGCTGCGCTCTACGCGACCCACATCGTGGCGGGAAAGGTCCCGCAGGCGCTCGGCGTGCTGAAGTACCACTGGGGTCAGCTGCGCGGTCGGCGCTGGACGGTGGGCGAGTATCGGCAGTAGCGGTGGGTGCTGCCCGACCAGCCATGGTCACTCGAGGGGCGCGAGCTCGACGAGGGTGGCGCCGCCACCGCCGCGCTCGTTGCCCGCGAGGCGGAAGCGCAGCACCAGGGGCGAGCGCCGCAAGAGCGCGTGCACCGAGTCGCGCACCGCCCCGGTGCCGCGCCCATGGATGAGGCGGACGGCGACGATGCCTCGCGCTCGGCACTCCTCGAGATAGTCGGGGATGAGGGTCTTCAGATCGCGCGGGTGGAAGTGATGCAGGTCGAGCTCGCCGGTGATGGCGATCTCGACGGCGTCGGGGTCGGGAGCATCGTCGACCACGGCGCCACAGTAGCGTGCGGCGGGGCGAAGCCTGGGAAGCGCGGTGCTTGGAGCATCGGTAACCCGTCCACGGCTGCGTAGCTGCGCGGCGTAGACATGGCCGCGGCGTGATGCCTCCATTCGTGTGGAGGTTCCATGCCGAAGAAGAGGCCGAGTCCCTGGTCCGTGGCGGACGCCCGCGCCGTGTCTGTGGAGTTGGCGGCGTCCGGGTTGTCGTTGAGCGACTTCGCCCGTCGCGAGGGAATCCAAGCGGATCGCCTGTCTCGGTGGCGGCGCGAGCTTGGCGAGAGCGCCGAGCGCGTCGTGGTAGCGCCGTCGCCCGTGCAGCCCGCCGTGATTGAGCTTCGCGCGGGTCCTCGAGCTGCTGAGCGCGTCGAGGTCGTGCTTGCTTCGGGCGTCACGCTGCGGGTCACGGAGACGATCGACCCAGCCGCCCTCGCGCGCCGCGTTGCGGCGTTGCGCTAATGCTTGGCCTGGTGTCTGGCGCGCGCACCTTCGTGGTCACGCAACCCGTCGACGGGCGCAAGCGCGCTGACAGCCTGATGGCGATGGTGCGCGACGTCCTCATGCACGATCCCTTGTCCGGGCACTTCTACGTGTTCTTCACCCGGCGTTGCGACGGCGTGCGGATCGTCTACTGGGACCGCGACGGGATCGCGAGTGGTCCAAGCGCCTCGAGCGCGGGCGCTTTCATCCGAAGTTCTCGGCGGATGGTCGCGTGAGCGCGAGCGCGATGGAGTGGGCGGAGCTCGCGCTCGTCCTCGAGGGGATCGAGCTCGCCGGCGCGCGGCGCCTTGACCATGCGCTCCAGGAACTCACGCACCTCGCCCAGGTCGGGCGCGAACCTGACCGACCGTGGACAGACTCGAAACATCGAGCTCGGCGTGAAGCTCGATGACCCCTCGCTGGGCGAGCGCATCGCCGAGCACTGGATGGGCGCCGTGGCCAACGGCGGCTTCCGTGCCTGCTCGCCCAGCGCCGCCTAACTCATCGAAAACAATGGGTCTCTGGCGCGGCCCGGTAGATCTGGTTGAGAC
>JADZDP010000034.1 GCA_020850995.1 Deltaproteobacteria bacterium
CGCGGCCCTCGCCGAGCTCCCCAACGCTTTCCTCAAGAGCCACTTCGGGCTCGATCGTGTCCTCGTGCGCGGCGTCGCCAAAGTGAAGTGCGTCGCGCTGCTGGCAGCGATCACGTTCAACATCGTCTAGAACGCCGCCTACCTCGCCTGACGCCGAGGCCGAGGAACACGAGGCCCAAAGCAGCCAGAGCAGCGATCGACCGTCGCCCGTCGCCCGAAGCCCGAAGCCCGAAGCCGACGCCCGACGGCCGCGCCCGACGCCCGATCACCGCAAAACCCGACGACCCGCCGGCCGAAGACCGATTTGCTGTCGGCCTTTCAGCGCCGCCGCCGGCCCCCGAGCGCTCCCAAGAGCGCCAGGCAGCCGAGCCACGCAAGGGCGTCGAGCGCCGAGCCGGTGCCGCGCGAGGCGCAGCCGCAGTCTTCGGGGGCACCCTGACCCTCGCCCTCGCCCTCGCCCTCGCCGAGGTTGATGCCGCCGCCCGCGTCCACGCCCGTGCCGCTGCCGGCGTCGTCGCCGGGGTTGCTGCCGGCGTCGTCGCCGGGGTTGCTGCCGGCGTCGTCGCCGGTGCTGGTGCCCGCGTCGGGCTCGACGGGCGCGACGAAGTCGACGCTGTCGCTGTGGCTGTAGGTTTCGGTGGCCGTGGTCGACGAGCCCGCGCAGGTGACATAGCCGAAGTGCCACACCGGACGCAGGAAGAAGGAGCCCCCGCTGGGCGCGCCGGTGATGCGCACGGTGACCACGACGGTGCGGGTGGCACCGGGCGCCAGGGTCCCCTCGTCGATGCCAGTGCCGAGCGCGGCGGCGTTGACGGCGCCGCCCGCGAGGTCGCCGCTGGTGCCGTCGGAGCTGATGCTCTCGAGCGCAAGCCCCGTCGGCAGCGCGAGCTGGAAGCGGAGCTCGGTGGCGTCGGCCGCGCCGGTGTTGCGCGCCGTCGAGGTCACCGTGAACACGTCGCCGATCTCCACCGCGGACTCGCTGGAGCTCAGCGACGAGGTCGTGAGGTTCGGCGCGTTGACGTCGATCTGGAAGGCCGCCAGCGTGGGCACGAACGAGTCGCCGGTGGTGATGGTGCGCAGCACGGCGGCGCGCTGGTCGGCGACGAGCTGCCCCTCGGTCGACGACAGCTCGATGGAGGTCACGTCCCAGCCCTGGCGCGCGCCGCTGACGGTGGCGCCGCCCACAGCGTCGTGGTTGCGCGTGCCGAAGGTGCCGGTGGTGTCGAGCACGCCGTCGGCGTCGTTGATCTGCCCGCAGAAGAAGTTGTTGGCCGGGTTGTTCGGCCCCTCGAGCGGCACGAAGGCGTCGGCCACGGTGGGCGCTATCTGGAGCTGATCGCCCGTGAGCTCGGCGTCACCCTCGATGGCCGAGAGCGCGACCTTGCCGTGGATCTCGCCCGAGGGCGGCGCGCAGAAGCCGCTCACGGCGTAATCTTGCTGCGTGTCCTCGTCGACGAAAGAGCCGCCCACGAACACGGTCAGGTTGCGCAGCGGCTCAGCGTCGTCGCGCACCACCACCACCATGGTCCAGCCCGCGGCGTTGAGCGAGTTGATGTTCTCGACCTGCGTGGCTGGCACCCCGCGCACCTCGTAGGAGCCGGAGCGGTGCGCGCGCACGAAGTCGGTGACCACGGCGGAGCGCAGGTAGTAGTTCACGGCGAAGCCCGTGAGCGAGGTCTCGGCCACCGTGAGCGCGGTGGCTGCATCGGGGCTCACCGCAATCGATGCGCCGTCGCTCGCGAGGGTGACCGGCGTCCCGAGCTCGGCGGTGACGTCTTCGGTGGCGTAATTGTAGCTGCCGCCCCACAGGAGCTCGGCGTACAGGACCTCGGAGGGCTGCACCTCGGTGCCCGCGCGCAGCTCGAGGTAGGCGGCCGAGCCGTTGTGGTGCCAGTCGTGCGTGGTGCCCGCGAACCAGGGGTTGCCTGCGTTGGCCGGCGTGTCGTCGCTGAGGTTCTCGAGCGTGACGAAGGTGCCGATGGAGTCCTCTCCCCCAGGGCCGTTGGTGTTGAGGAACTTCGCGAGCCCCAACGTGTTGCCGATGGCGACCACGCGCCCGGGCGCGGTGGTGGAGTAGCGCAGCTCGACGGCGGTGACCGGCGCGGACCATGCGACGACGCCGACAGCGAGGGAGGAGATGATGGAGCGGAGCGACGAGCAGCGCAGCGGCATGACGGACCCTCACGATGCGGCCGCACCAAGAGCGGCGACATCGTGCAGTGATGGCACGCGGAGCCGAGCGCGCAACCTGGGTCAGCGACGTGATCGCGTTCGCGTGCGCGCTCCGAAACCGTCACCGTTGCCGGCTTTCGCAGCGCCGCGCGCTCAACGCCCCGGTGGGAAGGGCTGCCCGAGCTCACGCGCGCGGCGCGCCACGGCGTTGCGCGCGTCGCGCAGCGCCAGCTCGTCGGTGCCCACGTCGCGCAGCTCCTCGATGTCGAGGGGATCCATGTCCTCGTCCACCAGCACCGCGGTCTGTTCGCGCGCTCGCTCGAAGGCCCGCGCCAGCGCCACGGCGCCGATGGAGGCGAAGAAGCGCTCGAGCAGCATCACGTCGCGCGCCTGGCGCACATCGACGAACGCGCCCGCCAAGCACTCGGCGTCCTCAATGTCGTCGAGGACCAAGGCGGCCAGCATGAGCGAGCGCCACCCCTCGGGTAGCCGACGCACCACGCGCGCCACCGGCACGTCGGCCACATCGGCGCGTTGTTGCACGACGTCGAGCAGGACCGGCACCAGGTCGCCCCCGAGTGCGTGCTGCTCGTCGACGGAGATGGCGGCGAATGCGTTCTGTCGAGCCATCGGATCACCCCCTCGACCGGGATGATGGCAGCGAGCGATCCCGGCCTGCATCCGCTATCGGGCTGGTGAGACGCATTCTATCGAGCGGATCAATTCGCGAGCCGGGCGCCGCCGATTACGGGCTCACCAGCTCGGTCGCGATCGAGTAGCGCGCCGCGGCACCGCTGGTGAGCGAGAACACTCGCAGCACGTAGCTGCCGTCGAGCGGAAGCACCCGCTCGAGGTGTTCGCCGTCGCTCGTGCCGTCGGCCACGGCGAGCACTTGCGCACCGTCGAGGCCGAGCAGCATCAGGTCGAGGTCGCCGTCGGCTTGGCGAAAGGAGAGGTCGGCGACCAGCACCTTGCCGGCAGTACCCTCCACGAGGAAGTAGTCTTGATCGCTCTCGCACACCGCGAGCTGCGTCCCCACGGCGGGCACCGCCACCGCCGCTGTCACCTCGTCGTTGGGCTCGGCGCCGTCGGGCGTGCAGTCGAGCTGGTTCTCCTTGGCGATGCTCAGGCTGTAGGGGCCGATGGCGCCGCCGGCGCCGGTGATGCGCACCACGACGGTCTCGTCGCCCGCGGCGTCGTAGGAGATGGCGGCGCCGCCGCGCGCCGCCGGCGCCCTAGCGAGCAGCTGCGTGCCGCTGGCGTCGAGCACCTCGATGGCGAGCTCGACGTCGGCGTCGTCGTAGGCCGCCACCACCACCAGCCGCTCGAAGTCCTCGAGCGGCACCGTCAGCAGATCGACATCGCCCAGGCACGCGCTGCGCGGCTCTGGCGCGATGGCGCCCCCGAGGGGCACCACCGGCGCGCTGCCCAGCTCGTCATCGGGCTCGGCGGCGTCGGCGGTGCACACGAAGGGCGGCTCGTGTGAGACGCGCAGCTGGTACGCCCCGCTCGAGAAGCCGAAGCCGCGCACGCGCAGGTACACGGTGCCGGCCCAGGTGAAGCGCTGGCGCAGCAGCTCTGGCGCCGCCGTGCCGGCCGCTTGCGCCACCACGCGGCCCTGATCGTCGAGGAAGGCCAGATCGAGATCGGCGGCGCCGCCATCGAAGCTGAGGGTGGCCGACAGCGCCTCGCCCGCCTCCATCTCGATCGCGAAGAAGTCGAGGTCGCCCGGGCACAAGGTCGCTGTCAGATCGACGTCGTCGGGCACCAGGTCGGACGTGGTGGCCGTGATGAGCGTGTCGTTGCCGTTGGTGCCTTCGAAGAAATCGAGCCCGCACACCGTGCCGCTGCCGCGCTCGATGGTCAGGTCGTAGGGCGTGGCGGCGACCAGCGCGTTCATGCGCAAGAACACCACCTCGTCCTGTTGTGCCACGTACTGCACGCGACCGTCACCGAAGGGGGGCATGAGCGCGAAGCGCAAGGTGTTCTCGCCGCTCTCGTCGAGCAGCCAGAGGGTGGCGCGCGCGCGCGCCTCGGTGTTGGTGACGGTGGCCACGAGCAGGTCACCGGCAGACAGCACCACGCCGTACACGTCGTCGTCGTCGGGGCAGATGCTCAGATCGTCGAGCAGCTCCATGGCGCCGGGGGCTACGTCGACCATCTCGGCGTTGGCCGGCGTGTCGTGATCCTCGAGGTAGTCGTCGACGCAGGGACCCTCGGGCAGCTCGCAGCGCTGCGTTTGCACGTTGCACACCTCGGCGAGCGCGCAGTCGAAGTCGTCGAAACACGCTGGCGGCGGTACCTGGCACAAGAGCGTGGTGGGGTCGCAGATGAGCGGCTGCTCACACTCGTCGTCGCTGTGGCACAGGTTCTCGCTCTGGCATTGGCCAGAGCGCGCGTTGCACACCAGGCCGGGGCCGCAGTGCTCGTCGGTGACACAGGTGACGCACTCGCAGGAGCCGTTGCACTGTTTGCCCGGGCCACAATCGGCCAGCACGGTCTCGGGCGTGCAGTCGAACTGACAGGCGCGCACGCAGCGGCCGCTCACCGCGTCGCAGCTCTCCTCGGGGTCACAGGCGAGCTCGGGGAAGCTCGCCGCCAAGGTGCAGTCCGCCTCCTCGATGCACTGGAGATGCACGCGGTCGCAGCCCTGCCCTACCGGGCAATCGGTGCGTTGGGTACACGAGCTCGTCGCGAGGATGTCGCGGCAACGCCCGAGCGCACAGAACTGCCCGGGGACGCACGGCGCCTCGCTGGAGCACTCCTCGCCGAAGCCGGGTCGGAGCTGGCAGATCTGCGCGGGCAAGACACACTGGTAGGCGGCCGAGGGGCAGGCCTCGTCGCTCTCGCACTTCGGGCGCAGCGCGCAGCGGTAGTCGACGCAGATCTCGTCCGACAGGCAGCCGTTCGACGGCCCGTTCGGTTGCGCCGGGTCGCAGTGCTTGATGGGCCGCGGCAGCGCGGGCGGACAGCCCGCCAGCGCCAGCACCGTCGACGCGACGGCCACGAGCGCGGCGATGTGGGAGTGAGAGGGGGCGCGTGACACGGCGGTGCTGCGTTCGAGGCTCAGAACGGACGCGGGAAGGGGGTCAGCTGGCCCACCAACGAGATGTCGGCGGGCGCACCCTGGATCGCCGGCCAGTCGATGTCGAGCGCCTCCCAGAGCTGCTCGTCGCCCTCGAAGGTGCGCGCCACCTCGATGACCTGCTGTCCGTACACGAAGACGCGGATGGTGGCCGTGGTGCGCGGGTCGCCGTCGGTCTGCGCGCGCCAGTAGTGGGCCCACACCGTGAAGCGCGCGCTCGGCGCCGGGTGGATGACGTTGGTGTTCTCCGGGCCGTAGCCGTTGTCGTCGTCGACGTCGAGGCGGGGGTTCTGCTCGGGGTCGTCGGACCAGGGCGCGCCCACGGGCTCGCGGTTCGAGAAGTACACGTCGGTGTCGTGGTTGAAGGGCGCGCCGTCGTCGCGCGTGACGTGCAGGTCGAGGTCGGCGCGGGGGTGGTCCCACACGAGCTGGATGTGCAGGTCTTCGGTGGGCACCACGTTGAAGCACACCTCCGCCGGATCACAAGAGCGCACGCCGGTGTTGTCGTAGACGTGCAAGAGCGCGCAGTACTCGCCGGGCACGTCGGTCTCGAGCTCCACGCGGTCGGCGGTGGTGGACGAGAGCACGGCGGTGCTGCCGTCGGGCCGAATCGACTGTGTCCACTCGTAGGCCTCGATGAGGGTGTCGGGCGTCCCCGGCGTGCTGCAGCGCCCGTCGATGCGCGCGGTGTCGAAGGGCTCGATGTCGGCGGCGCCGTCGACCAGCTCGGCGCAGGCGATGGGGCACTCGGCCGCTTGACCGCAGGCCGGCATGCGCACCTCCGGCTCGTCGGGGTCGTTGGAGCGGATCACCAGCTCGCCGCAGTGCCGCTCGAGATCGCCGGGGGCGAACACCAGGTCGAGCGCGATCTCGCCGTCGGGTCCGATGGGGAAGCCCACCGGGCCGCTCGGGTTGACGCGAATGGCGAGGTCGTCGACCAGGGCGGGCTCGAAGACGACCTCGTCGATGATGAGGTCGCGGATGCCGCAGTTCTTCACCGGGATGGGCGAGCGCGCCACGTCGTCGCGGCCGATGCGGTCGAACTCGATGGACTCGGGTACCTCGCAGATGTCGGGCATGCCCGCGTCGATGGACGACACCGTGATGGGCACCTCCACGCGGCTGCGCGGGGCCGCGTCTTCCTGCGCCGAGACCACCAGGGTGGCGGCGATCTGCGACACCACCCGCGGGCGCACCAGCACCACGATCTCCACGAGCTGGCCGGGCAGCACCTCGTCGGGGAAGCCCTCCTCGAGGCGGAAGGCGGGGTCGGAGTCCTCGCTGAGCTCGGCGGCAAGCTCGCGCAGCGTCAGCGTGCGGTCGTTGCGCACCAAGAAGGCGATGCGCGTGTCTTGCGCCACCGCCACGCCGGCGAGGTCGGCGTGCTCAGGGGTCACGCGCAGGCCCGGGCGCGGTCGCGCCAAGGGATCGGCGGCGCAGCGGCAGCCGGCGAGCACCGTCAGGGCGAGGAGCGCGGGGAGGAGGCAGATGCGCACGGGGAGACCCTCGGGCACGGACACGGGCACGGGCTGTCGACCAGTGTAGCGGCCGGCCGGGTGCCGTCCAATGGTGCATCGCGGGAAGTCGGGTGCCTTGTCAGCAACCGCGATCACACCCGTGACCCGCGGAATTCTGATGGTACGGTCGGGCCATGGACTGGGCCGCCCTGCTCTCGCCGGCGCAGCTCGAGGCGGCCACCCGCCTCGACGCGCCGGTGTGCGTGCTGGCGGGCGCCGGCAGCGGCAAGACGCGCGTCATCGTGCACCGCATCGCCTACCTGATCCTCGAGCGGCGCGTGGCGCCCGAGCGCATCCTGGCCGTCACCTTCACCAACAAGGCCGCCGGCGAGATGCGCGAGCGCGCCGGCAAGCTGGTGCCCGGGCGCGGCGACAAGGCCCAGGTGGGCACCTTCCACGGCATCGCCGCGCGTTTGCTGCGCCGTTTCGGCCGCGCCGTCGACGTGACGCCCTCCTTCGTCATCTACGACGACGACGATTGGCATCGCCTGTTGTCGAAGATCGTGGTCAACGATCTGAACCTCAACAAGGACATGGTGAGCGGCGTATCGCACCGGCTCGAGAGCTGGATGGCCGAGGGCCTCGCCCCCGACGAGGTTCCGGCCACGCACGACCTGCTCTTCGAGTGGGCGCGCAAGGCCTACGCCATCTCGCGCGAGCGCCTCGACGCCATGGGCGCGCTCGACTTTGGCGGCCTGTTGCTCAAGCTGCGCGCGCTGTTGAAGAGCGAGGCGGGCCCCATCGTGCAAGAGCTGGTGCGCCACGTGCTCGTCGACGAGTACCAAGACGTCAACCGCGTGCAGGCCGACATCGTGCTCGCGCTTGGGCGTAGCGCCGACAGCATCGCTGTCGTCGGCGACGACGATCAGGCGATCTACGGCTGGCGTGGCGCCTCGGCGGCCAACCTCAAGCACTTCCTCGACGCCATGCCGGGCTCGTTCTTGGTGAAGCTCGAGGAGAATTACCGCTCCACCGCCACCATCCTCGAGGCCGCCAACGGCATCATCGCCAAGAACACGCTGCGCCTCGGCAAGGTGCTGCGCGCCACCGGCGCCGAGGGGCGGCCCGTGCACGTGCTGCGCGGCCGCGACGATCTCGAGGAGGCGCGCCGCGTGCTTTGGGATCTGCTCGACGAGGTGGGGCGCGGCACGCGCCTCGATCAGATCGCGGTGCTCTACCGCACCAACGCCCTGTCGCGGCCCTTCGAGGACGCGCTGCGACAAAACAAGCTGCCCTATCGCGTCGTCGGCGGCGTGCGCTTCTACGACCGCAAGGAGGTCAAGGACGTGCTGGCCACCGTGCGCTGCGCGCTCAACCCGAGGAGCGACGTCGACACGCTGCGCTGGCTCGCGGCCGTGCCGCGCGGCATCGGCGACACCACGGTCAAGAAGCTCGAGGCCGCCGCGCGCCGCGTGGGCGCGCCGCTCAGCCAAGCCCTGCGCGACGACGCGCTGCACGAGGACGCGGGGTTGAACGCCGCCACTCGTCGACGGTGCGCGGCGGCCGCCGCCGAGATCGCAGAGCTGCACGCGCGCCTCGCGCCCGTGGGCCCGCCCAGCGCGCGCGCCGGGCAGCACGAGCTGTTCGCCGCGCGCGACCAGGCGGCGCCCTCGGTGCCCTCGGCCGGCGAGGCCATTGTGCTGGCCATCGAGGCCAGCGGCATCAAGGAGCGCCTGGAGGGCGAGGAGGGCATCGAGGCCGAGGGCCGCCTGGAGAACCTCGAGGAGCTGGTGTCGGCCGCCGCCGAGTGGAGCGAGACCGCGGCCGCGCAGGGCCAGCCCGACGACGTGCTCGGCTTCCTCGAGTCCGCCAGCCTGTTGTCATCGACAGACACGGCGCCCGACCCGCGCGGTCAGGTGACGTTGATGTCGCTGCATGCCGCCAAGGGCCTCGAGTTCGACGTGGTGTACCTGGCGGGCCTGGAGGAGAGCGGCTTCCCGCACGCGCGCGCGCTGCGCGAGGGCGTGCGCGGCGACGAGCTCGAGGAGGAGCGGCGCCTGGCCTATGTGGGCATCACGCGCGCGCGCCGCCGCCTGGTGCTGTCGTACGCCGACGTGCGCATGATCAACGGCGAGCGCAAGACGCGCATGCCGTCGCGCTTCCTGTCGGAGATCCCGCGCACCGTGCTCGACGGCGACCTGCCGCGCCGCATCAGCTTCGATGGCGAGCCGCCGCGCCCCTTCCTCGGCGGCGCCCCCGCCGCGCGCGCCGGGGAGCGCGAGGTGGTGTACGACGAGCCCCCGCCAGCCCTGGTGCGCCGCTCCCGCTTGGTGCTGGCCGAGCCCGAGCTGGTCCCGCCCGCAGCTAGCGTCCACTTTGGCGAACAGCGCGACGCCGTGGACGACGGGGGCTTCGCCGCCGGGACCCGCGTGATCCATCGGGATTTTGGCGCTGGCACCGTGGTGGGCCTGCGCGGCAGCGGGTCAAAGGCGGCGGCGCTCGTCCGTTTCGATGACGAACGTGCCCCCCGGGTCATCGTGACCCGCTACTTGAAGACCGAGCGCGACGCAGTGCTCGCATCCGACGTAGAGGTCGAATAGTGTCGGCGTTGGCACCTTCAGTCGTGGGGCGGAGCGCTTCGTGATCGTCACCTGTCCGGGCTGCTCGTCGAAATACCGCGTGCGGAACGAGTCGGTACCGGCTGACGGCGCCCGTATGCGCTGCCCCAAGTGCGAGACGCTCTTTTTGGCCAGGCCGCCCGTCGACGGCTCCACCACCAGCGACGACCCCTCGTCCCAGTACCAGCAGCTCGCACCCCAAGGCGCGCGCGGCAGCACGGGCTCCTTCGCGCCCGTGCCGCCGACGGGCGGTGGCGCCCAGGCGGCGCCCGTGGCGGGCCTGGGCGCGCCGCGCCCCGGCCCGGTAACGGCGCTGTTCCAGGCCGTCGACCCCGCGCTCTTGCCCCCCGTGGCGCCGCCGCCCACGCCGGCGCCACCGATGCCGAGCGCGGCGCCACCGCCGTCGGGGCTCGCCATCGTCGAACAGCCGCGCGTGCGGGCGGTGGTGCCGCCGCAGCCCGCGCGCGAGCCCGCGCCGAGCGCGCCCGTGCCGACCCGCGCCGGGCGCTCGCCCAGCGGCGGCCTTGGCTCATGGATCGGGCTGTCTGCGGGGGCCCTGGTCTTCCTTGGCGGTACGCTGACCTGGGCGTGGACCACGGAAGCCCTGCCCCTCGACGCCGCGCTCATGCCTGTGGCGCGCGCGCTGACATCCGCGGAGCGCCCGGGGACCGGCGCGCACGACGTCGATCAAATTCGGCGCGCGGCCGCCGAGGCCGCCGACCACCACGACCTGCCAGCCGCGGTGGTCGCATGGCGCAGGGCCAAAGCCCTGTCGGACGCGTCAGATCGCCGGCCCTCGGAGGCGCTGGCCAAGATGCTGGTGGCGCTCGGAGAGGTGCCATGAGCCACCGGCTCCGCGGTGCGATCTGGTCGCTGGTCGCCACGCTGGGCGTCCTGCTGTGCGCGACGGCTGCTGCTCCCGTGCTGGCGGGTGGCACCTTCGTGGTCACCTCCGACCAGCCCGCGTTCGCGCAGGCGGCGCAAGCCGCAGCCAACGCGCTCCCGGGCGCCAAGGTCCTGCGCGCCGACGAGAGCGCCAGGGTGGCCATCGCGAGCGCCGATCTGGTGGTGGTGGTGGGGCCGCTGGCCGAGCGCGTCGTCGGCCCCGCGATGCCGGCGAACGCGTGGGCGGTCGCGGTGCTGACCCCGCGTTTGTCGACCCTGCCGGCGACCCGCTCGCTCAGTGTGCCGGTGACGGCCAGCGCCGCTGAGGTGCTCGGCCTCGTGCGCATGGTGGTCCCCTCTACGCGCAGGGTCGCGGTCTTCCCGGCCAGCGGCTCCGACGCCAGCGCCATCGCCGAGGCCGTGCGCGCGGCGGGGCTGGAGCCGCTTTTGCCCAAGCAGGGCGAGCCCTTCGCCACCGCCGTCGAGCGCCTGGTGCAGGGCGCCGACCTCGTGTGGATCGAGGAGACCTCGTCGGTGCCGGGGGGAGGCGGCGCCTTGGTGGTCAAGGCCGCCGCCGACGCCGGCAAGCACGTCGTGGGGCCGAACCGCGCCACGGTGTTGCAGGGCGCGCTGTTCGCGGTGGTGCCCGACCCCACCGCGCACGGGCGCGTCGCCGGCGAGCTTGGGGTGCGCCTCTTGGCCGGCGACCGCCCGACCAACGTGACGCCACCCGAAGGGCGCGTCGTGCTCAACGCGGCGCGGGCGCGCGCGCTCGGCGTGAAGCTGCCGCAAGCGGTGGCGGCGCGCGCCGAGGCCGTCGAGTAAGGGCCCGCGAACGGACAACTCAATCGTCCTCGCGAGCGATCCATCGTCGCTGGCGGCGTCGCGTCCTCGGTCCGTGGCGACGGCCACGGCCCTGCGGGGCTCCTTGCCATCGACGCGCCTCGC
>JADZDP010000035.1 GCA_020850995.1 Deltaproteobacteria bacterium
CCTGCTGCGCGCGAGCCGGTGGTGCGACGGCGGCGTCGCGTGCTCGGCACGTGGCTACGGCCACGCGCCTGCGCGTCTCCTTGCCCTCGCACCACCGGCTCACGCTCGCGACGGCGCTGCAACCGGATCCGCTCTCTGGAGAGCTCTGGGAGCCACCCGCGCCCCGCCCCCCACCCAAAGGACCGCATGTCGAGTTGACACGGTTTCAACGAACGTGGGAGGAAGCGCCCCGCACAGCCGCGTGCTTCGCGGCTGCCACGGATCGGACCACCGTCGGGGCAGACATGACCAAGCTCGGCAAGAAGTTCACGTGCTGGAAGTGCAGCACCAAATTCTACGACCTGAACAAGCCCTCGGCGAAGTGCCCGAAGTGCGGCAGCGATCCCACCGAGGACCCGAACCGCGGGATGCCCACGGCGGCGGCGCCGGCCTTCGGCAACGAGCTCGTCGAGGAGCCCGACGACGACCTGGTGGAGGAGGCCGGCGAGGAGGAAGAGATCGAAGACGAGCCCCTTGAGGACGAGGCCGCCGCCGGCGACGACGACTACTGAGGGTGCGCGCATGGGGACGTCGATCGCCCTCGCGGCCAGGTAGGGCCCGCGAAGGTCCATCGGCCTCCCCATGCGCGCGGCCTCGCGACGGTGCCAGGCACCGTTGAGCCTGGCTTCCCTGCCTCCCGCGCTCGCTCGTGCGACGACGTTCCCCACGCGACGCTCCGGCCTGCACCCAGATCAGGGGCGGGGGCGGGCACGGCGTGCAGCGGTCGTCGGAGCCGCGAGAGGGCCCCAGGGAGGCACGGCCGGCCTTGCCGGGGTCGGAGTGCCCTGCTACGCGACGGCGTCATCTTACCACTCGAGGTCCGCCATGGCGTCCGCGTGCAAGCAAACTGAGACCGTCCGCCACCGCAAGCTGCGTACGCGCGGCAAGGCGCGCAAGAACGCGCTCGAGAACCGCGGCACCACCAAGACGCGCACCGAGCTGTTCGCCGTCAAGGGCTGATGGTCGAGGCGCGCCGCTGGCGCAGCGCCTCGTACAAGAGCACCGTGGCCGCGTCAGCGGCGTTCAAGCTGGTGCCCTTGGCCGCCATGGGGATGGAGACCACGAAGTCGCAGGCCTCGCGCGTGAGCCGCCGCAGGCCGCGATCCTCGCCACCCACCACCACCGCCACCGGCCCGCGCAGGTCCACCTGCCACGGCGCCTGTTCGGCGTCGGCCTCGGCGCCCACCAGCCAGGCGCCCTTGTCTTTGAGCTGATCGAGCGCGCGGCGCAGGTTGCCCACGCGCGCCACCGCCAGGCGCGAGAGCGCGCCGGCAGCCGCCTTGTGCGCGCTGGCGGTGCAGGCGGCGGCGCGATCCTGCGGCACCACCACCAGCGACGCCCCCAGGGCAAAGGCCGCGCGCGCCGCTGCTCCCAGGTTGCGCGGATCCTCTACGCCGTCGAGGACCAACGTGAGGTTGGGGGCACGGTCGAGCTCCTCGATGGCGAGGTAGGGATAGGGCGCGCAGCGCAGCACCGCGCCTTGGTGCACGAGGCCGCGCCCGGCCAGCGTGTCGAGCGTGGCGGCGTCGACCTCTTCGACAGGAACCCCGCTGCGCCGCGCCAGCTGCGTCACGGGCGCCGACGCCGCGCCGCCCTGCACGTAGAGGCGCTCGGCGCGCGCGCGCTGGTGCTCGAGCACGGCCTCCACGGGGTGGCGCCCCACCACGCACAGCTCGGGGTCGAGGGTTGAGGCGGGCGTGCCCGATCGCTGCTGGCGCGGCGGGCGGGCCGCCGGGCGCTGCTGCGCGCGTGGCCCTGGGCGCGGCGGGCGCCTCACGCGCGCGCCTGCAGGCCTTGCGCGATCTCGTCGAGCAGGCGGGCGGCGGCGTCGGCTGGATCGGGCGCCGAGCGAATGGGACGACCCACCACCACGATGTCCGCGCCGTCCTTGACGGCCTCGAAGGCGCTGGCGGTGCGCGCCTGATCGTCGCGCGCGGGCCCCGCGTCCTTGCTGCGGATCCCGGGGCACACGATGGCGAGCTCGGAGCCACAGGCCTGGCGCACCAGCGCGGCCTCTTCGGGCGAGCACACCACGCCAAACAGCCCCGCGTCACGGGCCAGGCGCGCCAAGCGCACCACCACCTCGTCGGGACCGCCCGAAAAGCCCACCGCGGCCAGCTCGTTGCCCGTGAGGTGCGTGAGCGCCGTGACCGCCAACAGGCGCGTGCTCGACGCGCCCGGGATCATGGTCTTGCCCGCCAGCGCCGACTGCGCGGCCTTGAGCATGGCCGGCCCGCCAGAGGCGTGCACCGTGAGCAGCGCCACCTCGTGGCGCGCGGCCGCCTGCACGGCGCCCATCACGGTGTTGGGGATGTCGTGCAGCTTGAGGTCGAGGAAGACATCGACGTCCTCCTTGGCCAGCGCCGTGAGGATGGCGGGCCCAACCGCCGTGTAGAGCTCGAGCCCGACCTTGAAGGTGCCCACGGCGCCGCGCGTGCGGCGCACGAGATCGAGCGCGCTGTCGAGGTCGGGCGTGTCGAGGGCCAGCGCGAGGCGCTTGGCGAGCGGCAGGTCGACCATCCGCTCAGCCACCCTTCCGCTTTTTGTCGAGGTCGGCGAGCAACGCCTTCAGCTCCGAGTTGCTGGGCTCGAGCATCGCCGCCGTCTGGATGCCCTTGTACGCCTTGTCCCATTGGCTCTTCTTCATGTCGAGTAGTGCCGCCTGGTAGAGCTGCTCACCCTTGGGCGTCTTGGCGACCTTGGTCGCCTGCTTCGCTTGCTCCTTCTGCTCGGTCTCGCTCTCCTCGGTGAAGCGCAGCTTCTTGGCGCGATCGGGGCCGCTGATGTCGGCGAGGTACTTGATGCGCTTCTTCTCGTCCTTGAGGATGGTGTATGCCTCGGTGACCCGCTTGTAGATCTTGTGCACCGCAGCCTTGGTGACCTCGTCAGTGATGTGGAAGAACTTGTCGGGGTGCAGCGCGCGCGACAGGCCGTAGTAACTGTCGCGGATCTGGTTGCCCGCGGCGGTGTTCGGCAAGTTGAGCACCTGGAAGTAGTCGAGCCCGTCGATGGTGGCGGCGAGCTGCTGCAGTTGCGGCCAAAACTGCGGCTGCGTGTAGTCCATGGGCTACTCCTGGTGCAGCGCGCCGCGCGCGATCTCGGTCTCCGCGTTGCGCGCCTGCGCCGCGGCGATGTCGGCTTCGCTCATGCCACCGGAGAGCGTGATGGTGGTGGAGGCCTTCTGGCCGGTCTCGACGTCGCGCGCCGAGACATTGACCAGGCCGTCAGTGTCGATCTCGAAGGTGACCTCGACCTTGACCATGCCGCGCGGGGCGGGGCGCAGGCCGCCGAATTCGAACTCGCCGAGGAGCTGGCACTCCGAGGCCTTGCGGCTCTCGCCCTGGTAGATGCGGATCTTGACCTTCTCCTGGTTGTCGGCTGCGGTGACGAAGGTGCGCGTGCGGTCGATGGGGATCGACGTGTTCCGATCGATGACCGGCTCGGTGTAGTCGCCCACCGTGCCGAGGCGCAGGGTCTGCGGCGTGACGTCGAGCAGGAAGGTGTTGGTGTCTTGGTCGAGCAGCGCATCGGCCTGAATGGCGGCCCCCAGGGCCACCACCAGATCGGGATCGACGTCGGTGTTGGGCTCGCGCTGGAAATAGTGGCGCACCGAGTTGGTGATGATGGGCAGGCGCGTGGGGCCGCCCACCAGGATGACGCCGTCGACCTCGGCCGCCGTCAGCCGCGCCGACTGCAGCGCCTCGTCGCACACCTTGAAGGTGCGCTGCACCAAGTCCATCACCATCTGGTTGAACTGCGAGCGCGTGAGCTGCAGGTCGAGCTCGAAGGCATTGCCCTGCTTGTCGTTGATCAGGTGCGGGATGTGGATGGCGACGCGATCGCGCTCCGACAGCTCGATCTTGGCCCGCTCGGCGGCATCTTTGATCTTGGAGAGCGCCAGGCGGTCGCGCGCGGCGTCGATGCCGGTCTGCTGCTGAAACTGCTGCAGCATCCACTGCATGATGCGCTGGTCGAAGTCGTCACCACCGAGATAGGTGTCGCCCTGCGTCGACAGCACCTCGAAGACGTCCTCGCCGATCTGCAGGATCGAGATATCGAAGGTACCGCCGCCGAGGTCGTAGACCCCGACCTTCTGATTGAGGTTCTGGCCGAAGCCGTAGGCGAGCGCGGCCGCGGTGGGCTCGTTCAAGATCCGCAGCACTTCGAGGCCGGCGATGCGCCCGGCGTTCTTGGTCTCTTGGCGCTGGTTGTCGTTGAAATTGGCGGGCACCGTGATCACCGCCTGGGTGACCGAGTGGCCCACGTGCGCCTCGACGATGGCGCGCATCTCCTTCAGGATCATCGCCGCGATCTCGGGCAGCGAGTACACCTTGTCGCGCACCTTGACGCGCACGGAGTTGTTCGGCCCCTCGACGATGTCGTAGCTGCACACCGTCAACGCCTTCTTCACCTCTTCGGAGAAGAAGTACCTGCCGATGAGGCGCTTCGACGAGGAGATCGCCGTCTTCGGGCTGGTGATGATGTGCTTCTTGGCGTCGTTGCCGACGACGATGGCGCCGTCATCGAGGAAGGTGACCACCGAGGCATGGGTGCGCTCGCCCCACTCGTTGGCGATCACCTTGGGCACACCGTCCTCAACGATAGCGACGCAGCTGTTGCTGGTACCGAGGTCGATGCCCATCGCGATCTGTCTGCCAGCCATGACGCGCCCTCCTGGGCGTGCGCAGCATCGAAAGGGTGACGCACCGCTGTCAACCGTGCAGCGGGCGAAAGAGAACGAATCGGGGGGCTGTTGCGTTCAAGGTGAGGACACGGCAGCGCGAAACCGGCGTAGGGGCTTGCTTCTTGCTAGAATCAAGCTGCGGAGGGCGGCGATGGTTGGTGTGCGAGCGCTCGGCTTGATGTGCAACGACCCCCAACGGGGCGTCGTGGCGCTGCACGAGCTCGGTGGCATCGCCTCGCTGCCGGCGGACGCCGACGCCATCGGCACCGCGTGTATCGTCGACGGCGCGGCGCTGCTGTCGCGGTCGCCCACGGTGGCGACAGAATCGAGCCTGGCGCAGACGGTGGGGCCCCTGCAGGGCCGATGTGCGGTGGTGCAGGTGCGTGTGCGCGACGAGCTGCGGCCCACGGGCCCCTCGGGCGCCGCAAGCCAGGGGCCGTTCCGCGCGCGCAGCTACGCCGCCGCGGTCATCGGCGGCCCACAAGACGCTGACGGCGCCTCGGCCAGCCGGGAGCGCCTCTTGGCCGGTGTCCCCGACTTCCTGCGCCGCTTCGTCGGTGGGCATGCGGAGGGCGAGGCGCTGTTCATCGCCATCCTCGCGCGCCTCCACGACCTCGGCGGGCTCGAGTCGCCGCACGACAACGGCGGCAAGCTCGCCCAGGCGGCGCGCGAGGTGGTGGCCGCGGCTGGCAGCGCCCCGCGCCAGGTCACCCTCACCAACGGCGTCGAGCTGGTGCATGTCGCCATGGGGCTGCCCTCGGCGGTGGTCGTGCTGGCTGCTCTGTCGGAGGCTACGGCGACGCGCGTGGATCCCACGCTCGCCGACTCGTCCATGGGGCGGGAGCGCCTGCGCAGGTTCCGCGGCGTCGTCACCCTCGGTGGCCTCGACGCGCCGCTCAAGGCTGGAGCGCCCATGCCCGACAAAGCCACCCTGCAGGTGCTGCCCGACAGCGCCGCGCTCTTGGTGGCGCGCGACCTGAGCATCCGCGTGCTCTGAGAGGCCGCGGACGCAAACCGGATTGTTCCACGCAGGAGGCGGCGCTAAGGCGAGGTCATGGCCGCGCTGCGCCGCATCCTCGTCGTCGACGATTCGCCGACCATCCGTCGGGTGGTGTCGCAGGTGCTACGGCAGGCGGGCTACGACGTGGCCACCGCCGACGACGCCGAAGCGGGCATCCAAGAGGCGCGCGCGGTCAAGCCCGATCTCATCCTGCTCGACTTCGTCATGCCGGGCATGAACGGCTACCAGTTCGTCAAGCGCCTCGACGCCGAGGACGTGAGCGAGGCGCCCATCGTGCTCATGACCACGCGCACGGATCAGGTGCCCGAGGGCGCGCTGCGCGCGCTCGGCGTGGTCGATTCGATCACCAAGCCCTTCTCGCCCGACGCCATCCTCGCGGTGGTGGCGCACTGTCTCGAAAAGCACGGCGGTCAGCAGCGCGCCGAGACGACGCGCGTGACCTCGCTGGCCCACGCCGACCACGTGCCCGATCCAGGGGCCGGCGACAGCGCGGGCACCCCGGGTCGCGCCGATGACGTGCTGCGCACCGTGGCACGCTTGCTCGTCGACGCGCTCGGCGCCCGCGGCGTCGACGACGCCGACGCGGTCGCCACCTCGATCTGCGCCGATCTGCGGGCGGGCCTGCCCGCCGTGCCGCTGCACGAAGCCCTGCCGTTGCCGCGCCCCTGCCTGGCGGGTGACCTGGCGGCCGTGCCGCTGCCCGAGGTGCTGCAGCTCCTCAAGTTCCAAGGACAGACCGGCGTGTTGCTGGTGGCGCTCACGAACGCGGCAAGCCCGCCACGCTTCGAGATCGCGGTGCGCCACGGCATGATCGTGGGCGTGCGCGCACGCGACGTGCGCAGCGATCTGCTGCTCGGCAACTACTTCCTCGCCGGCGGCCTCGTGTCGCGCGCCCAACTCGACGCCGTGCTGCACAAGCCAAGCGCGGCGCCCATCGGTCAGCGCTTGGTGGAGGCCGGGCTCGTCACCACCGAGCAACTGCGCCGCTGCGTGGGCGCGCAAGCGCAAGACCTGATGACCGAGGTGTTGCGCGCGCGCCACGGCGTGTTCGGCCTGCGCCGCGGCGACGATCTGATCGAGCCGCCGGTGATCTCGCCGGGCTTCTCCGTCGACGGCATGCTGTTCGAGGCGCTGCGGCGCATCGACGAGTGGGCGGTGATCGAGACCCAAGTGCCGCACCTGGACGCGCGCTTCGCGCTCATGTCCGACGACATCACCGACTTGGCGCCCGACGAGCTCGAGGTGCTGTCGGTGTTCAAAGACGGCGAGGTGCTCAGCGTGCGTGACGTGCTGCGCGTCGCCAGCCTGCGCGCCTTCGACGCCTGCCGCCTGCTCTATCGCCTGTGCATGGTGCGCCGTCTGGTGCGCATCGACGACGGCCCAGCGGCCAACCTGGTCGACGACGCGGGCGAGGGCGCGCGCGCACGCTCCTCGGGGGCGAGCGCGTGAGCGAGACTCCTGCCCGCGGTGACGAGCCGCGCGACACCATCGTGCCGCACGACGCCGCGCCCGACGCAGCGGAGCGCGACACCATCGTGCCGACCGAGGCGCCGCCGCCCGTCTTTCGCCGCGACCCGAGCCGGCGCGTGCGCCGTGGCCTGGCACTCGGCACCGGCGTGGCGCTGCTCGTGTGCGCCACCGGCGTGGCGCCGCTCGTCGTGGTCGCCCTGGTGTCGGCGATGGCTGACGCGCCACTGACGGTGGCACCCGTGGCGGCACCCGTGGTCGACTTCGCGGCGCTCAGGGCGGCCATCGCCGACGCGTCCGCGGCACCAACGCCGACGTCGCCAGCACCCGCGGTGGTGCCCGACCCGTCGCTGCACGCCTTCGCCCGCCTGGCGAGCCGCGTGTACGAGACACGCGAGGCGTGGCGCAAGGCCGGCCAGTCGGGGCGCGAGCTGTTTCGCACCGCGACCCTCGACGAGCTCGGCGCCAACGACCTGATCGACGAGCTCACGCTCGGGCCCCGTCGCTTCGTGTGGCTGCGCCGCGAGGCCCGTGTGCTGGCGCCGCCGAGCGCCCAGGTGCCCGACGGCGTCGCCATGAAGGACGCCGGCAACGACCCGGGGCCAACCAGCTTCGAGGGCACCCTCGACGGGCGCGCGGTGCGCGCCATCCGCACCTGCATGTTTGGCGAGAGCTACTGCCTCGTCGACGTCGTCGACGTCGCACCGGCGGCGGCGCCGCCCCCTGCTCTCGCGGATGGCGCGCGGCTCGCGGCGTTCGACGCTGTGGTCACCCGCGAGGCCGGCAAGCTCGCGTCGTGGGTGCCGCCAGCGGCGCCCGGCGCGCGGCCGAGCTCGCTGCTCCCGCTCGGCGCGGCGCTGGCGGTGGCGCTCGTCCTCGTCGGCGTGACCGCCACACGGCTGCGTCGCATCGCGGCCGCGGTGGTTGGAGCCACCGCGCGCCTGCGCGCCGCCAACGCCGGGCGCGCGGAGCCGATACGCACAGAGCCGGATCGCGCGGCCGAGCTCGCCGACCTCAGCAACGCCATCGACGAGACGAGCAGCGCGCTCGGTGATGGCGCCGCGCGCGCCGAGCAAGCATCACGCCGCCGCGAGCGCCTCGGCCAGCTGGCCGACGCGCTCGCCGACGCCGCAGGTGGGCGGCTCGAGAGCCGCGCGCCCCTCGCCGACGACGACGACGCGGCCCTGGCAGCGCTGGCCAGCGGCACCAACGCCGCGCTCGAGCAGCTCGACGCCCGCGTGGGGAGCTGGCAGCGGGCCGCTGCGGCCGCGCTCGGTGCGGCGCCGGCCGACGCGCTGCGTGCGCTGCACGCCGACCTGGCCTCGGTCTCGACCTCCGCCGCCCCTGCGGCGGCGGCGAGCCGGCGCGAACCGTCGGCGGCGGACGCCAACCGCCGGCTCCCCGAGCCACCGTGATCGCTCGCACGTGAATCTTGCGGCCCCTGCCGCGTCGCATTGTCGGAGCACGCCATGTGGATCCCTGTCTCCCCCGTCTTGACCCTGACGCTGCACCTGCTGGTGCCCGCCGACACGCCGCCGACCTCACCCGCCCCCACGCCACCCGCGGCCGCCGCGCCTGCCGCGCCCGCCGCGACTGCGAGCAGCGACGCGCGCCGCGACGCCATCGTCGACGCCATCCAGAAGACCTACGACGGCACCACCGACTTCGCCGGCACCTTCACGCAGCGCTACACCTACACGCTGCTGCGGCGCACCGAGGAGTCCAAAGGCGAGGTCAAGTTCAAGAAGCCCGGGCTGATGCGCTGGGACTACCAACAGCCCAAGAAGAAGTCCTTCGTCGTCGACGGCACGTCGCTGTGGCTGCACTCGCACGAGGACAACACCGCGTTCGTCAACGCGTGCTTCAAGAACGACGGGCTGACCGCGTCGGTCGCCTTCCTGTGGGGCCAAGGCAAGATCCGCGAGCAGTTCGACGTCGCCTGGTTCGAGGGCATCTTCGGCGACAAGAGCGACCACCACCTCGCGCTCACGCCCAAGCAGGGCAACAGCATCTTCGCCAAGCTCATCATCGTCGTCGATCCGAAGAGCTCGCGCGTCAAACAGTCCATCGTCGTCGACCCTTCGGGGAACGTGAACCAGTTCATCTACGGTGACCTGCGCTTCAACAAGGCGCTGCCCGACAACGCCTTCGCCTTCGCGCCGCCGAAGGGCGCGCACGTGGCTCGGCTGCCGGGCTCGTGCGATGCACCCGTGAAGGGCCTGCCGTAACGAGGTGCCGGTGGTGCACGCGCCACGCGCGTGTTTCCTTCGGCGCAGAGCCGGGGTAAGGCGCGAAGATGCGCGCGCTCGTCCTCGCCCTCCTCGTCGCCGCTGGCCCGGTATCGGCTGCGACCCCATCGCCTCCGTCGGTGTTCCCGTGGGAGCGCCATTCGACCACGCTCGACAACGGCCTGCGGGTCGTCGTCGTCAAGACCGCGGCCAAGGGCAGCTTCGCGCTCTACGGCGTGGTGGGCGTGGGCTCGCGGGATGAGGTGGAGGCGGGCCACTCGGGCTTCGCGCACTTCTTCGAGCACATGATGTTCAAGGGGACCAAGAGCACGCCCGCCCCCGCGCGCACGGCGCTGCTCGGTCGCCTGGGTGTCGACGAGAGCGGCTACACCACCGACGACTTCACCACCTATCACCTGGCCGGGCCGAGCGACGCGCTGCCCCAGATCATCGCGCTCGAGGGCGATCGCTATCAGCACTTGTCCATCGAGGAAGCCCTGGTCAAGGTCGAGAGCCGCGCCGTGCTCGGCGAGTACAACAAGGACGCGGCCAAGCCCGACGAGAAGGCCTTCGAGGTGCTGTCGGACCTGGCCTTCGACAAGCACACGTACAAGCACACCACCATCGGGCTCCTCGCCGACATCGAGCGCATGCCAAACGAGACCGCATACGCGCGCTCGTTCTTTCAGCGCTTCTATACGCCCGACAACCTGCTGCTCGTCGTTGTGGGTGACGTCGACCCCTCGAGCGTGGTGCAGCAGGTCACGCGGGCCTTCGGCGGCTGGAAGGGCAAGCGCGCCGCCACCACCACCAAGGACGAGCCGGCGCTCACCAAGGAGCGACGCAAGGCCGTGCCCTGGGGCAGCCCCACGCTCGAGCGCCTGCACGTGGGCTGGCGCGTGCCCTCGACGGTGCGGGACCTGAAGGCCGCGGCGCTCACCGGCCTGGTGGCCGGCTACTTCTTCTCTGGCGCCGCCGCGCTCAACAAGCGCGTGGTGCTCGACGAGCAACTCGCCGAGGAGCTGCGGGCCGGCTACGCGCTGCACAAAGACGCGGCGCTGTTTCCGGTGGTTGCGCGCCTCCGGGAGGGTGCCTCGGTCGACGTGGTGCTCGAGCGCATCCAGAGCGCCCTCGACCGCGTGGCGGCCGGCGACGTGGACCAGCGCGCGTTCGACGCCGTCAAGAGCAACCTGCGCTATGGAGTGCTCATGAACCTCACGGACGCCGACAGCGTCGCCGGCACCTTGGCCTGGTACTCCGGTCCTTCGATGGACGTGAGCACCATCGATCGCGTGCTCGACGAGACGGCGCGCACCACGCCCGCCGACCTGAGCGCCTTCGTCAAGGCGCACTTCGGGCGCGAGCAACGCGCCGTGGTCACGCTCAAGCACACGCCAGGCACCAGCGGAGGTGCCAAGTGAGCTCCCCTCGCCTCGCCCTCGCGGCCGCTCTGCTCTCGGGCGCCGCATGCGTGAGCACGCAGCAGGTCGATCCCGAGCGCTCACCAGATCCTCGGGACGATCTCCCCGAGCTCGACGGCGCGGCCGCCGCCGCTATGGGCGCCAACGGGCGCGAGCGACGAGGCGCCGAGCACCCGCTCGCGACGGTCATACACGTCGACGAGGCAGATCCCATCGCCAACGTGCGGCTGGTGCTGCAGACCGGCTCCGCCGACGATCCTGCCGGCAAGGAGGGCCTGGCCGCGCTCTCGGCCAAGCTGGCGCGGCAGGCCACGGAGAAGCTCTCGGCAACGGATCTGGCCGACACGCTCTACCCGTGGGCGGCAGAGCTCGAGGTGCAGGTCGACAAGGACACCATCGCGTACATCGGGCGCGTCCATCGCGATCACGCTGCGGCGTTCACCGAGCTGTTCCTCGACGTCGTGCTGCACCCGCGCCTCGACGCCAAGGACTTCGCGCGCGTCAAGGGCGAGCAGCGCACCTTCCTCGAGACCACCCTGCGCGTGGGCGACGACGAGGCGCTGCAACGCGAGGCCCTCGAGGCCCTGCTCTACGACGGGCGCGCCTTCGCGCCGGCGGCGTTCCCCTCGACGGCGCGCCACCCGTACGCGCACACGCCCGCGGGCACCGTCGCCGGCGTCGACGCCATCACACTCGATGACGTTCGCGCCTTCCTCGGCGCGGCGCGCGCACGGGACCGACTGGTGCTCGGCGTCTCCGGCGCCGCGCCCGCGACGATGGTCGCGCGCTTGACCGGCGCGCTCGAGGCGCTGCCCTTCGCGAGCGGCGAGCGCGCCGCCGCACCGGCGCCGGCGGCACCCGACCAGCACGTGCTGGTCCTCGTCGACAAGCCCGCGGCCGGCACCGCCATCTCCGTCGGCTTTGCCCTCGCGGACCTCACTCGCGCGCATCCCGACTACGCGGCCCTGAAGCTCGCCGAGACCTGGTTCGGCGAGCACCGCAACCTGATCGGGCACCTGTTCGACTCGATGCGCGAGCGCCGCGGCCTCAACTATGGCGATTACGCCTATATCGAGCACTTCGCACAGGAGGGATGGTCGACCTACGAGCGCCTCAACATCCCGCGGCGCACCCAGTACTTCTCGATGTGGATCCGACCCGTCGAGCACAAGAACCGCCTGTTTGCGCTGCGCCAGACCCTGTGGGAGCTCGATCGCTTCGCGCGCGAGGGCATCCCCGACGACGAGAGCTTCGCCCGCGTGCGCTCCTTCGTGCAGGGGTACTGGCAGCAGAAGGAGCAGACACCGCTGCGTCAGCTCGGCTACCAGGTCGACCAGCACCTGACGGGGCAACCCTTCGATCGCGATGGGCTGCGGCAGCGAGTGCGCGCGCTGACGCGCGCCGAGGTGAACGCCGCCATCAAGCGTCACCTGCGCGCCGACCGCCTCTCGCTCGTGGTGGTGACCGAAGGCGCCGCCGCGCTCGCCGCCGACATCGCGGCCGACAAGCGCGCGCCCATCGGCTACCTGGCGCCCCCCACGAACCAAGCGCAGCTCGACGAGGATGCGCGCATCGACGCCTTCAACCTCGGGCTGCGCGCCGATCGCGTGGTCATCGTCACACCCGACACCCTGTTCGCCCGGTAGCGCGCATGGATGACGCTGTCGTCGTCGGCATGGTTCGCGGCCTCGGCACCTTCGCCGTGGCCCTGATCGCGTTGCCCGTCGTGGCGTGGTTCGAAGGGCTGCGCGGCTCGCGCACGGAGGCGGCCTCGGGCACCATCAGTCGTGGCCCCCGAGGCGCGCTGACCGCGTTGGCCACCGCCATCAAGCTCCTCGAGAAGCGCGCGCCGCGCACGCGCGCCACCGATCGTTTGCTCCATGCCGTGGCGCCGGTGCTCGGGTTGATCCCCACGGTGGCCACGCTCGCGGTCGTGCCGCTCACCACGCACGACCCCGTGGCCGCGACGCTGCCGGTGCCGCTTGCGCTCGGCCTCTTGAGCACCGGTGCCGTCGCGCTCGCGGGCGTGGGTGGCGGCAACAAGCTCGCGCTCCACACCGCCCTGCGCCTGGTGGTGCTGCGGCTGAGCGTGTTCGCGGTGGTGGCGGTGGGCGCGCTCGGCAGCGCGCTGGCCGCGGGCTCCATCGATCTCACCGAAATCCTGAGCGCGCAGGCGCGGCCGCTCGCGGGGGCCGTGCCGCGCTGGGGCGCGTTTGTCGACGTGCTGGGGTTCGCCGCCACCGTGCTCGCCTACGCCATGCACGCCCAGCGTGTGGTGCGCGCGCGAACGGTGGCGTCACTCTCCGAGCCCTGGCATGGCGAAGCCACGGGGCCCGTGCTCCTCGGTCACCGCATGTTCGAGAGCCTCGATCTCCTGAGCGGCGCCGCGCTGATCGCGGTGCTGTTCCTCGGGGGATCACACGTCCCGGGGTTCGGCGACGCGGGCGCCGTCGTCACGGTGATCAAGCTCGCGCTCGCCCTCGCGCTCATCGTGGTGGTGCGCAACCTGCTGCCCGTGGTCACGCCGGGCGTGGGCGTGCGGCTCTGTTGGACCACGCTGATGCCCACCGCGGCGCTCGGAGCCGTGGTGGCCTGGCTGTGGTCCTGACGATCGCGATGGCAGCTCGCGATCAACGCTTCGGGTAGCGGCCGAGCTCGCCGCGGAAACCGCGCAACACCACGGCATCATCGTCGTCGCCGACCTGTGCGCTTTGCGATAGGGCGACCTTGCCGAGCCCCCCTGGCACGTCGACGACGAAGGTCGGCACCGACAGGCCCGACAGCTCCCCGCGCAGCGAGCCCACCAGCGCTTGTGCCTCGGCGAGCGGCACGCGAAAGGCCTCGGTGCCGGGCGCGAGGTCACACTGATGCAGGTAGTAGGGCCGTGCCCGCAGGCGCGTGAGCGCGCGAAACAGCGCCACCAGCACCTCGCGGCGATCGTTGACCCCGCGCAACAGCACCGTCTGGTTGAGCACCGGAACGCCCGCATCGACGAGCGCCGACACCGCGGCGCACGCCGCGGGCGCGAGCTCGCGCGGGTGGTTGAAGTGGGACAAGAGGTAGAGCGCGGGTGCGCCCTGGACCTCGAGGTGCGCGCGCAGCACGCCGATGAGTTGGCGCGTGACGCGCATGGGCGCGAACGCGAGCATGCGCGTGGCCAGCCGCACCACGTCGAGGTGTGGCACGCGCCGCACGCGCGCGAGCAACCAGGCGAGCTTGTCGTCGCCGAGCAGGAGCGCGTCGCCGCCCGACACGATGAGCTCGCGCACCTGCGGCTGGCCCTCGACGTACGCCACCGCCGCCTCGAGCTCGTGGGCGCTCGGTCCCGGGCCGCGACCGACCCAGCGCTTGCGTGTGCAGAAGCGGCAGTACGACGCGCAGCGATCGGTGGCCAAGAGGAGCACGCGATCGGGGTAGCGGTGCACGAGGAAGGGGACCGCCTCGAGCTCCTCCTCGCCGAGCGGGTCCCTTCGGTCCCACGACGAGGGCGAGAGCTCCGCTCCGCGTGGCACCACCTGGACGCGCAAGGGATCGTTGGCATCGGCACGGTCGATGAGCGAGAGGAAGTGCGGCGTGACACCGAGCGGCAACCCGCCCGCGGCTGCGAGTGCGTCGATGGCGCTGCGCTCGTCGTCGGAGAGGCCGAGCGCAGCGTCGAGCTCGGCGCGCGAGCGCAGCGCCAGACGCAACTGCTCGCGCCAGTCGTCGGTGTGCTCGGGAGCGCGCCCGTCGGCGGTCAGGGCCCTACTTCTTCTTGGGCGCGGCCTTGCCGGCCGCCTTCGACTGATGCTGGGACGAGTGCTTGGCGCCCGCTGCCTTCGCGGCGGCGCGCTCCTTTTGCACCATCTTGTCACCCTGTGCCCTGAGCTTCGCGACGTCCATGCCCGCCTCGCGCATGGCCTCCTCGAGCACGGACACCGTGGCCTGCGCGAGCGCGCGGGCGCGGATGCCGAAAGGCTTGTCGCCCGCGGGATCGAGCTCGACCGCCTTGGCGAGGTCCTCGAGCGCCTTCTCGACCTCGCCGTGCTGCAGCAGGATCTCGGCGCGGTTTACGTACGACGCGAGGTCCTTCGGGTTGAGCTCGAGCGCGATGGAGTACTCCTCCTGCGCCTCCTCGTGCATGCCCTTGCGGCCGTAGATGGAGCCGAGCAGCGAGTGGAAATAGCCGTCGTAGGGGTTCGAGATGACCAAGCCCTCGACCACCGTCTGGGCCTGGTCGTACTTGCCCTGCTCGAAGAGGTTGAACGCGATCTCGGCGAACGCGTACGCGTCCTGCATCGTGAGACCGGTAAGCTCGGCCCAGGTGATCTCGCCGAGGACGAACTTGGTCAGGTTCTGATCGGTGAAGGTGGGCGTGACCTCGCCACCCTTGACCATGTCGATAATCTCGTCCTGCGTGTAGCTCTTGGGGTCGCGCCGGGGGTCGAAGATCTTCTTCTTGCCGTCGCCGTCCTTGGCCTTCTTGTCCGCGAGCGCCTTTTCGAGCGCTGCGGCCTTGCCGGATTCGCGGGTCGTCTTCTGGTCGGGCGGGGGGGTCTTCGCCATCGGTTGCCTCAAGGAAAGCGGCTCGTTGGTACCACGGCTCCGTCACAAAAAGAAACGGCGCCGCGGGGGCGCCGTTCCTCGTTCCGTCAGGTTGCGATCACGCCTTGATGTGGCGGATGGCGCCCATCGCCTGCTCGTGCATGGTGTTGAGCACGTTCGACATCGCCTGCTGCATCTGCGACAGCTTCTGGATCTCGTTCTTGATGATCTCGAACTGGATGTTGCGGCTGTCGGAGTTGCCGTCTTGCGCAGCCTCGGTGCCGCTCTTGAAGAAGCCGCCGACCACCGGGATCTTGCTCATCAGGCCGCTGACGAAGCCACTGCCCTGGGCACCGGCGGTCTTGCCAGCGTTGTCCTTCTTGTCGAGCTCCTTCAGGCGCCCCTCGACGTTCTCCTGCTTGTCCTTGATGACGTCGATCATGAAGGCCGCCACGATGTCCTCGAACATCGCCGGCTTCGGCAGCGCGGCGACCATCGAGCCCGCGCCCATCTGCGTGCGCGTCATGCCGAGGGCCTGGCGCATCTCGGCGGTCTTGTTCCCGAACAGGAACTTCATGCCGCCGCCCGCCAGATCGTTCGGGCTGGCCAGGCCGGTGAGCAGGCTCGTGAGGCCGAGCTGCATCTTGCCGAGACTGCCGAGGGCCGTGAGGGCCACCGCGGGCGCAGCGAGCGCCCCAGCCGCTGGCAAGAGACCGCTGCAGAAGCCCTTGGGGAGCATCTTCAGTGCAGCCGTTGCAGCCAGTGTTGCCATGGGTGACTCGACGCCGAAGGCCCGCAGCGCGTGACGTGCGACCGCGCCCTTGTTGACCTTGTCGAAGTCGAAGCCGTCCTTGGTGATGCCGCGCGCGAGCTCAGCCGCCAAGCTGATGGCGTGCGCCGCCTGATCGGGAACGCCGATCTTCTTCAGGCCCCACGCGAGGATGCCCGTCTTGGAGATGCCGAACGCGCCAGCGATGTCGCCTACCAAACCCATATATGCCTGCCTTCCTGTTGTGCTGTTGACGATCACGCGGAAGGGTTCCGCGTGGTCCGGGTAGGTTATCGTAGGCCGACGTCGCTGGTTGCGGAGCTCGGGCAAATGGCGGTGATCCAGACACCCTGCAAGTCCGGACATATCCTACATTTCCCGCAATTGGTGCGGTGCGTCACGTCGGGCGCCGCTTCCCCTCGCCCAGCGCGCCGCGTTAGTCCTGAGCCGTGCCGGAGCCGGTCGATCCCAGCAAGCTGCCGTCCCTCTTGCCCAAATGGGCCTCGGGCCAGATCACCCTCAAGGAGCTGAAGGGCTATTCGGACGATGAGCTCTACGCCATCGCCCATACCGGCTACTTCTTCATGATGCAGGGCAAGAACGCGGAGGCGAAGACGCTCTTCGAGGGGCTGGTCGCCATAGATCCGCGCAACGACTACTACTACCGAGCGCTCGGCGTCATCTTTCACAAGCTCGGCGACGAAGAGCGAGCGCTCAAGCAGTTCGGCTACGCGATTCGGGTGAACAGCCGCTCGCCGGCGGCGTACGTCAACCGCGCGGAAGTGTATCTCTCCACCAAGCACCACCCGGAAGCTGCGGCCGACCTCCGGCGCGCCCTCGAGCACATGGGGCCGCGCGACGTTGCCCTGGCGCGCAAGGCGCGCGCGCTGCTCGGCGTGGTGACGCGTCGTCGCTGACGCGGCGCGCGCTTGTCGAGGATCACGGCCTCGTCACGGATCAGGGACGCCATCTTCGAGCGACCTGCAGGAGGCGCTCATGACGTACTTGCGCACTGGAATGTTGCTGGCCGTGGTCTCGGTGGCTCTCGCCCCTGCATGCGTGTTCATCAGCGGGGAAGGCGAAGGTGAGGGTGAAGGTGAAGGCGAGGGCGAAGGCGAGGGCGAGGGTGAAGGCGAGGGCGAAGGTGAAGGCGAGGGCGAAGGTGAAGGCGAAGGTGAAGGTGAGGGCGAGGGCGAGGGTGAGGGTGAGCCAGGGAACGCGTGCGCCGCGCCGGCGCTCACCGTGCGCGGCACGCACGCCGCCACTGGCGCGGTCGCGGTGCAAGCAGCGGCGAACGTCGTGTACGTCGTCGGCGAGGACCGCTCCGACGTGGAGCTTCGCTCGGACCAGCCCGCCACCTTGAGCGAGGCCGCGGGCGTCGTGCGCGTCGAAGGCAGCGGCGTGCTGGTGGTGCGCATGCCTGCAGGCGACGACCTCGACCTGAACGGCGGCACTGCCGCGCTGTGCGTCGAGGGCGTGGCAGGCGCCACACAGATCGACAGCAGCACGGGCATGGTCACCGTGCACCTCGAGGTGCCGTGCGACACGGTTACGGTCGACACCACGCTGGCCGGCATCGACGTGACCCTGCCGCCCGACCAGGGACGGGTGCAGCTCACCGCGCAGGGGTCGAGCGTCACCATCACCGACGTCGAGTTCACGGGCACGAACATCGCCGGCAACGCCGTGGGGACCCTCGGCACCGGCGCCGCCGGACAAGGCACCCTGACGCTCGACGCCGGCGGCGCCATCGACGTCAGCGCTCGCTGAGCATCCGCACGCGAGCACGGCGTAGCGCGCGCTCGAAGTCGTCGGCTTCGAGCGCGCGCGTGTCCGGCTCGAGCGCCGAGAGCTTGTCGTTGAGCGCCAGGCGTGCGCGCTCCCATAGCGGATCGAAGGGCCCGGCGCGCTCGACCACGAGGTGGAACAGGCGCTCGCCGGGCTGGAGCGCGCCGTACACGCCGGGGCGATACAGGGTGAAGTCCCAGGCGTAGGTGGCAGCACCGGCGCCGTCGTCGTCGCGCGCGATGGCCTCGAGGCCGGCGCGGATCTGCTCGTCGAGGCTCGGCACCTGCCAGTGGCCGGGCTCGGCGTCGCTGGCGTCGTCGAGGGTGGCGTGGCCGCGGCGCTCGTCGTCGAGGTCGTCGTCGCCGGCGGGCGCGTTGCCGCGCTCATCGAGCTCCCACGCGTCGTCGACGGCCTCGCCCTCGTGCGCACCGGCGGCTCCCACGGCCTGCCCGAGCTGCGTGCTGGTGCCGTCACCGCCTTCGCCCATGCGGCCGGCGGCGCTGCCCTGCCCCTCGCCGCGACCGACGCGCGCGTCGGGATCTCCCTTGCCCTCGGGCAGGCCGTGGGCGCTCGGATCGCTCTGCGCGAGCGCGCTCTCGGAGCGCGCGGCGCTGCTGGTCTGGCTCGCGGGGGCCTCGCGCGCGAAGGTAGCGAGGGCGGACTCGGGCAAGACGCCGCGGCGCACGAGCGCCTCGGCGGTGCGCAGGTCGAGCTGGCCGCTTTGCGGCAGCCCCTCGCTGCGCTGGGCCTTCTTGAGCGCGTCCTTGAGCTGATCGGCGCCCTTGCCCGCGCCGAAAAAACCCGCCGCACGCAGCGACGAGAGGAAGCCCTTGAGATCGATCTCCGGCGGCTTGTCTTTCGCCTCTGCCTTCTGCGCAGCCTCGACGTCGTGGACGGCCTTGGCGCCGTCGGGGACCGCGCCGCCGGTCTGGGGCAGCGCGCGCTTGTCGCCGAGGAACTTGGGCAAGCCGAACAGGCGCTCCGGCAGCGCGGGCTCGCTCGGGTGCGCCACGCCGCCGGCGTCGCGTGCGCCGCCGGCCTCGCCCGCGTCCTTCGGCGGCACCAGCACGCCGGCGTCGAGCAGCGCGCCCAAGGTGTCTCGGTCGAGGCGCCCGTCGGCAGGCAGGCCCTGGCTTTGCTGGAAGAGCTTGAGCGCCTGGCCGAGCTGGCTCTCGGCGCTGCCGGTGGCGGGCACGGGGAAGCCGGCCGCGCGCAGTGACGCGAGCAGCTCCTGCACCAAGCGCCGCGCCTCTTGCGGCGTGCGCGCGGCGCCGAAGTCGACCAGCCGTTGGAGCGGCGACACCGCCTGCTCGCGCGCCGGGCGGACGCCGGCCTCGGGGGGCGGGGGCTTCGGTCCGTGCGGGCCGCGGATCGCCATCGACCGAACGCTACAGCACCGACGGGGTCTGGTGATCGCGGCCGGCCCTTGCCCGCGCGCGCGCGATGGCGAATGAGCGTCCGAGGAGGGGACATGCACGTCCTTCGCTTCGCCATCGCCGCCGCGCTCGTCACGCCGCTCGCCTGCGCCACCGCCGAGCCCGCGCCGCCGCCGCCGCCCGCGGCCGCGCCGGCGACCGCGGCCGCGCCACCGCCACCGGAGACCGCCATGAAGCTCGCGTACCCGAAGGCCAAGCAGCTCGACGTCGTCGACGAGCTGCACGGCGTCAAGGTGCCCGATCCCTATCGCTGGCTCGAGGACCCCGACTCGGCGGAGACCGCGGCGTGGGTCAAGGCGCAAAACGAGGTCACCTTCGGCTGGCTCGAACGCGTGCCCGCGCGCGCCGCCATCAAGGCACGCCTGACGGAGCTGTGGGACTACGAGCGCTACAGCCCGCCGTCGATCGAGGGCAAGGGCAAGGACCGGCGCACCTTCTTCTTCAAGAACGACGGCCTGCAGAACCAGAGCGTGCTCTACGTGGTCGACCCGTCTGCCAAGGGGCCCGCCGGCGCCGACGAGGGTGCGCGCGTGCTGCTCGATCCGAACGTGCTCTCGGCGGACGGCACCATCGCGCTCTCGGGCTCGGCTGTCTCTGACGACGGCAAGCTGATGGCGTACTCGCTGTCGAGCGGCGGCTCCGACTGGCAGGAGTGGCACGTCAAGGACGTGGCCACGGGCAAGGACCTGCCTGACGTCGTCAAGTGGTCGAAGTTCTCGCGCGCCGCCTGGACGCCCGACGGCAAGGGCTTCTTCTACGCGCGCTACCCGGAGCCCAAGGAAGGCGACGCCCTCGAGGAGGCCAACTACTTCCACAAGATCTACTTCCACCGCCTGGGCGAGCCGCAGGACAAGGACCAGCTCGTCGTGGAGGACGCCCTGCACAAGACCTGGGGCTTCGATCCCTACGTCAGCGAGGACGGCAAGTTCCTCGTCGTCACGGTGTGGGACGGCACCGATCGCCGAAACCGGCTCTGGTTCAAGGAGCTCGGCAAGAAGAACGCGCCGCTCATCAAGCTGTTCGATGACTTCGACGCGGCCTACGGCTTCCTCGGCAACCAGGGGAGCACCTTCTTCATCCAGACCGATCGCGACGCACCCCGCCAGCGCATCGTCTCCGTCGACGTCAAGGGCCTGAAGCCCGGCGCCAAGCCCGCGCTCAAGGAGGTGATCGCGCAAGACGCCAAGGACAAGCTCGAGAGCGCCACCATGCTGGGCGGGGGCTTCTTGGTGCAGTGGCTGCGAAACGCGCACAACGTCGTCACCATCCACGACCTCAAGGGCGCCAAGCTGCGCGAGCTGCCCCTGCCCACCATCGGCACCACCATGGGCTTCGCGGGCAAAAGCAAGGACAAGCAGAGCTACTACGCGTTCACCTCGTTCACCTACCCCACCGTCGTGTACCAGCTCGACCTCGAGAGCGGCGTGTCGACGCTGTGGCGCCAGCCCAAGGTCAAGTTCACCCCCGACGACTACCAGACCACGCAGGTGTTCTACTCATCGAAGGACGGCACCCAGATCCCGATGTTCGTGGTGCACAAGAAGGGCCTCGCCTTCGACGGCGACAACCCGACCTACCTCTACGCCTATGGCGGCTTCAACATCTCGCTGACCCCGTCGTTCTCACCGGGGCTCATCGCCTGGCTCGAGCGCGGCGGCGTGTTCGCACAGCCGACCCTGCGCGGCGGCGGAGAGTTCGGCGAGGACTGGCATGCCGCGGGCATGCTCGAGAAGAAGCAGAACGTGTTCGACGACTTCGCCGCCGCCGCCGACTGGCTGGTGGCCAACAAGGTGACCAGCACCCGCAAGCTCGGCATCGGCGGCGGCAGCAACGGCGGCCTCTTGGTGGGCGCGTCCATCACCCAGCACCCGGAGAAGTTCGGCGCCGCCGTGGCCATGGTGGGAGTGATGGACATGCTGCGCTTCCACAAGTTCACCATCGGCCACGCCTGGGTCAGCGAGTACGGCAGCGCCGACGACGCCAAGATGTTCCCCATCCTGCGCGGCTACTCGCCCCTGCACGCGTTGAAGTCGGGCACGACGTACCCGGCCACGCTCATCACCACCGCCGATCACGACGACCGCGTGGTGCCCGCGCACTCCTTCAAGTTCGCCGCCGCCATCCAAGAGGCGCACGCGGGCACCACGCCGGTGCTCATTCGCGTCGACGTCAAGGCCGGCCACGGCGCCGGCAAGCCCACCACCAAGGTGATCGAGGAGCTGGCGGATCGCTGGAGCTTCTTGTTGGCGGCGCTCGGCGAGGTAGAGCTATCCAAGAACTGACGCCCGGGCGGGTCCTCGTCGTGAGCTACCGAGCACGCCGATGCAATCAGCGCGCCGGCAGCTTGGCGTCGGGTGGGCGGCAGTAGTCGGGCACCAACGCGTCGGTCTCGTCGGCCGCGCCCTCGGCTTGGCGTTGGCGCAGCACCTGCGCGAGCCCGAGCGCCGTGGGCCCGGGCCGCGCCACGCGGACGGTGGCGGCGGTGGCGTCGACATCGAGGCCGCTGCCGACGACGAAGGCGAGCCCCGCGGCGCGCGCGGTCGCGTCCGCCGGCGCCAGGGCAGCTGGCGGATCGACGGCGCGCACCACACCCGCGCGGCGCTCCACGAGCTGCGCGTAGACCTCGCCCCGCTTGGCGTCGATGAGCGCGAGCCCGGCTCCGTCGGGGAGCTCGGGCGTGGCCGCGAGCGCCAGCAGCGTGGACAACCCGATCAGCGGTCGCCCGCGCGCCAACGTGATGCCCTTGGCGGTGGCGATGCCGGTGCGCACGCCGATGAAGGAGCCCGGGCCGCGCCCGACACCCACGCCCTCGATGTCGTCGAGGGTGACGCCGGCGAGCAAGAGCGCGCGGTCGATGGCGTCGATGAGCCCCTCGGCGTGGCGCTTGGTCTCGGACAGCGTGTGCTCGCCGAGCACCGCGCCGTCATCGACCACGGCCACCACCGCGACCGGGGCGGCGGTGTCGAGCACGAGCCACGGGCGCTGGGCACTCATGCCGACTTCTTGGCGCGCGCGGCCTTCTTCCCGGGCGGCGCTGCCGCGGCCCCGCGCGCGAGCAGCTCGGCCGCGTGCTTGCGGGTGGCCGCGGTCAGCTCGCGCCCGCCGAGCATGCGCGAGAGCTCGTCGGTGCGCGCGCTGCTCCCCTCGAGCGCGCGCACGCGCGACACGGTGCGGCCGCCCTCGACGACCTTCTCCACCACCAGGTGCCGATCGGCGCGCGCCGCGATCTGCGGCAGGTGCGTGATGCACAGGACCTGGCGCCCATTGGCGATGGCGTGCAGGCGCTCGCCGATGGCGTCGCCGATGGCACCGCCCACACCGGCGTCGACCTCGTCGAAGATGCTGACCGGCACCGGATCGGCGAGCAGGAGCGCGCGCTTGAGCGCCAAGAGCACGCGCGACAATTCGCCCCCCGACGCCACCTTGGCCAGCGGCTCGAGGGCCTCGCCGGCGTTGGCGGTGAACAATACCGTGACGACGTCGGAGCCGCGGGCAGAGAGCCCCTGCCCGTCGCGTCGCGACAGCGCGGCGTCGGGCGCGGCGGGCGCGGGCTCGACCTTCACCTCGACGCGCGCGGCAGGCATGCCGAGGGCGGGCAGCTCGGCGCGAATGGCCTCGGCCAGCTTGCGCGCCGCCGCCTTGCGCTTGGCGCTCAGTTGGTCGGCGAGCGCCACCGCGTGATCGAGCGCGACGGCGAGCCGCCGCTCGAGCTCCTCGCTCTTCTCGGCAGCGCTCTCGAGCGTGATGGCCTCGGCCTCGAGCGCGTCGCCGGCCGCGAGCACGTGCGCGAGATCGCCGCCGTGCTTCTTCATCAGGCGCTTGAGCGCGTCGAGCCGATCCTCGACCTCGGCCAGGCGCTGGGGATCGGCCTCGACCTCCGCCGCCGCCCGCAGTGCGCGCGCCGCGTCGTCGACGAGGGCGCAGGCCTCGCCCAAGGTCTTGCACACCGGCAAGAGCGCGTCGTCGTCGTTGGCGGCGCGCTGCAGCGCGGCGAGCGCGCGCTGCAGTTGCGACAAGGCGTCGGCCTGACCGTCGCCCCCCTCGACCAGGAGCGCCTCGGCCTCGGCGCGCGAGGCGCGCAGCCGCTCCGCGTTGGCGAGGCGCCGCCGCTCGGCCTCGAGGCGCTCGTCTTCGCCGGGCTGCGGCCGCAGGCGCCCGATCTCGTCGAGCAGGAAGCGCACCATGTCGAGGCGCTGCTCCTTGTCGGCCAGGCGTCGACGCAGATCGGCGAGCTCCGCGGCGAGCGCGGCGGCCGCTGCGTAGGCGGTGGCCATGCGCTCGACGAGGGCGTCGTGGCCAGCGAAGCCATCGAGCAAGGCGAGCTGGGCGACGGGACGCAAGAGCGCCTGCTGCGCGTGCTGCCCGGTGAAGTCGATGAGCGGCTCGGCCACCGCGCGCAGCTGGGCCACGGTGGCGAGCGCGCCGTTGACGAGCTGCTTGCCGCGCCCCTCCCGTGACACCACGCGGCGCACCACCAGCGCGCCGTCTTCCAGCGGCGGCAGGCCGGCCTGCGCGAGCAGGCGATCGACCGCGCGCGCGTCGGCGCCCTCGAGCTGCACCAGCGCCTGCACGCTGCCCTCGGCGGCGCCGGCGCGCACCACGTCGGTGGAGGCGCGCGCGCCGAGCAAGAGCAGGAGCGCCTCTACCAGGATCGACTTGCCGGCGCCGGTCTCGCCGGTGAGCACGGTCAGGCCCGGGCCGAGCTCGACGTCGACGGCGTCGATCAGGGCGATGTCGCGGACCGAGACGTGCACCAGCATGGCCAACCCTTCCTCCCGGGACTCCGCAGGAGCCGGGCGCTGTTTGCGTGCACGGATCTCCGGCAACCCGCGCGCGCTCGCAAGGGCCCGCCGCCGAATTCCGATCCCCGCGTGGGAGGCCGCGCGAGCCGGCCCCCACACCCCCGCCGTCAAAGCGCGGCGAACGAGAAGGGGAACACCACCTGGGAGCGACCCTTCGAGGCGGGGAAGCGCCACAGCTCGATCTTGTCGAGGATGCAGCGCTCCACGGTGGGCGCCCCAAGCGTAGAGGTCTGCACGCGCGTGCCGGTCACCTCGCCCGTGGGGGCGATGGTCCACGCCACCTGGACGCGCCCGGCGATGGAGGGATCGTCGCGCAGCCCGCGCTCGTAACAGCCCTGGATCTGCCCCACGTTGGCGTTGATGACCTTGAGGATCTGCTCGCGTGACAAGCCCTGCTCTTCCGGCAGCTTCAGGTCTTTCAACTGCCCGCGCTTGACCGTGCCGCCGATGGCGCGCGCCTCGCCTTGCGTCATGCTGCCGGCGCCCGCCGCGAGGCCCTTGGTGCCGGCCATCGTCGACAAGCCGCTGCCGCCGATGGTGGAGCCCGCGCCAGGGCCGCGCGCGATCTGCGCGCCGATGATGAGGCCCCCGGGGCGCCCCGGCAGCGGCGCGCGCATGTTCTCGCGGGCCGCGTCGACGGCGCGGTTGGTCTTGATGACCGGCAGCGTGGCGGCGATGTCGAGCACCGTCGTGGGCTTGGCTGCAGCCGCCTGCGCTGGCCTCTTGGGCGATGCCGCCCGCGGCGCCTTCGTCGGCGCCGGCTCCTCCGTGGGCATGGGCTCGTCGTGGCGCTCCACGGGACGCAACGGCTCCTTCATCTCGAGGATGACGTCGGGCCATTGGGTGATGTCGTCGTTGTCGAGGGGCACGGCGAGCTCCCGGTCGCGGTACTCGAGCAACCACAGCGTGGTGGCGAAGGCCCCGGAGAGCGCAAGGCCCGCCGAGGCGCACCACGCCTGCACGCGCTGCTCGGCCCGCGCCGCCAGGCGCTCGGCGGCGCTCGCCACCGTGCGCGGCCGCGCGGCGAAGCGCACCAACAACACCGCGTCGCCGGCGCGCACGGTGGCGGCGTCGCCGGGCTCGAGCGTCATGGTCAACGGCGTCGGCCCCGCGAGCACGTCGGTGAGCTCGCCGCCACGTCGACAGCGCGCCGCCGCACCAGGCGGGAGCAGCAGCTCACAGCCGCCGCGCGCGCGGCGCCGCACCAACGCGCGGCCGTCCAGGAGGAAGGCCGCGTCGCCGTCGAGGAGGGTGTGCTCGAGCACGCGCTCGCCGGCGCTCTGCAGCACCTCCACCAGCGGACCCTTCGTGCCCTCGGCGGGGCGCGCCAGCGCCTCCACCAGCGACCAGTCGGGCTCGTCGTCGTCGTCGGCCACCTCATCGTCGTCGACGAAGGCGGCGAACGGCAGGGTCGCGGCCGCGGCCACGTGCTCCTCGGGCACCGTGATTGGCAGGGGTGCTGTCGCCTCGGCCACCGTGACGGCGAGCGCCCCGTCAGCACCGCCGCCGAGCTCCACCGCGGGCGGCGTGGCGCGCGCGACCACCGGGCGACGCACCTTGACGGACACGTCGCCGAGCCACAGCTCGCTGGCGGCGCTCACGGTCACGGGCCCGGTCGCGACCTCCCCGTCGACGCGCACGGCCGCCGCCATCGGCGTGGCGATGATGCGCTCGCCATCGAGCGTGAGCGCCACGCTGGCGCCGGCGCCGGCGATGGGCACGTCGGCGTGCCCCTGACCGACCACGATGCGATCGCCGCACGCCATCTCGACGCTCTCGAGAGCGCCGTTCCTCATCACGAAGATCTGCAGCACGAACATGATGTCCTCCGTTGGTTGAGCGAGACCTGCGTTGGCCAGCGCTCACCGAGGAGGACCGCGGGCGCGCGCCCGTGGCAGCGCGCGCCCCCGTCGTTCGTCGTCGTCGTCGGATCCCTCGCCCCCGTCGGAGTCGGGGGCGCTGCGCCGGGGCACGCCGCGACGCAGCGGGCGCTGCGCGCGGGCCGCGCGCGGTCGCCGAGTGCGCGCCGCGCGACGACGGCGCTGTCGCAGGCGCGCCGCCAGCGCGCGCCGCTGCCTACGACGGGCGCTGCGCGTGTGGCTGCGCTCGAAGGCGCCCGCCACGGGTGGGCCTGCGTTCGCGCGCTCGGCGTCATTGCCGCGCGCACCGACGCCGGAGAGTGACGCGAGGCATGCCACGATCACCAGGAGCACCACCGCGATGCGCGAGGCCTCGGCGGGCAAGAGGCGACGCGGCGCGGGCGCGAAGCGCACCCAGAGCTCGCCGCCGTCCAGGGGCAGCGCCACGCGCTCGCCCTCGCGCACTATGCGTCCGTCGACGAGCGCGACCCCACCGCCGAGCCCCTGCACCGTGACGCCATCGAAGCGCGCGCTGCCGGTGGGCGGCAGCACCCGGTGCTCGAGCACGTGGGCGCCCCGGAGGCGCACGATCTCGAGGAAGGCGCCGCGGCTCTCGGCGCCCTCGACGAGCGCGCGCACGTCGAGCGCGTGGAAGCCCTCGCTGTCGTCGTGGTCATCGTCGTCGAAGGCGAACAGCAACCGCCCTCCCGCGCGCCCCGTGGCCAAGGCCGCATGCTAGCGGGTCCAGCCCGGATCTCGCGCGCTCGCACCAAGACGCACCTCCACCTCCCGCTCGGGGCTTTTCAGCGCGCGCTCGATCTCTCAGACAGTACGCGTGCCGCCGCGCGCGCCCCTCCCCATCGACGACGCGCTGCCCGCGCTCATCGACGCGCTGCGCCGCGCGCCCGCCGCGGTGCTGCAAGCGCCGCCCGGCGCCGGCAAGACCACACGCGTACCGCTCGCGCTGCTCGAGGCGGGCCTACTCGGCGCCGGCCAGCTCGTGCTGCTCGAGCCCAGGCGCATCGCGGCCCGCGCCGCCGCGCGCACGCTGGCCCAGAACCTCGGCGAGCGACCGGGCGGCACCGTCGGCTACCAAGTTCGCTTCGAGCGCGTCGCCAGCAAGGACACGCGCATCCTCGTGGTCACCGAGGGCATCCTCGGCCGGCGCTTCCTCTCCGACGCGCTGCTCGAGGGCACCAGCGTGGTGGTGCTCGACGAGTTCCACGAGCGCTCCATCCACACCGACCTGGCGCTCGCCTTCGTGCATGAGCTGCTCGGCGTGCGCGACGACCTCAAGCTCCTGGTGATGTCGGCCACGCTCGATGCCGCGGCGGTGGCGCGCTACCTCGACGATTGCCCCGTCGTCACCAGCGCGGGCCGCCCCTTCCCCGTCGACATACGCTTCGCCGACAAGCGCGACGATCGACCCCTCGACGAGCGCATGGCAGGCGCCGTGCGCAACCTGGTGGTCGAGCCCGGCGGCGACGGCGGCGACGTGTTGTGTTTCCTGCCCGGCGCGCCCGAGATCCGGCGCACCCAAGAGCGCCTAGCCGAGCGCGCGCTCGTCGACCCCACGACCGGCGAGGCCGTCGATGTGCTGCCCTTGTTTGGCGCGCTCTCCCCCGAGGAGCAGGACCGCGCCATCGAGCGCGGCGCGCGCCGTCGCGTGGTGCTCGCCACCAACGTGGCCGAGACCTCGCTGACCTTGCCGGGCGTGTCGGCCGTCGTCGACAGCGGCCTGATGAAGGCCGCGCGCCACGATCCCGCCACCGACCGCGAGCACCTCGACACCGTGGGCATCTCCCTGGCCTCGGCCGAGCAGCGCGCCGGCCGCGCCGGCCGCCTGCGCCCCGGCCGCTGCATGCGCTTGTGGACGCGGCTCGAGCATCAGGCGCTGGTACCGAGCTTCGCGCCCGAGCTCTTGCGCGCCGATCTCGCGCGCGTCGCGCTCGACGTGCTGGCCTTTCATCCGGGGCCGCTCACCTCGTTCGCGTTCTTCGAGCGACCGACCGACGCGGCCCTGACGCGCGCCATTGACCTGCTCGCGCTGTTGGGCGCGCTCGACGATTCCCGTGAACGTTTGAGCCAACGCGGGCGCCGCCTGGCAGAGCTCTCCGTGCAACCGCGCACCGGTGTGCTCCTCCTCGAGGGCGCGCGCTTCGGCTACCCCGGCGAGGCCGCGCTGTGGGCCGCCGTGCTCGACGACGACCGCGCGTGGCCGCGTGACGAGGCGCGCACCGTGACCGACAGCGACCTCGCGCTCTTCGCCGTACGACGCCTACCCGAGGACGTACGCCGCGCCGCCCGCGATCTGGCGCGTCACGTGCGAGCGCCCGCCGGGCTGCCGGCGCTCGACGAGGAGAGCGCGCGGCGCCGCGCCCTCCTCGCCGCCTTCCCCGATCGCCTGTGTCGTCGACGACGCGCTGGCGAGCCGGACGCAGCCATGGTGGGCGGCCGCGGCGTGCGCTTGGCGCGCGAGAGCGGCGTGCGCGACGCATCGCTGTTCCTGGCGCTCGCCCTCGAGGGCGGCGATCGCAGCGCCGCCCGTGTGCGCGTGGCCGAGGCGGTCACGCTCGACGACGTGCGCGCCGTGCTCCCGCACCTCGTCACCACCGCCGACGAGGCCGTGTTCGACGAGGCGCGCGGCGCCCTGGCCGGCGTGCGACGCACCCGCGTGGCGGACCTGATCGTCGAGGAGAAGGGCGGGCTGGCGGTGGACCCCTCGATGGCAGCCCTTGCGCTGGCGCGCGCCTACGCCGCCGACTTCACGCGCCACTTCCAGCCCGACGACGAGAGCGCGCGCACCTTGGCGCGCCTGCGCTTCGCGGCGCGCGCCTTGCCAGACGAAGCATGGCCGCCCGTCGACGACGCGGGTTTGATCTCGCTCTTGCCCGCGCTCTGTACCGGCAAGCGCACGCTCGACGACGCGAAGAAAGCGAGCTGGAAGGGCGCGCTGCTGGACCGCCTCACCTGGGCGCAGCGCAAGCTCCTCGACGAGGAGGTGCCGCCACGGCTGGAGGTGCCCACGGGCAACCACATCGGCGTCGACTACCAACCCGCGCTCGAAGGGGGCGCGCCGGTGCTCGCCGTGCGCCTGCAGGAGCTCTTCGGCCTCACAGAGACGCCGCGCGTGGCCAAGGGCCGCGTGCCGGTGGTGCTGCACCTGCTCAGCCCCGGCTACAAGCCCGTGCAGGTGACCAGCGACCTCGCGAGCTTCTGGCGCTCCGGCTACGCCCAGGTGCGCGGCGAGCTACGCGCGCGTTACCCCAAGCACTCGTGGCCCGACGATCCGCTGACGGCGCCGCCCACGGCGCGCGCCAAGCCGAGACGGTAGAACCAGCGCCATGTGCGGTCGCTACGTGCTGTTCTCGAGCGCTGCCGAGATCGCCGACGCCTTTGACGTCGTCGACGTGCCAGCGCTGCCAGCTCGCTACAACGTCGCGCCCACCACCGAGGTGCCGTGCGTGCGACTCCACGAGGGACGGCGGTGCGTCGTCCCACTGCGCTGGGGTTTGATTCCGTCCTGGGCCAAGGACCCGTCCATCGGCACGCGGCTCATCAACGCGCGCATCGAGACCTTGTTCGAGAAGAACGCCTTCAAGACGAGCTTGCAGAAGCGCCGCTGCCTGGTGGTGAGCAACGGCTTTTACGAGTGGGTGGGCCCAGCGCGCGCGCGCCGGCCGGTGCTGGTGCGCTTCGACGACGCGCGCCCCTTCGCCTACGCCGGGCTGTGGGCGCGCTGGCAGCCCAACGACGGCGCCGCGCCCATCGAGTCGTGCACCATCGTCACCATGGCGCCGAACGCCTTGGCCGCGCGAGTGCACGATCGCATGCCTGTGATCCTCGACCCGCGCACCGATGGCGCGCGCATCGAGGAGTGGCTCGACGTCGCTCGCACCGTGGACCTTGCGAGCCTGCGAGTGCCGCGCGACATCGCGGGTCTGCGCTTCTTTCCGGTGGACCGGCGCGTGGGCAACGTGCGCAACGACGACGCCGCGTGCATCGCGCCCACGGGGCCGGCGGACACGCTGCCGGCGTGAGGCACGCGTGACTGGGTCCGCTGCCGGCGGATCAGAAGTACACTGCGCCACATGGATGCTGGGGACCCGACGATCGCCGCGGTAGAACGCGTCTGGACCGACGTGGTCGCCTGCGCCACCGAGCACGCGGCGCACCTGCGTGCCGTCGACACCGAGGAGCGCACCTGCTGGGCCACGGTGGGTGAAGGCTTGGTCCCGGCGCTGACACCCGACGCGCTGGCCGGCGCCGCGCGCTTGGTCGGATCGGACGTCGTTGCGCCCTACGCCGTCATCGGCGAGCGCGATCGCTACCTCGTCGAGCTGCACGCCACCTTGCAGCAACTGCGCAGCGAGCTCCTCGACGACCACGAGCTCGTGGACGCACAGACCCGCCGGCGCGACCTCGAGCGCAGGCTCGGCGAGCTACGCGTCGTCGTCAAACAGCAGCGCGCGGAGCCGGGCTTCCTCGAGCGCTGGGAGCAAGTGCGCGCCGGCAAGCGCAAGCCCGATGCGCCGCACCAAGCCCACGACGCTGCGCGCCAGGAGCTCGACGAGGCCGAGAGCGAGGCGCGGCGCCTGGCCGCGGTGTGCGCGCAGCATTTCCGCGTGCGCAATCGCGTTGAAGAGGTGGTGGAGCAGGAGGCGCGCGCCGACCAGGAGTACTTACGCGAGGCCCGGCGCTCGGTGGTCGACGCGCTCTTGCCCCTCGGCGACGACGACCTGTGTGCCCGCGCGATCGGGAGCGCCCAGCTGCTCGTCTGGCTGCGACGGATCGTGGCGGTGCGGGCCAAGCGCGCCTTGACCATCGAGCTCTTCGATCTCCACGTGCGCGAGCCCGGCGAGGCCCTCGGGCGCCTCCATGGAGCGCTGCGCACCACGGAGGATGCCTACGGCCGCGCCATGCTCCCGCAGCGCGCCGCCGTGCTCGGTCCGCGCGTCGCGCTTGGGCTGCAGCGCTACCGCAGCATGGCGGCGGCGGTGGTTGCCTTCGACGACTACGCGGCCGTCCCCGAGCGCGCGTCGTTTCGAGATGCGCTCGTGCGCGCGGCGCCCGCGCCGGCGGTCGTGCCCCTCGATCGTGAGGTGGCAGCCTTGGCGGCGCCGAGCCCCATCGAAGGCCTGTTTGCCGGCGAGCTCACCCTCGACGACTCGCCCTTGCCCGAGTCGCAAGAAGAGGCGGAGATCTTCACGCGCAAACCCTCGGGCGTGTACTCGCGGCCAAAGACCTCGCACGACGCCGTCAGCACCGTGCGCGGCGGCACCCGGCTCGGCCGTTACGTAGTCAAGGGGCTGCTCGGCAAGGGTGGCATGGGCGAGGTGTACATCGCGTCGCAGGAAGGGGCCGAGGGCTTCGAGAAAGAGGTCGTCCTCAAGCGCATGGCGAGCGACATGCGCGACAATGCGCAGTTCGTCTCGATGTTCATCCGCGAAGCGCGCATCGCGGCGACCCTGAGCCACCCGAACATCGTGCAGATCTTCGACCTGCAGCGCGACGGCGACGAGCTGTTCATCGTCATGGAGCGCCTCGACGGCTTGAGCCTGCAGAAGCTCCGCCGCCGCGACCCGTCGCTGCCCGTGCTCTTGCGCATGTTCAGCGACGCGGCGCGCGGCCTGGCGGTCATGCACGGGCAGACCGACGATCACGGGCGCTCGCTCGGCCTGCTGCACCGCGACATCTCGCCCGACAACCTGTTCGCCACCACGGCGGGCTTCACCAAGATCCTCGACTTCGGCGTGGCGCGCCGCGACGACCTCACCGTCATCACCGCGCGCGACGAGCTCAAGGGCAAGATCCCGTTCATGGCCCCAGAGCAGATCCGTGGCGATCCCATCGACGGCCGCGTGGACCTGTTCTCGCTCGGCGCGACCTTCTTCTGGCTCTTCACCGGGCAGCGACCCTTCGGCGGTCCCACCGAGGTCGCCACCTTGCACGCGGTGCTGCACGCGCCGCCGCCGGACCTCGGCGAGCTGCGCCGGGATCTGCCGCGCCCTGTGGTCGAACTCGTGCTCTCGCTCTTGCAGAAGCGGCGCGAGGATCGGCCCGCCGACGCACGCCGCGTGCTCGCGGCCCTCGAGCCGCTCGGGCTGGCGTCCCACGACGACGTCGCGACCTTCATCGCCGCGTCCCTCGAGACCGCTGGCTGAGCTGCGGCGGCGGTGCAGACGGTCGGGCGCGCGCACCCGCGTCGCGCGGGCCCGACGCTGCGACAGACCTTTCGCTGCCTCGATCCGTTCTAGGCTCCCGGGCCTATGACGCTTCGCACCCGCTCCCTGATCGTGGCCGGCGTGGTGGTCTTCGGGATCATCGCGCTCTACTTGAGCAGCACGCGCTGCGTCGGCTTCTGGCTGCGCACCGGCGCCATCATCGACCAGTGCCCCGATGGCGAGACCCACGTCGGGCTCAGCATCGACGCTGGTGGCTTGCGCCGTGGGCAGAAGGCGCTGGTCGCCGCTATGCCGCTCGTGCAGTACGTGACCGAAGGCAGCATCGACGTGCGCACGGCGCCACTCGACGCCACCGGCGTGATCTGGTCCTGGTGGCGCGTTGGCAAGAGCGAGCCCGAGGAGGTGAAGGACGCGCTGACGGTCGACCGCAAGGATCTGCCGGGCCACATCGGCCACGCGAGCTGGGTCACCCTGCGCGCCGATCTTCCCGACGGCGACTACCTCCTGCGCGCGCGCGCCACCACCAAGCTCGGCGAGGCCACGCTGGATGCCCCGGTGCCGCTGTATGCGCCGGCGCGCATCCACGTGCTCACCGATCGGCCACTCTATGAGCCCGGCAACACCATCAAGATGCGCGCCCTCGTGCTGCGGGCGCGCGACCTGGTACCGCTCGACGGGCGCCCCGGGCGCTGGTCGGTGCGCGATCCCGCAGGCACCGTGGTGCTCGAGGAGCGCGCGCCCGCCGGCGACTTCGGCGTCGTCGAGGGCGAGCTGCCGCTCGACGCCAGCGCACCTGAGGGCACCTGGACGGTGCGCTACGACAGCGGCGGCGCCTTCGACGAAGTGTCGGTCACCGTCGAGCCCTTCACGCTGCCGCGCTTCACCGTGTCCATCGAGCCGCTGCGCTCGTTTTTCGGCCGCAGAGACGAGCCGCGCGTTCGCGTGCGGGTCACCTCCGCTTCCGGTCAACCGGTGCGCGCCGCGCTCGCGCTCACCTGGCGCGTCGACGGCGACTGGCCACCGCCGCCAGCCTGGACCCTCGCGCTGCCGGCCGAGGCGCGCGCCGACGCGAGCGGTCAAGCGGAGCTCACGCTGCCACGCGTGCCACCGGACCTGATGGGCAAGGTCGCGCTCAACCTCACGGCCACCGCCACCGACGAAACCGGCGATCAGGAGGTCGGTACCAGCGCCGTGCTGCTGGCGGAGGACGCCATCGACGTCGCTGCCGTCACCGAATTCGACGGCGGCCTCGCGGAGGGGCTCAATAACCGCGTGTACCTGCGCGTCACCACCGCCGCCGGCGCGCCGCTCGGCGGCGCCAGCGTCACGGTCAAGCGCGCCTGGGACAAGCGCGACAAGGGCGTGGTGGTCGACGCCGACGAAGACGGTGTGGCCGCGCTGCAGCTCGACCCGGGCCCCGCGGTGAACGTGCTGGTGCCGCCCATGCCCGTGCGCATGCCGCCGCAGAGCCCCGCGGTCGAGCGCACGTCGCTGGCAGACGCGCTCGGCGGCGGCGAGGTCTCGCTCGCCGACATCACCGCCGTCGACCGCTGGAACACCGTGGTGTCCCCGTGCACGCGTTACGCCGACGGCGAGACCACGGCCAACGTCACGCTGCGCGTGGAACCAAGCGGCCGCGTGGCGCGCGCCATCGCCGATCGCGGCGACGACGCCAGCGCCTGCGTGGCGTCGACCTTGAGCGGCCGCAGCGTGGCGGCAGCTGCAAGCGTGCGCATCTTCTCGCTCGAGTACAGCCTGCAGAGCACCAGCGCCACGCTGGGCGTCGAGGAGTCCGCTGGTTCGCTGCCCCCGCGCCTGCGCCGGGAGCTCGAGCGCGCCGCGCGCGACGCCCGCACCTGCCTCGGCGCGCTCACCGAGGACCGCGTGCTGCCGCGCATGCTGGTGTGGGACCTCGTGGACGGCCGCTTCTCGCTGCAGTTCGCCCGTGACCCGCAAGCGACGGAGTCGGGCGAGCTCTTGGACGCAACGCGCACCGCCTGCATCGAGGGGCGCCTGGCGCGCCTCGAAGGCACCACGCTGCCGCCCTTGGTCCACCGAGAGGACGACGGCTACGGCGACGACGGCGACGAGGGCCAGGAGGCCGTGCAGCGAAGCGGCATCGGCGCCGTGCGCCTGTCGGTGGGCGGTGTCGACGTGCCTGGCGCCCCGCCAAAGCCCGAGCCCACCATGATGCTCGGCTACGAGCTTCTGGTGTCGGCGCGCTCGGGCGGCGAGGCCCTCGGCCAGACCAAGCTGCGGCTCCAGCCCGGCGCCGTGCCGCCCCTGCGCCTGCGACCGTCCACCGTCGTCGCCGAGGCGGGCGCCGAGCTCACCATCGAGCTCTTGCGTGGCCCCGACTTCAGCGGCGAGCTGCCAAAGAAGCTCGCGCTCTCGCACACCGATCAGACCCTCGAGGCCGACGTCGACCCGGAGAAGCGCGTCGCTCGCTTCGCGCTGCCGGGTGAGCGCACCGGATGGTGGGAGGCACGGTTCGGCGGCGCCGTGGCGCGCGTCTTCGTGCCCAGGCAAAGCGCGCTGCAGGTTGCCGTGGCCAGCGACAAAGGTAGCTACCGGCCCGGTGAGCGTGCCCACCTCACGATCAGCACGCGCGCCAACGACGCCGGCACCAAGGCCGCGGTCACCCTGGTGGGTGTCGACGAGACGCTGGCGACGCTCACGACGCTGCCCGGCCCCGATGCGCTCGAGCGCGTGCTACCCACGGTGCAGATGCAGCGGCGCGCCTTCGACGCCCTCGACGCCACGGCGCTCGCGCTCGGCCGGATCCGCGGCAAGAACGCCGCCGCGGCCACCGTGCTCCTGGTCTCGCAGGTGCCCACGCCCGACGAGCTCGACGCCAGCGTCAACTCGAGCGCGTCGTCGTCGTTGGACCCGCTGGCACCGCTGGCCGACCGCTTCTACACGGTGCTCGAGGCGCTCTACGGCGAGGTGCGCGCGTTCGAGCACGAGGCGCCCAAGGACGAGAAGCTCACGCCGAAGAAGATGCTCGGGCTCTGGGATCGCGCGCTCGCCGCAGCCAAGGCCAAGGGCGGCACGGTCACCGATGCCTTCGGGCGCCCGCTCTCGCTCGCGGTGCTCCCGGACGAGCTGGTGGCGCTCACGGATCCGCGCGTGGTGGTCGCCGACGGCACACGGCTGCCCGAGGACGTGGAGGCCTGGGTTCCCTTCGTGCGCAGGAGTGCATCATGAACCGCGTCTTGCGCGCGAGCACCGCGCTCTGGCTCACCATCGTCGTAGTCGCCTGCGGCAAGCTCGACCGCGCCAGCGAGCCCGCGCCGGCGGACCCGGAGGCGGCCGCAGTCGCCGATGAGGTTCAGCGAGAGATGGCCATGGCCGGTGCCCCCTCCGCCTCCAAGCCCTCGGCGCCGGCGCCGAAGAAGCGCGCGGCCAAGGCCGACAAGAGCGAGGCCATCGGGAGCAGGGACGAGGAGCCTGCCACGGCGTCGCTCGACGCGCCCATGGAGGGCGGCGGTGCCGCCACCACCCCCGCGTCCACGCCCACGCGCGCCTGGTTCCCCGAGACCATGCTGTTCGCCCCCCGCGTCGTCACCGACGAGCAGGGCGCTGCGGCGCTGGACGTGCCAGTGCCCGATCGGCTCACCACCTGGCGCGTGCTCGCGCTCGCGCACTCGCGCCAAGGCGCGCAAGCCGGTAGCGTGACGCGCTTCGCCAGCGACCTGCCCGTCTCCGTCGACGCCGTGGTGCCGCCCTACCTGGTGGCCGGCGACCGCGTGCAGCTCCCCATCCAGGTGGTCAACGCCACCGACGCTGCGCTGTCGCGCCCCCTGACGGTGCGCGCCGACGGCGGGCGCGTATCGGGCGCGCCCGCCAACGTGCGCATCGACGCCCGCGGCACCGCCACGGTGCTCACGTGGCTCGAGGCCGGCGAGCCCGGCACCCTCGCCGTCGAGGCCAGCGTGCCCGGCGAGGACTCGGTGGTGCGCAGCATCCCGGTGCGCTCGGCCGGCCAGCCGTACCACGTCGAGCGCGGCGGTACGCTCGCGGCGCCGCGCACGGTGACGCTGGCGCTGCCCGAGCGCGTGCTCGCGGGCAGCTCGCGCGTCTCCTTGACGGTGCTGCCAGGCGCGCTGGCGCTCTTGCGCGCCGAGCTGGCGTCCGCGTCCGCGCGCAGCTCCATCGACGACGACGGCTACCTGTTGGCGCTCACAGGCCGCGCGCCCGCGCTGGCGGCCGCGCTCAAGGCCACCGTCGAGCCCGAGACCGTTCTGCGCTTGTCGCGGGTCGCCGGTCAGCGCCTGGCGCGCGCCGCCATCAATCCCGATCTGTTCACGGCGCTCAAGCTCGCGCCCGGCGCCTTGCGCCACCCGGCCGACACGCTCATCGGCCGAAACGGCGCGCACCTCGCGGGCATCGTGGCGCGCGCGCAGCGCCCCGATGGCAGCTTCGGCGGCGGTAACGGTTGGACCGTGCAGCGCGTGCTGGTGACGACGACCGACGGCCTGGCGGTGCTGCGCACCGGCACCGACGCGCAAGCGACGCGCGCCGCCATGCTGCGCGCCGGCGGCGCCTTCGAGCGCTTCGCAGGCCAGATCGACGATCCCTACACCGCCGCCGCCGTGCTCGCCTCCGGCGCCGTCGACGGGCAGCTCGCCGACGAGCTCGCCAAGCGCGTCACCGACGCGCTGGTCGCGCGCGACGACGGCGCGCGTGTCTTGCCCGTACCCGGTGGCGTGCTGCGCGCCGACGGCGGCGCGCCCACCGAGACCGAGGCCACCGCGCTCGCCGTGCTGGCCTTGCACGATCGCCCCTCGGCAAGCCTGCTCTTGCCCGACCTTGGCGCCGCGCTCTTGTCGGCGTGGCGGCCGGGCGCGGGCTTCGGCGACGGCGCCACCAACGCCAAGGCCATCGAGGCGGTGGCGCTCTTGTTCACCGATCCGCTGCCCGCCAAGGTGGTCGTCAGCTTGGCGCGCGAGGGCAAGACGCTCGGCACCGCGACGCTCGAGGGCGACAAGCTCAAGGAGCAGGCGAACATCGAGGCCGCGCTCGCCACCACCGGTGGCCCGCTGACGCTCGAGGTGCGCGCCGATCCGCCGGTGCCCGGGCTCTCCTTCGTGGCGTCCGTCGACGGTGCCACGCCCTGGCCGGCGCCGCCGCCCGACGCGGGGCTCGCGCTGGAGCTCGATCGCCCCTCCTTCGCCGTCGGGCGGCCCGCGACCTTGACCGTGCGCGCCACCGCGCCCGACGGCGCCGGGCTGCGCATCGAGCAGGCGCTCCCCGCCGGCGTCGACGCGGTGAAGTCCTCGCTCGACGCGCTGGTCGAGGCGGGCACCATCCAGTCCTTCGACCTCGAGGAGGGACGCGTGGTGCTGACCACGCCCGAGCGCGAGCAGGGCAGCGCCTTCGTGGCGCGCTTCACGGTGGTCCCAACGCTTGCCGGCACGCTGCACCCAAGCGCCTCGAGCTCCGAGATCGACGGCGACGAGAGCACGCGCGTGTACTTCCCGCCGGCGCCCTGGACCGTGGCCGCGCGCTGACAGGCCGTGACACAAAACGCCGAGGTGTCGCAACCGCGGTCGACTTGCGCGCGCGCGGGCCGTATGAGAAGCGCCGTGGATCTCTTCGAGCACGCGGCCGACAACGACGTCACGGGCGTGCCGCTCGCTGAGCGCATGCGCCCGCGGCGGCTGGCCGACGTCGTGGGACAGCCACACCTGGTGGGCGAAGGCTCGCTGCTCGAGCGCGCAGTGCGCCAGGGCCGCGTGCCCTCGATCATCCTCTGGGGCCCGCCGGGCACCGGCAAGACCACCATCGCCGAGGCCTTGGCCCATGAGGTGAAAGGTCGCTGCGTGCGCCTGTCGGCGGTGCTCGCGGGCATCAAGGACATCCGCGAGGCGGTGGAGGACGCGCGCCGCGCGCGCCACGAGCGGCGCGAGCCCACGCTCTTGTTCGTCGACGAGATCCACCGCTTCAACAAGGCGCAGCAAGACGCGCTCTTGCCGCACGTCGAGAAGGGCGTGGTGACGCTGGTGGGCGCCACCACCGAGAACCCGTCCTTCGAGGTCAACGCCGCGCTTTTGTCGCGCTGCCGCGTGCTGGTCACCAAGCCCATCCCCGCGGCCGACCTGGCGGCGCTGCTCGATCGCGCCCTTGGCGACGTCGAGCGCGGCCTGGGCGCGCGCAAGCTCGCGCTCGACGACCTGGCGCGCCGCGCGCTCTTGGCCGCCGCCGCCGGCGACGCGCGCCGCGTGCTCACTTCCCTCGAGGTGGCGGCCGACATGGCCGAGGCCGACGGCAGCCACACCATCGCGCGCGAGCACGTCGAGCATGCGGTGAGCAAGCGCGTGTTGCTCTACGACCAGGGTGGCGAGCAGCACTTCGACGTCATCAGCGCCTTCATCAAGTCGCTGCGCGGCTCGGACCCCGACGCGGCCATGCACTACCTCGCGCGCATGATCGAGGCCGGCGAGGACCCCATCTTCATCCTGCGGCGCTTGGTGATCTTCGCCTCCGAAGACATCGGCTCCGCCGAGCCCATGGCCCTCGTCGTCGCCGTCAACGCGCTGCAGGCCTTCCAGGTGGTGGGCCTCCCCGAGGGCGCCCTGGCGCTCACCCAGGCCACCACCTTCCTCGCCACGGCGCCCAAGTCGAACGCCGTGCTGCTGGCCTACCAGGGCGCGCGCAAAGACGTGCTCGAGCACGGCGCCCTCGAGGTGCCGCTGCACCTGCGAAACGCCCCCACCACGCTCATGGCCGAGCTCGGCTACGGCGTGGAGTACAAGTACCCGCACGACTTCGAGGGAGCCTACGTCGTCGCCGACTACCTGCCCGAGCGCCTGCGTGGCCGCCACTACTACCAACCGCGCGGCCTTGGCCACGAGCGCGCCATCAAGGAGCGACTGGAGGCGCTGGCAGTGCGTCGCGCCAGGGGCGGCGAGCACGGTTGACGGCCCGCCCGCGGCAGGAGAGACCGCGTCATGCGCGCACACGTCCCCACGCTGCCAGCCCTGCTGCTCGCGGCGTCGTTGGCGGGGCCAGCCGCCGCTGCCGAGCCCATGAGCAAACCCTCGCCCCACCCAGACATCCCCGTCGGCACCAAGCTCACGGCCTACGTGGGCCCGCGCTTCGTCACCGGCGAGTCCATGGTGCCCGAGGCCGCGGCCGTGCTCGTCGACGAGACCGGCCGGGTGCGCGCGCTCCTCAAGCACGCGCCACCGGCGGGCCTGTACCCCCTGGTCAAGCTGCCGGGCGCGCTCGCCGTGGCGGGCTTGCACGACGCGCACCTGCACGTGCAGGGCATCGGCCAGGCACGGGCGCAGGTGCAGCTCCTCGGTGCCAAGTCACCGGCGGAGCTGAAAAAGCGCGTGGCGGACTGGGTGGCACAGCACAAGGACGCCACCGCGGTGCGCGGGCGCGGCTGGGACCAGAGCCTGTTCGCCGGCGGCGCGTGGCCGAGCGCGCGCGATCTCGAGGGCGCCACCGACAAGCCCGCGCTGCTCTCGCGCGTCGACGGACACGCGGCGCTCGCCAACAAGCAGCTGCTGGCGCTGGCCGGCATCACCAAAGACACCCGCGACCCACCGGGCGGCAAGATCCACAGAGACGACAAGGGCGAGCCCACCGGTGTCCTGATCGACAACGCCATCGACCTCGCTGAGCAGAAGCTGCCAGCGCCGTCCGATGCCGACATCGAGCGTTTCCTCTTGGCCGGGCTCGAGGCCTGCGCCGACGGCGGGCTCACGTCGGTGACCGATCAAGGAATGTCGTTGGCCGCGCTGCGCGCGCTGGTGCGCCTCGACGAGGCAGGCAAGCTGCCCACGCGCGTGTTCGTCTACCTCGACGGCGCCGAGGCCGGGTCGCTCGATCAGCTCGGCGTGCGCGCGCCCACCGCGCGCGTGCGCGTGCTCGGCGTCAAGCTCTACGCCGACGGCGCCATGGGCAGCCGCGGCGCCGCGCTGCTCGCCCCCTACAGCGACGACCCGGGAAACACTGGCCTCTTGCTCACCGAGCCCAAGCTGCTGCTCGAGCGCGTGCGCGCCGTGCACAACAAGGGCTTCGCGGCGGCGATTCACGCCATCGGCGACCGCGGCAACCGTGTGGTGCTCGACACCTTCGACGCCTCGCCCGCGCCCGCCGGCGTGCGCGACCGCGTGGAGCACGCACAGCTCGTCGATCCCGGCGACATCAAGCGCTTCGCGCGCCGCGGTGCGATCGCCTCCATGCAGCCCACGCACGCCACCAGCGACATGCGCTGGGCCGAAGCGCGCGTGGGCAAGGGTCGCCTGGCGGGTGCGTACGCGTGGCGCAGCATGCTGCAGCAGGGCGTGGCGCTGGCGTTCGGCTCGGACGCGCCGGTGGAAGACGAGCGACCGCAGCTCGGCATCTACGCGGCGCTCACGCGTCAAGACGCCGAGGGCCAACCACCCGCGGGCTTCCTGCCCGAGCAGCGCGTCGCGCAGCGCGAGGCGCTCGCCGCCTTCGCCGCCGGCTCGGCCTACGCCGTGGGGATGGAGCAGCACCTCGGCGCGCTGACGCCGGGCATGTTCTTCGATGTCAGCCTGTTCGCCGACGACGCCGCGCTTGCCGCCGACCGGGGCGACGCGCGCGCGTGGCTGCGCACCAAGCCCGCCGGGGTCGTCATCGGCGGCGCGCTGCGTGCGCCCAAGAGCACGAGGTAGCCGTGGCCAAGAAGAAGAAGCACAAGGCACAAGGCGAGCAGAGCGCGGGCGCCACGAGCGCGGCCGTGCCGTCGAGCACCGATGCAGCGTCGCCCGCGATCGACCGGGCGTTCCAGCTTGGCAACTTTGCCGAGGTCAGACGCCTCGCGCGCGACGACACGGGTCCGGAGCGGGATCGCATGCTCGCGCTGGTCAAGATCGACCGCGCGCAGCTCCTGGTCGGCGTGGGCACGCTCGCGTTCCTGGTAGTGGTGGCGCTCTTGGTGCTGCGCCTGTAGCACGCGCTCGACCAACTACGACGTCAACAGCGCCCGCGCCCGTCGCTGCCGGCGCGTCTCCTCGATGCGGTGCTCGACCTCGAGCACGAAGGGCAAGGGGTCGCCCGCGTCCCACACGTCGGGCTCGGCGTCGAGCAGCTCGCCCACACGGAACATCTCAGCGAACGCGCGCACACGCGCCTTGAGCTCGCCGGCGCCGTCCACGCGCCCCACCAGGCGCAGCGCGCGGCGCCCCATGACCTCGAGATCGCCGACGATCCAACGCCACAGGTGATCGGGCTCGGCCACGTGCACGAGCTCGGGGAGGCGACCGTGCACGAGCCCGTCGCACAGCACGGGCACGTTGAGCCCCGCGTTGATGGCGAGCTGCATGCTGCCCCAGATGCGCCCGATGACGTTGTGCAGCCGCAGCGTGCCCGCGGGATCCTGGTGCATCTCCACCAGCACCGGTCCTTGCCAACCGAGCGACTCGAGCACGGCCACGGCCAGGGCGCGCACGCGCTCGTCGGGTGGCAGCGTGCGCGCCAGGCTCGAGACCCCCGAGAGGTCGCCGCGCTCGCGCAGGCGCTCTTGGAACACCTCGCCGAGCACGCGGCCCGCGTCGCACACTGCGCCGTAGCCGAACCAACGCCCCGGCGGGCGCGGCTCCAAGAGACAGCCGCCGGTGACGAGGTCCTCGCGCGCGTACAAGAGGCGCCGCAGCTCCGCGATGCTCTCGACTGGGATGGTCTCGGCCACGCGGCGTGTGCCGTCCTCCCGCTCAACCCAGGGCACCAAGGGGCGCACCAAGAGCGGCAAGGCGCCCTCCGCGTCGATGCGCAGCAACGCTGGCTCCACGGCGTCGGGCACGTCGATGCGCAAGGCGTCGATGGTCGAGATGCCGAGCGCACGGGCGCGGTCGTAGAGCGCGGTGCGGTCGAGCACGCGCGTAACGGCGTCGTGCGAGGGCAGCGCGCGCAGGGCCGACGCCGGCAAGAGCTCGCGCCAGCGCGACAGGGCCCAGAGCGCGTCGTCGGTGGCGGGCAGCACCAGATCGCAGTGGCGGCCGGCGGCCTCGTCGCCCACGGCCTCGGCGAAGCGCTGCGCCTCGCCGCCTGCGTCGGGCACCAGCAGCGTGGAGGTGGCATACCGTGACCACATGGCCAGCGCCGGCCGCACCGGGGCCGCCACGGCCACCGCGATGCCGGCCCGACCGAGCGCGCGGGTCGCCGCCAGGCCGGCGCGGGTATGCCCACAGGTGATGAGCGCGGTCACCGAATGCTCCTGGCGGGGGAAACGTCTTCTCCCAAGCCCTCGTACAACGGGCTCTTTGAACGAGAAATTGACGTGCCGCAACGACGATCCATACTCGCACCAATGCGTACCTCGCTACGCCTCCCGGTCGCGGTCGCCCTGACCGCGCTCGCGGCCACATCAGCGAACGCCGCGGCCGCGAGCGAAAACGGCCCGTGGCTCGCCGCTCTGTCGAGCGCCTTCGTGGTGGTGGACATGTCCACCGGTGACCTCGACGGCGACGGCAAGGACGAGACCATCGTCTGCTATCGGGAAGACACGGGTCGAACGCAGCAGACCAGCGGCGTGGCCGTGTTCAGCGGGCGCGCCCCCGACCTGCGCCCCGCCTTCCATGTCCAGCTCGACGAGACCCTGTGCGAGAAGGTCCGGGTCTCGGGCAAGAAGCTCGGCATCCTGCTCACGGACCGCAAGCAGCTCGTGTGGTCACCGGGCGAAGAGCTCAAGCTCCGTTCGGACAAGGGCAGCCTGCACGCCGGCATCCGTGCCACCGCCACGTCCTCGGCGCCGGGGACGAGCCCCGAGCGCGCCATCGACGGCGACCTCGCTAGCTCGTGGGCCGAGGGGTCGGCCGGCACGGGCATCGGACAAACGCTGACGCTGACCTTGCCCAAGCCCACCGACGTCGGCTACGTCGGCATTCATTCGGGGAGCGGCGCCGGCTCGCGCGCCTTCTTCGACTCGAACCGCATCCATCGGGGCTCGCTGCGCGCCAAGACCGAGGCCGACGTGGGCGACACCGCTGCGGGCATCGACTTCTCCTCGCTCGGCATCGACGCCATCGGCGATCGCATCGAGTTTACGTGCGAGAACAAGGCGCAGGTGCTCTACATCCCCGTCAACCGCAAGGGCGTGGTGGAGCTGCAGCTGCGCATCGAGAGCGTCTATCTCGGCGACAAGAAAGACGACACGCACGTCGCCGAGGTCGAGGTGGTGCCGATGCTCGGGCTGTCGGAGACGCTCGACCGCGCGCGCGCCGCCAAGCCGAAGGACGCCGCGGCCGGCGGCGCCAAGGCACCGGCCGACGAGCCGACGTCGCCGGCCAACCCCGCCGGCGACGACGCGCTCAAGAAGCTCGACGAGGGCGGCGGCAAGCTGGTCACCGACGAATGATCCGCGGCTGCGGCGTCAGCGCGGCTCGAAGGTGAAGGTGTGCTCCACCACGGCGCCCGCCTTGACGGTCAAGGTCGCGCTCTTCGACTGACCGGACGCCGCGTGGCGCACGACCACGACGTGCTTTCCTGCGGGTAGCTCGACGGTGAGTGGCGTGGTGTCGGCCTGGCGCCGCCCATCGATGGTCACCTCGGTGATGAAGGGCTTGGTCTTGATCTTGATCGTGCCGAGCTTCGCGGTGACGTCGGCCTTCGGGCGCTCGACCTTCGGACGCGTCACCTTCTGCCGCTCGCTCTTTGGGCGCTCCGCCACTGGGAGGGCCGCCGCCGGCTTGATCGCCGCGTCCTCGGGGCGCAGCTCCAGCGACAGCTCCAAGGGCCCGTCTGCCTTGACCTCGAGCTCGCGCCGCACGGTGACAAAGCCCGGCGCGCTCACCTGCACCTTGACGATGGCCCCGACCGGGTAGGTCGCGTCTGGCGACCAGGCTTGGTCGTCGACCGAAATGGTCGCGTCACTCGGCACCACGCGGACCGCCAGGGGCCGCGCTGGTGCCAGGAGCGGCACGTCGAGGGTGAAACCGGCGATCGCGTCGGGCGGCACCACCACGCGCCGAACCTCCTCGTGAAAGCCGGGCGCCCTGACGACCACCTCGAAGGCGTCACCGGGGAGCGCCTCGAAGCGCGCCGGCGCCGGCTGCTCGACGCCAGCGCGCACAACGACGGCAAAGGGGGCGTCGGTGGCCACCACGACCGCGATTGGCTGCTTGGTGGGACGGGGTGGCAAGAGCGGCGTGGCCGGCCGTGACAGCGCATGGACCACCACCGCGATGAGCGCGATGCCGATGCCGGTGGCGGCGGCGAGCAGCCACGGTGCCCACGGGGAGCGGCGCAGCGCGTCCGTGATCGTGAGCCGGCGCGGCCGTGCGCCCGAGACGTGGTCGGGCGTCGAGACCGTGGCGCCGACTGGGGCGAGCAGCGCCGAGAAATCGCCGGTGGGACCCTCGCTGGTCTGATCGGGCAAGGAGGGCCCGAGCGTGGCGTCGTCGACGCCGCCCTGAGGGGCGCCCGCGCTTGGCGCCGACGGGCTCGCGCCGCTCTCGCCACGGCGCGCACTCATGCTGGCGCGCGCCTCGCGGTTCACAGTGACGGTCTCGGCGCCCGCGGCGAAGGTGGCGGCGCGCTCGGGAACGCGGCTCTTGCCGGAGCGCGACACCAGGGTGTTCACCGTCAGGACTCCGTCGCCCTCTCCTGCGGCGACGCTGCCCTCGACACGCGGAAGCTCCGCCACCACCGTCGCGGCGTTTCCCGGGGCGCGAGCCTCACCAACGTCGATGACGTTCTTGCGCGCCCGCTCGCGCCGAACCTTGCTGGTGGCCTCCTGCGCGGGGGGCGCGGGGGGCTCGGGCGCCGGTGGGCGCGGGGGCGCGGCGGGCGCCGCTGCCTGCTGCTGCGACCCGCGCTTCTCGGCTGGCGCCGCGCGCGCCGGCGGATTGCTCCCGCTGAGCGCCCCGCGCTCGAGCGCGAGCAGCTCCTCCTTCTCGGCGGGGAAATGCTTGGTGAGCGCGCCGGCCACACGCCGGTGCGTGAACGAGGGGTCGCTGCGGTACAGGTAGGCGCGCAGCTCGTCGGCAAAGGCCTCGGCGGACTCGTAGCGCTCATCGGGTGAGCGCGCCAAGGCACGCGCCACGATGTTGGCCAGCGCGCGGTCGCACAGGTTGAGCCCGTCGAGACGCGGGGCATCTCGCTCGGTGATGGCATCGTAGACCGCCATCTCGTCGTCGCCCTCGTACAGCGTGCGGTTGGCGATGAGCTCCCACAACACGATGCCGGCGGCGAACACGTCGACGCGGTGGTCGAAGTCGCCGGACTTCATGAAGCGCAGCGGGTCGATCATCTCGGGCGCCAGGTAGCGCAGCTTGCCCTTGATGGTGCCGACCTCGGTCATCTCCAGGCGATGGCGCGCACGCGCGATGCCGAAGTCGATGACCTTGACGTGCCCGTCGAACGACAGGAGCACGTTCTGGGGACTGACGTCGCGGTGGATGATGTGCGCCGGCCTGCCAGTGCCGTCCCTCTGCTCGTGGGCCGCGTGCAAGCCCTGCAGCGTCTCGGTGACGATGAAGCAGCCCTCGAGCAAGCCCACACGCTCGGAGCGCTCGCGCACGCGCTTTGATAGCGCCGACAGCGAGACGCCCGGCACGAACTCCATGACGATGAAGTAGTCGCCGTCTTGCTCTGCCAGCTCGATGATCTGCGCGACGTTCGGGTGGTTGAGCAGCACCGTGATCTTGGCTTCGTCGACCATCATGCGGATGAAGGCCGGGTCGTTTCCGTACTTGTCGAGGATGCGCTTGATGGCGACGGTCTTCTCGAAGCCCCAGGCGCCGAACGAACGCGCCACGAAGACCTCGGCCATGCCGCCGCGCGCGATCTTCTTCAGCAGGCGGTAGCGGCCAAGCTGCTCCCCGGTCCCCAGCGAGGGCGACCCGGTCTCGGATGGGCGAGGCTCGACGCTCGAGGGCACCGTGTGCCGAGGAGACCACGTCTGGCAGCCGGCGGCCACCGGCGTTCGTCGTGGCCGAATCCGCGCTATCGTGCGGCCGGTGCCCATGCTCCTTGCTGTAGTTGTGTGTGCGCTTCCCACCGCCAGCGAAGGCGTCTTCGCGGGGGTGGCGGCGCGCGATCCGCAGCTCGACGGGCTGGCCGAGCGCCTCGCCGTGGCCGTCGGTGCTGCGCTCGAACGCCAGGGCTTCGTCGACCTCGGCTCGCCCCCCCTGCCCGATCCCGAAGAGGCGCCCGACGCCGTGCTGAAGTCCGCGCTCGACGACGCCCGCGCCCGCTACCTGGAGGGCGACTTCGCGGGCACGCAGCAGCGCGCCGCCGACGCCGCCACGCGCTTCGAGGCGTCCGGCGCGTTCCGCGCGGGCACCGCCTGGCAGTCGTACGCCGACGCCATGGTGTTGCGCTCGGTGTCCGCGCGACGGCTGGGCCGCGACACCGATGCCGACGAGCACCTGCGCCGCCTGGCCACGGTGGCGCCCTCGGCCAAGCTCGACCCCGACATCACGCCCGAGAAGGTGGCGGAGCGCTGGGCCGAGCTGGTGGCGGAGCTGTGGGCCAAGCCGCGCGTGCACATCGAGGTGGTGACGACGCCGCCGGGGGCCCAGGTGGTGGTCGACGGCAAGGCCGCCGGGCGCGCGCCCGTGGTGGTGCGCGATCTCTTGGCCGGCATCCACTTCGTCGCCGTCAGCGCCGACGGCGAGCGCCGCGAGCGCCGCGTCACCGTCAGCGCGGGCAGCGCTCGTGTCGACGAACAGGTGGGCGAGCCACGCAACGAGCCCGCGCGCGCGCTGCGCATGGCCGTGGCCGCGCCGGTCGCCGAGGCCGCGCTGCTCGCCAAGGCAGGTGACCTCGGCGACGACGTCGTCGTGGGAGCGCTGGTGCAAGACGACCAGGGCTCGCTGTTCGTGCTGGCGCGCGTGTCGAGCGGCGCCACCCGCCTGGTGGGCACGCGCGTGCACGGCAAGTCCGACGCCAAGGCCCGCGCCGACGACGCCGTCGCGGCGCTGACCAAGGGCGTCCACGGGTGGCTCGGCGAGGGTCCGGCCACGCCCGGCGCCGTGCTTTTCCAGGCGCGCGCCGCCTGGGCCTCCGAGGCATCCGCCGATGGGCCTGCCGAGGGTGCGACCGCGCCTGAGCCGGGCGATGGCGGCGGCGCGTGGTGGGTACTAGGGGGCGTCGGCGCTGGCGTCCTGGTGCTGGTGGCCGTCGCCGCCGTGGGTGGTGCGGTCATCGCCACCGAGGCCGCCAAGGAGCTGAAGGTGACGGTCGATGCCTCGAAGCTCTGAGCTCCTCACCGCGGCCACGCTCATGGCCGCGTGCCTAGCGGCATGCGGCGGCGGCCTCGAGATCTCGCTGCAGCTGCGACCTGGGGAGGGCCCCGCCGGCGACACCGTCGACACCTCGCGATTGGCGACCCTGCGCGTGACCTTCGAGAACCGCCAAGGCAAAGACCGCACGCCCGCCTTCGCCATCGATCGCGATCGGCAAATGGCGCTACCGCCGCTCGAGGTGGTCGACGCCACCGAGGACTTCACCATCGACGTCTGGGGCTGCGAGCGCATCGACGCCTGCGACATCGACGACGTCACCATGCGTGGCTGCACGCCAGACCCGTTGCCCCTGGCGGGTCACCAGGGGACCGAGGTGGTGGTAGTGGCGCTGTTGCCGGTCAACGACGAGCGCAACGACGCCTGTCCGTCGCCGTGAAGAACGACCCGCGTGGACGTCAGCCGGTGGCCCCGCCGGGCGGCACCACCACGGGGGGCGCTGGTGGCGGCGTCGGTGCAGGCGGCGGCGACCCTTGGGGTGCCATGGGCGCGAGCGGCACGGGCAGCGCGCCCGCTCCTGGCGGCGCCTTGCCCGTCGGCATCACCGACGAGGGCGCGGGCTCCACCAGGCGATCGATCTTCGCGCTCTTGCGCATGCCGAGCACGAGCGCGTCGAGGCTGGCGGCGAAGAGCTTGGCGCCCTCGCGCTCCTCGATCATGGCCTTGACCTCGTCGAAGGTGCTGAGCCCTGCCTTGCTGATCCCCTGGCCACGCACGATGTGCAGGCCGAAATCGGTGCGGATCACCTCACTCAGCTCGCCGTCCTTGAGCGCGAACACCGCCTGGTCGAGCTCCTTCACCAGCACGCCGCGGGGGAACTTGCCGAGGTCGCCCTTGTTGTCTTTGACGCGCGGATCTTCGCTCTTGGCGAGCGCGACGCGCGCGAAGGTCGCCTTGTCCTTGCCCGCGACCTCTTTGCGGATCTCGGCAGCGCGCTGCTGCGCCTTCTCGACCTGCTCCTGCGGGGCGCCGCGCTCGAGGCGCACGAGGATGTGACTGGCCGACGCCGCCTCAGGCTTGACGAACTTGTCCTTGTTGTCGTCGAAGAACTGCCTCACGATCTTCGGGTCGGGCTTTTTCTGCTCCTTCTGCAGCGCCTCGAACAGAGCCCCGAGCGCCACGTCGGTGGCGATCTCCTTGCGGAAGCCAACGTCGTCGGTGCCGAGCTTCGCGAAGAAGCCATCGATGGTCAGCGACGGCGGCAGGGTGCGCAGGATCTTCTCGCGCTCTTCCGCCACCTTCTGATCGCTCGGCCAGAGGCCGCGCTTCTTGGCCTCGGTGCTGAACAACTGACGGTCGACGATCTTCTCGTAGGCCGGCGCCTCGAGCGTGTCACGCACCTCGGGCACCATGTCGCTCGGCGGCATGCCCATGCTGGCGGCGTGCTGCTGGATGGCGCGCTCGAGATCGGCGCGGGTGAAGGTGACGCCCTCGACGATGAGCACCGGCGAGCTCAGCGGCAGCGCGCCGATGCGGGTCTGGCTCTTCGGCGTCGCGGCCGCCACCCCGCCGTCAGCGGCGGGCGCGGGCCCCTCGCCCTTGGTGGGGGGCGGCGGCGGGCACCCTGCGAGCGCGGCCACCAGCAACACCACCAACGAGAGCTTCTTCATGGCGACCTCAATGAGACGGCGTCAACGAACACGTGCGAGCAGCGCGGCCGACCATAGACCGATCAGCGCCGCGCCGTGTGGTTCCGTGAGGGCCAGGTGCGCCACGGTGCCGGTGCCGAAATCGGTGCGCGTGCCGACCAAGCGCCCCACCAGCTCCGGCAGCAAGGGCAGGTGCGACACGCACAAGACGCGCCGCGCCGACGCCTCCCGGAGCGCGCGCGCGGCGCGCTCCCCTGAGGCCCCGGGGACCAAGAGCGGCTCCTGCCGCACCAGCGACGACGAGATCGCGAGCGCGTTGGCGAGGAGCTCGGCGGTCTGGGCCGCGCGCACGAAGGGGCTGTGCCAGATAAGGTCGGGGACGAGACCGAGCGCAGCCAGCCCTCGCCCCACCGCATCGATGGCCGCGCGCCCTTCCGCGGTCAGCGCCCGGGCGGCGTCGCCCCCGAACGCCGCCGCTTCTGCCTGGCCGTGGCGCACCAAGAGCAGCTCGCGCATGGCCTCGACCCTGCCACGGCGCGAGCGCGGAGAAAAGCTACGCTACCGCGTCATGAGCACCATCGACCCGTTCGCGCTGTTCTGCGCCTACCACCTCGGGCTCGACGCCAGCGGTCGCGTGCGCTTCGCTCACCTGCACGACGTCGCGCGCGGCTTCGGCGTGGCGCCCGAGGAGGTCACGGCGGCGCTCGAGCGCCACGCCCTGTCAGCGGGGCGCATGCTCGAGCTCGACTTCGACCTCGCGGGCGCGCAGCTCGACATCAAGGCCTCGCCGCCCGGCGTCGACCTGACCTCGATCGCACAGATGCACTGGGAGAAGTTCCTCGCGGCGCCCGAGCGCAAGCGCGACTGGACCGCCGAAGCGGAAGAGGCCCAACGCGACAACGAGCGCATCTTCGGCGACAAGCGTGGCCGCGGCGAGGAGTAGCCGGCGTCGTCAGTACTGCAGGAGCGCGCGCATGGCCGCGAGCACATCCTCGGGCTGCGGCAGGATCTCTTCCTCGAGATCCCAGTTGTAGGGAACCGGCGTGTCCTCGGCGCACAGGCGCCGCACCGGACCGTCGAGGTGCTCGAAGCAGCGCTCCGACACCTCCGCGGCGATCTCGGCGCCGTAGCCCACGAAGCGCATGTCCTCGTGCACCACCAGACATTTGCCGGTCTTCTGCACGCTCGCGGTGATGCACTCCCAGTCCACGGGGTTGAGCGAGCGCAGGTCGATGACCTCGCAGGCGTAACCGTCGTCGGAGAGCTGGTCGGCGGCGGCCAAGGCGCGCTGCACCAGCATGCCGTAGGTGATGACCGTCAGGTCGGCGCCGGTGCGCCGCACCGCAGCCTTGCCGAAGGGCAGGAGCCAGTCCTTGTCGACCGGGAGCTGGCTCTTGGCGTGGTTCTGCCGATACAGGCCCTTGTGCTCGAGGAACAGCACCGGGTCGTCGCCGCGGATGGCGGCCTTGAGCAGGCCGTAGGCATCCAGCGCGGTCGACGGGAGCGCGATCTTGAGGCCCGGGATGTGCGCGAAGAAGCTCTCGATGTTCTGTGAGTGGCAGAGCGCTCCGTGGATGTAGCCACCCACAGCGATGCGCAGCACCGCGGGGCAGCTCCACACGTTGTTGCTGCGATAGCGGATGGTGGCGAGCTCGTTTCTGATCTGCATCATCGCCGTCCACACGTAGTCGCCGAACTGGATCTCGGGGACCGGCTTGTAGCCGCGCAGCGACAGGCCGATGGCGGTGCCGACGATGCTGCTCTCGGCCAGCGGAGAGTTGAAGCAGCGCGAGGGGCCAAAGCGCTTGGTGAGCCCGCGCGTGACGGTGAAGACGCCGCCCTTGTCGCCCCCCACGTCTTCGCCATAGACGAGCACGTCGGCGTTTCGCTCCATCTCCTCGGCGAGCGCGCGATTGATGGCGTCGACCAACACCACGCCGTCGCCAGCAACCACGGGCTCGACCAGCGGGGGCTCGGGCGTCTCCGACAGCACGTGGCGCGTCGCCGTGTCGCGCGCGGGCATGGCGCGCCCCTCGGCGCGCTCGGCCTCGGCGTCGACGTGGGCCTTGGTCTCGGCCTCGAGCGCCGCCAGCTCGGCGTCGGTGACGGCGCCGCGCGCCAGCAACAGCGTCTTGAGCGCTGGGATGGGATCGCGCGCGCGCTCATGGGCGAGCTCGGCCTCGGCGCGGTACTTGCGCTGGTCATCGGACGAGCTGTGCGGCAAGAGACGCACGGTCTTGGCCACGACGAGCGTGGGCCCGTCGCCGCGGCGGGCGCGCGCCACCGCGTTCGACAGCGCTTGGTAGCTCGCGACGAAGTCGCAGCCGTCGACCTTCACTGTCTCCACGTTGCCGTAGCCGCGCCCCAAGCTCGCTACGTCGCCGCCGGCGGTCTGCTCCGCCACGGGCACGCTGATGGCGTAGCCGTTGTCCTCGACGAGGAAGATCACCGGCAGGCGGTCCCGGCTCGCCCAATTGAGCGCCTCGTGGAAGTCGCCCTGGCTGGTCGTGCCCTCGCCGGAGCCGACCACGGTGACCTCGTAGTCGGGGCTGTGGCCGTTCTTGGGCGCCGCCTTGTGGGCGTTTCGCACCGAGGCCATGGCGCAGCCCACGGCCTGCAGGTACTGCGTGCCCGTGGGGGAGGACTGCGTGGGGATGTTGAGGGCCTGGCTGCCGTAGTGCTGCGGCATCTGGCGGCCACCCGAGTTGGGGTCGTCGCTGCGCGCCAGGAAGCAGCTCATGATCTCGTAGGCGGTCATGCCGAGGCCCGTGACCAGGGCTTGGTCGCGATAGTACGGGTACGCCCAGTCGCGGCCAGGGGTCAGCGCGAAGGCCGCCGCGGTCTGCACCGCCTCGTGGCCGCTGGATCCAATATGGAAGTAGCTCTTCCCCTGGCGGATGAGCACCAGCATCTTCTCGTCGAGCATGCGCGCGAGCAGCATGTTCTTGAGCGCGGCCGCGAGGCGCGCGTCGTCGAGCCCCTGGGGCAGCGTTGCTGACCGAGCGGCGGGGGTGGACTTGGGGGCTCGCTTCTCGGGGGCGACGGACGTCATGGCTCCTCGGCGCACTTCGCTCTTCGATGGCTGATAGCCACCGACGTTTCGCTTGTCATTGCTGGGGAACGACCGGCCAGGCTCCCGGCGGCCCCATTGTGACGGGACGCGTCATCCGGCGTGGGGCCGCACCGCCATGGTGATCCGGCAGGTGGAGACGAGCTTGCCGTCGTTCTCGACCGTGGCCAGGTAGACCAGCGCCGACTTGCCGCGGTGGATCAGCTTGGCCTCGGCGCGCAGCGCGCCCCCGGTGGCGGGCCGCACGTGGGAGCAAGAGATCTCCTGGCCCGCCACGCGGTACTGGCTGACGTCGACGGCAAAGGCGGCCGCCGTGGAGGCCGCGCTCTCCGCCATGAGCGCGTAGATGCCGCCGTGCACGATGCCTGCGTGCTGGAAGAGCCGCTCGCTCACCTCGGTCTCGACCACGCACCCTTCGGCGGCGAAGCGCGTGATGCGCAGCCCCAGCGTCTGGTGCACCGTGCGCGGATCGGTCCCCTGGATGTACTCGATGACCTCTTGCTCGGTTGGGGCCTTGTGCTCGCTCATCTGGGCTGCTCAGGTAGCGCGCCTCGGGGAGAAGATCCATGTCGCACGGTGTCCAGGGCCAACCGCAGTCCAATCCGCCCACCAGCACGCTCGCCATCGTGGCGTTGGTGTTGAGCTTCGTTTGCATGCCGATCGGCTTGATCCTGGCGATCGTCGCGCTGGTTCGCATCAACAAGAGCAACGGCGCGCTCGGCGGCAAGACGCTCGCCATCATCGCGCTCGTGATGAACCTGGTGCTCGTCCCCATGTGCGGTGGCGTCCTCGCCGCTATCTCCATCCCGAATTTCGTGAAGTTCCAGTGCCGTTCCAAGCAGAGCGAAGCAAAGGCGAACCTCAAGTCGCTCTACGTTGCCCAAGAGATGTTCCGCGGCGAGAACAACAGCTACGCCAGCGACCTGACCCAACTCCAGTTCAAGCCCCAAGGTCAGACCATCCGCTACGACTACGTGTTGGTCGAGGGGAGCGCCACCGGCTTCCGCGCCGAGGCGCGCGGCAAGGCCGACATGGCGGGCGACCTGTGGTCCATCAGCAACGCCAATGACCTGCAGAACGTAGAGAGCAAGTGCGGCGGCGCCGAACGGCCCTAGAGCTCGTTTCAGAACCCCGGACCGAGCGGGCGCGCGCCAGGCGGGTGAGCACAAGGCGCGAGGAGCCGGCCATCCTCGACGGATGGTCGGCCCGCAGCAACACAGTGATCGCCCGCCTGGCGCGATGCACGCGACGGGAGGGGTTTTGAAACGAGCTCTAGAGCTACACGTCGCGGTTGAGCCCCACCACGCGGGCGTAGATCTGCTCCTGCATGTCCTGCAAGCCCTTCAAGAGCTGCAGCATGTTGTGCTCGCGCGACGCTGACGCGCGCATGCGGTCGCCGTCCTCTGGCTTGACGCCCGCAGGCAGGTTCTTGAGCGCGTTGGTCAGCGCCTTCGACGTGTCGCCGCCCGCGCGCTGCAGCACCTGACGGATCATCATGTGGTCGTGGCGTGGCCCCGTGGGCGTCGCGAAGGGGTTCGCCGCCTCGGGCACCGCCAAGCGCAGGGTCTCCGACGAGGTCGAGGGCGAGATGAACTCCACCGGGCCGCGCTGCGCGATGGGCGCCACGTCGGGGCTCAGGGGCTTCTGGCCCTGGTGGATGCGCATCTCGTCGGCGCTGACACCGCCGGTGCCGATGGCTTGGCCGGAGGGCGTCACCCACGGGAAGCGCCGGACCGGCTTTTGGAGCTCGTTGGCCATGGCGAATAACCCCGGAAAAAGGGACCTCGTCAGTATCGGCGCTCAGCGTACCGGGTTGCCCGGCCCTTTGGCCGGCACTGGGACCGGTTGCCTGGCCGATGGCTGATTCTCGTTGTTCTTCGGCACCTTGGACCTGCGGCGCGCCTCCGCCGCCTTGGCCTCACGCTCGCGCAACTCGAACACGAAGTTGAGCACCTCGGCCACCGCCTCGTACAGCTCTTCGGGGATCTCTTCCTCGAGGTCGAGCTTGTGCAGTGCCTGCGCGAGCGGGACGTTCCTCAAAATTGGCACCCCGTGCTCGCGCGCGATCTCCTTGATGGCCTCGGCGTGCTTGCGCATGCCCTTGGCTACCACCTTGGGCGCCCCGCCCTTCTCCTTGTCGTACTTGATGGCGACCGCGATGTGCGCGGGGTTGACGACGACGGCATCGGCGTTGGCCACGTTCTGCTGACTCCCGTGGAGGATGAGCTCCTCGGCGAGCGCCTTGCGCTCTGCCTTCTGGTGGGGATCTCCCTCCGACTGTTTGTACTCCTGCTTCACATCGTACTTCGACATCATCATATCTTTATTGAACTGCCAGCGCTGAAAGAAGAAGTCGGCGACGGCGATGATGATGAAGATGGCGGTCACGCGGACGGCGATGTCGTACATGATCTGACCGCCAATGGCGACGCCGTGCCAGAGATCGACGCGGGCCGAGAGCACGACCTCGCGCATGGCGTCGCGCAGGGTCGCGTAGACGACATAACTTACGATGGTGAACTTGAGTATGTTTTTGACTGATTCGACGATCTTCTTCTTGGAGAAGAGGTTCTTGAATCCGTCGACCGGATTGATCTTCTTGATGTCCGGCTTGAGCGGCTCGACGGTGAACATGAAGCCCACCTGGATGTAGTTCGAGGCCAGACCAGCCACGAACGCGGCGCCGAGCATGGGCAGCGACGCCGTCAGCGTCGTCCACAGGGCTTCGTTGACCACCGCGAGCACCGTCGGCAGGTCGTCGCCGCGGCGGACCGCCGACTCGAGCGCGGCGTGCAGGAAGTCTTTCAGTCTCTTGGCCGTGACGGTGACGGTGAGCGCTGTGGTGGCGAAGACGAGCACGAAGCCGAGCGCCTGGATCGCGTCCTGGCTCTTGGACACCTGGCCCTTGTCGCGGGCCTGCTTGAGCTTCTGCGGCGACGCCTCCTCGGTCTTCTCGCCGGTTCCGCCGTCGGACATGGAGCCGTTCTAGCAGAACAGAACCGCCCCGCGCCCGTGCCCGCGCGCCGCTCTCCCTGGTCCCCGCCCCACCTCGGCTATGCTGCCCCCATGAGCGTCCAAGGCGGTGGCGGCGGCAAGAAGGTCCCTCCCTCGTGGGCGCAGCGCGTGCAACCCGCCAATGCCCAAACCAACAAGGTCGTCGAGCACAAAGCCGCGGAGCAGAAGAAGGCCGACGCCTTCGAGGGGCGCTTCAAGAGCACCGGCGACCGCCTCGACGAGGCCTTCCTGCATGCCACCTCCGCGTCGGGCATCGAGAACCTGGTGCGTGTGCTCGAGGCGGCGCGCAACCAGCTCGCGGGCGAGAGCCGCACCATGCGAGAGCAGGCCGCGTCCATCGTCGAGCGCTTGGTGCAGGCGGGCTTCAGCCCGGCGCAGGTGGCCCTCATGCGCGCCGAGCTGCTCGAGCTGCGCAAGCGCATGGCGGCGCTGCGCAAGCGCCTGCATCACCTGCAGCGGCGCCTCAAGAGCGCGTTCGCGGCCGCGGGCAAGGTGGGCGACGCAGCGTACGCCAAGCTGCTTGGGGCGCAGCTGGCCAAGCTGCGCCAGATGGAGCCGGGCATGTCGCGCGCGCTCTTGACCCTCCAGACCATCGAGCAGGCCTACGGGCCCTTCGCCGACGGCAGCACCCCGGTGCTGCGCGTGCACGTCGGGGATCAAGTGTCGAGCGAGGTGGGCAACGCCGTGGTCCGCCTCGCGCCCGGGGCCGCATCTTCGCGCGCGCTGGTGGGCATGGTGCGCGACGGCTTCACGGCGCCGCCGCCCTCGAGCGACCCCGAGCCCGCGCCGCCCTCGCTCGAGAGCATGCAAGCGCTCATCCTCGCGCTCTTGCCGCCCAAGGGCTGAGTCATGTCGTTCCTCGCCCTCTCCGACGACGAGCTCGCGCTGCTGCGCTTCACCTGCGATCTCTTCTTTGCCGAGGAGAGCCCGCTGTACTGGATGGAAGAGGCGCAGCGCGAGCCTGCCGACTACGCGGCCGCGTACCACTCGCTGGTGGGGCGCGGCATCATCGACCCGCACGGCTTTCGCATCACCGACGACGCGCTCAACCGCATCGCCCCGGTCACCGAGTGCGATGGGCGGCTGACGCTGGTGGTACAGCGAGCGGATGGCACGACCACGCAGAGCGAGCAGTGGCTGCTCGACGAGATCGCGGTCTCCTACGAGAAGGTCGCAGACCGCCACGTATTCGGCCCCGACCGCGACCAAGACGAGGTGGTCGAGGAGTTCGCGCGCCGCTTCGTGCCGCGCCGCGCCGGCGGTGACCGCGTCCAGCTCGTGTTGTCCGCCACCGAGATGCTCGCCCTGGGCCAACTCCTCGAGGTGGCCAAGGCCGACCAACGCCGCGACCTCGCGCCCGCCGCGCTCAAGCGCGCCTTCGCCAAGCCGCCGCCCGCCGATCAGCGGCCACCGACGGCGCCGCTGATGCCACTGGCGCGGCGGCCAGTGCGCGCGCGCACCGGCGCGCTCGTGGAGGATGCGGTGTGGGACGACGCGCTGCGCGGCCTGCTCGAGAAGGGCGCCGCGATCCTCGGAGGCGGTGCCCTGTGGCTCGCCAACGGCCTGCTCGACCTGGCGACACGGCCGCTCGGCGAGCGTCACACCATCGTGCGCACCGACTTCGGCGACGGCGACTGGTTCGTGCGCGAGACGACCTTCGTGCCGGTGGAGGGGTCACTCTTCTTCTTGGGGCCGCGCGCAGGCGGCATCGCGGTCGAGGAGCTCGACGGAGAGCGCATGCGCGCCGCGCTCATCGACGCCGTGGGCCCGCTCCCGCGCGAGCGCGCGGGCGGGAGCGCCCAGCGCCTCTCGCAGCTGCTCGTGCGCCAGGAGCCCGTGAAGGCCTGAGCTCGATCCCGAGGCCCGCGGGAACAGGCGCGAGTAGCGCGCCGCGCGCCGCGTCGACGACGTCGCGGGGAAGGCCTGGGGTGCCAACCAGCGTCGCCAAGCCGTCGACGCCGCAGGCGTAGCGCCGCTCGGTGCCGCTGTTGTCGCGCATGGGGCCGCCGACCAAGCGCAGCCCGACCGCTGAGGGCGCCTCCGAGCGCGGGGCGAGCAGCAGGTGGCTCTCCTTGAGCGCGGCCTTCTCGATGCCTGCGGCGCGCGCCAGCTCGGCGAGCGCGCCAGGGGGATCCCACGGGTGCTCGCCGTGGCACCAGTCGCCGCGGCCCCGCAAGAGCGGGCAGGTCGTCGCTCCTCGGCACGGCGCCAGCACCGACACCTGGCGCTCCGCGACCAGGCGATCCCGCAGCACCATGAGCGCGCGCCCATGCACGCGCGTGGCCGGCTCCACCATCAGCACGCGCCCACCCGGCGCCAGCGCGGCAACCAGGTCGGCGCTCAGTTGCCCGCGCGTGTCGGCGCCCCGCCGCGGATCGCGCAGCTCGTTGAGGACGTTGGCCACGATCACCAGGTGGGGTCGCGTGCCCTCGAGGTAGCTCGACGCCGGACGGAGCGCCACGTTGACCGCCCGCTGCGCTACGCCGCCGTGCGCGATGACCGACAACAGCGGCTCCGCCGCGCTCATGGCCGCCGCGGCCGCGTCGACCGCCACGCAGGGCCCGAGCCTGCCGTACGCGATCCATGCGGCGAACACGCCCGTCAGGGGCCCCGCGCCGATGTCGAGGACGGCGGGCTCAGGTGGCGCGGGCAGCAGGCCCTCGCGCCGCGCGCGATCGAGCAGCAGCGCGATCTTGACCGCGTTGAACGGCAGGAAGAAGCCGAGGTAGGCGCGCCGCAGCGCCGGGTCGCGCTGGTAGTCGGGCCGCCGCTCGGCGCGGTCCGAGGTGAAGAGGCGGTGCAGGCGCGCCACGTCGGGCGCCAGGGGCGAGCGGTGCAGGGAACGCGCGTGCTCGACCGCGGCAACGGCGAAGCGCGCGGCGCGCGCATGCAACTCGTTCACGCGCGCTCGATGTACTCGCCCGAGCGGGTGTCGACCTTGACCATCTCGCCCTCTTTCATGAAGAGCGGGACGTGGACGAAGTGGCCGGTGGACAGCTTGGCCTTCTTGGTCGCGTTGGTGGCGGTGTCACCCTTCACGGCGGGCTCGGTCTCGACGATCTGGAGCACCACGCTGTTGGGCAGCTCCACGCTGACCGCCTTGCCCTGGTAGAACAAGATGGAGACGTGCATGCCGTCGACCAGGAACTTGGCCTGGTCGCCGAGCATGTCGCCGTGGATCTCGTACTGCTCGTAGGACTGCGGGTCCATGAAGGTGAAGGTCTCGCCGGACGAGAACAGGAACTGCCCGTCCTTGTCCTCGACATCGGGCCGGCCAACCTTGTCGCCGGAGCGAAAGGTCGGCGACACCACCTGGCCCGTCACCAGGTTGCGGAGCTTGGTGCGAACGATCGAAGCGCCCTTCCCGGGCTTGTGGTGCTCGAATTCGATGATGCTGTAGGGCTGGCCATCGATCTCGATGCGGAGACCGCGCTTGAAGTCCGACGTGGTGTACATGGCGAGACGCTCCGACGCGCGGTCTATGGCCCTTTTTTCGGGCGGGCAAGCACCTCCGCCTGGCGTCGAGCGCGACGAAATACGAGCTGGCGCCGACGCCCTCGACCCGTGCCCAGCTTGTAGCGCCCTCAAGGCCGGGCGCTCCCACGCCGCCATGGTGCCCAGGCGCAGCTCGACGACCGGGAGCGGGGCGATGGCGCGCACAGCGTCGGCGAGCGTCAGGCTGGGCCCGTGGAGCACCACGACCCGCGACGCACGGAACGACTCACAGCTCGGCGACGAGCTTGGGGGCGACAACGCGCAAAAGGTACCTGCCCTTGCCCGTGTTGCCGCCGGGGCGCAGCGAGAGCGCCACGAAGTAGTCGGCCGTCACCGGCCGCAACAGCGTGGTCAGCGCGCCGGTCTGCAGCGTCAGCTCCTGCACCTCGCCTGCGCCAAGCCCCTCGGCCACGCCCTTGAGCTGGGTCGCGACGGCGCCGAGCTCGATGGCCGCGCTCTGCGGGCTCACGTCGGGCTGCTCCGGCGCATCACGGGTCTCGATGGCGATGCCATCGAAGCCCATGAGCGTGACCGAGACCGCGCCGGGCGTCTCGTTGAGCACACGATCGAGCAGCTCAGTGAAGCTCACTAGTTACAGTAGCTACGCTCATTGACGCCGCGAACGCAACCGTCGTCCGTGAAGCCGTTGGTGCAGGTGGTGAGGTCCTCCACCAAGCAGCCGGTGCAGAGGTCCACCGGGAAGACGAAGGGCGGCGTGAGCACGGAGCCGCCACCGGTGGTGGTGCCGGCGAGCTGAATGTGCGTCAGCACGCGGGCCTGTCCGCCCTGGGACCCCACCCACCCCTGCAGCTTCGCCGAGTCACTCTCCGTGATCACGGTGGCGATGATGGCCGCGGCGGAATTGAGCTGGGCCTGCGTGTTGTACACCGTGCCACCCACGCCGGTCGCCGAGGGCGCCTCGCCCGTCGTCTTGACGACCCCCCGGAGCTGCGGTCCCTCGTCGCGGTCGTCGTCGGTGGTGAACAGCACCCGCGCCTCGGTGAAGTTGATGACGTTGCTGTCGGAGTTGCCATAGTTCGGATAGTTGGGGCTCGACTGCTCCGACCGCTGGTCGTCCTGCGCTTGGAAGGTGTTCGGCAGGTTGGTGACCACGCGAGCGGCGACCACGAGCGCGTTGGCCGCGTCGTCCCCAACACCCACGTCGAGCAGCGCGCCGGAGACGAAGACCTCGTCGGCCGCATCGACCACGCAACTCGCGGTCTTGTCGATGGGGAGGATCCCTTGGATGAACACGCTGCCGTTTTGCACCGAGCACCCGGCGAGCGGAGCGCCGCACAGCACTGCGAGCGCGAGGGCCGCACGGGTTGTGGTGGAGCGGATCATGGCTGCCTCCTTGGCAATCGGGCGCGGGGCGGTCTGGTAGATGGTAGCCCGCTGCGACGGGGATTTCACGGGGCCAGGCAGCCCGCGACCCGTTCCCGTATCACGCGAGCTCGGTCGAACGACCGATGACGAGGCGCTCATTGGGCACCCCCGCCGACCCCACGGTTGACGATGCGGGGCGTGATGAACACCAGCATCTCCGTGCGGTTGTCGTTCTCGGTGTAGGACTTGAACAGCCAGCCCAGGAGCGGGATCGAGCCGAGGAAGGGCGTCTGTTGCGTGTTCTCGCCCTGGGTCCTCGTGAAGATGCCGCCAATGACGGCGGTGTCGCCGTCTGGCACCAGCATCTCGGTCTCGGCCTGTTTGGTCTGGATCGCCGGGATGTCGCGGGTTCGCTGGGCGAAGTCGGGCACGTCGTTTTGGATGTTCAGCGCCATCAAGATGGAGCCGTCGGCTGTGACGTGGGGCGTGACGTCGAGCGTCAGCGCTGCCTTAACCACCTGGACCGTCAGGGTGTTGGCGGTCACCACGGGGATGGTGATGTCGACGCCCTGGGTGATGCGCGCGCGCTTGTTGTTGAGGGTCGTGACGCGCGGCGCCGAGATGATCTTGGCCTGGCCGGCGCTCTCGGCCGCCGACAGGCGCGCGTTGAGGAAGCCGAAGTTGCCGATGGAGCCCAGGTTCAGGCCGATGCTCGACGTGACGTTCTGCGCCGGCAGGTTGACGGCGAAGTTCGGCGGAAAGGCGACGCCCGGCGTGGCCGTGCCCGACTGGATCGCCGTTACGTCGTCGGCACCGCCGACGACGCCGACGTTGTTCGGGAACACCAGGCCGGTCGGGTTGCCGCCGCGCTGCGAGAAGAACAGGCCGCCGCCCCACTGGATACCGAGGGTCCGCGTGAACGTGGTCGAACCCTCGACCATGCGCGCCTCGATGAGCACCTGCGGCGTCTGCGTGTCGAGGGTGCGCACGAGGCGCTCGGCCTGATCGAGGTTGTCGCGAATGTCCTCGACCACGAGCACGTTGGTGCGCTCGTCGAACGCGACCTTGCCGCGCGCCGAGAGGATCTCCTTCACCTGGGGCTGCAGCTCCTTGGCCACGGCGTAATTGACCGGGATCAGCCGCACCGTCGTCGGCATCTTCTTCTCACGCTCCTCTTGGAGCGCCAGGCGCGCCTGCCGCTCGGCGTCGAGCTTCGACTGCAACACCACGCGGATGATGCCGCCGCGTGTCTCCTGCCCGAGGTCCTTGGTCTTCAAGGTGACGTCGAGCGCCTGATCCCAGGGGACGTTCTTCAGCTTGAGGGTGACCTTGCCCTTGACGTCTTCGGCGACCACGACGTTCTTGCCCGACACGTCGCCGATCAGCCGGATGACGTTGACGATGTCCGCGTCCTGCAGGTCGATGGTGACCTTCTTGCCGCGGTACGCCGCCGCGGCCAGGCCCTGCTGCGCCACCGTGATGGGCGCGGTGGAGAACGGCGCCGCTGCGGGCTGCACGCGGTCATCGCTGCGCGCCACGGTCGCCTCGCGCGCGCGCACGTCCCAGTACACGGAGCCGTCTTTTTGCCACACGCTGTGCTCGACGTCGCCGACGACCACGAGCTTGACGCGTGCGCTGTCGGCGCGCACATCGTCGTGCGCCAACACGACGTCGACGACCGGACCGCCCCGCAAGCCGCGCGCACCGAGCAGCCGCTGCGGCACGCGCGCGCCATCGAGCGCCACCACCTTCTCGTCGGGGGCGTTCTTGACCGTGCGCACCGTGACGGGAGCGCCGGTGTCGAGACGCAAGCGCCAGAAGCCGTTCTTCCGGTCGAAGCTGACGCCGCCGACCTCCACGGCCGCCGTCTTGGCCTCCGCCGTCGTCGAGAACACGATGGCCAAGCCCTCGCCGGTCGACGCGACGTCATAGTGGGGCATGGCCCCGTCGGCGCGCATGTCGAGCACCACACGAACGTGGTCGTCGCGCTTGCCGATGCGCGCCGCCCTGATCGCGGTCTGCTCGAAGGCGCGATCGGCGCCGGCCGTCGACGACACGCCATAGAGCGACACCACGAGTCGTGCGGGAGCGACCGCCTCCTCGACTTCGTAGCGCGCCACTTCACCGTCGGTGCGCAGCTGCACGACGGTGCCACCGTCGTGGCTGCGCGCCTCGACGCCGAGCAAGTGCCGAGCAGTCGCCGTCTCCTCCGAGCCCGTGATCTCGATGACGGGCGACGCGCTCGTCGGGGCGCTGGTCGTGACCGCCACCGGGCTCGCCGGCGCGGCGGCCGCCGCGCGGCGCGCCACCAGCACCACCGCGCGCGCGGCCTGCTTGGCCTCGAGCTCCACGTCGCCGCGCAGCACCAGCACCACGCGCGCCACGGGGCCGGTGCGCCCGCGGAACTGCGTGGTGGTGACGCTCGCGACCAGCGCGTCGGCCGGGCTGTTCGACGGCACCTTGGTCGCCGCGACGTCCGCCCCCGGCATATCGATGACGACGCGGGTCGGGCTCGAGAGCTTGAAGAGCGAGTACTCCGGGCGCTGATCGCCGCGAATGGTGATCTCGGCTCCATCGTCGGTGGGCACGACATCGACGGCGTCAATGCGGATGCCGGCCTTGGCGTCCTCGGCGTGGGCGAGGCCCGACGCGACGAGGACGGAGAGGGCGGCGAAGACGGGATACGACGGGCGCATGTGCTCTCCCCGGAAGGGTTAGCGACGGGTTCGGGAAACACTCGGCCGGATCGAGGCGCTTCGCAAGTTTTTCACCGGTGATCCTCTGCCGTGATCCATCGCAGCGCCACGGCGCTGCGCTTGGACGGTGCGGCTTCAGTGTCGATCAGCGCCGAAGACGACAGAAAGGGCCACGCGGCCCCTTCTGGCGACAATGTACGACTCGTGGCGCTACTTCGGAGCGGACGCACCTTCCTCGAGCTTGAGCTCCTTGAGCTGCGGGATGCGCTTGCCGGTGAAGTCGCGGAACTCCTCCTGCACGACGATCTCACCGCGGCGGATGTGCTTCACCTGACCTAGGCGTTTGCCGATGAGCGTGCCGATCTTGACCGTGTGGCCGCGACCAGCGGTGTCTTCCACCATGGCCATCGGGGTCGCCGTGCCCACCACGACAGCGACCAGCTTGAGCTTGTCGAGATCGATCTTCTGCAGCTCGGTGAGGTTGCTCTGGTCCGACTGCTCGTTCTGCGAGAGCTCATCGAAGTAGGTCTTGAACGGGTCGCGACGGTTGAGCGCGTTGTAGGTGTAGGAGAGCTCTTCCTGCGCCTCCGCCTCGGCCGGCGCAGCTGCGCCCGGCTCGTCGGCCTTGGCGGCCGCGACTGGCGCGGCCACGGCCACTTCCTCGTCCTCGCCGCAGGCGGAGGCGACGACAATCGCAAGCAGAACGGCGGCAGTGTGGGTGGTACGCATGGTGTTCCTCCTCAACCCGCGTCGTCGCTGGGCTCATCGGCCTTCTTCTTGGGCTTCTTCGGGCCTTCCCCGCCGGCGGGCTCTGGCGCCTTGTCGAGGAAGCGGTAGGTGGTCGCGGTGTAGCTCGAGCTGACGACGATCTTTTTGTTCTCGAGCTCGGGCTTGGTCATCATGAGGTCGGTGACGTTCACGATACGCGGCATCTTCGCGAGCCGATCGAAGAACACCGCGATCTCGTGGTAACCGCCGCGCACGGACATCTTCACCGGCACGCGCGCGAAGTCGCCCTCCTGGGTCTCGGACTGAACCTCGAAGCGGTCGACCCGCAACCCCGACTGCTGGGCCTCGTAGGCGATGTCGCGCAGCAGCTTCGGGATCTCGGCTTGCTTCGGCAGCTGCTCTTCCGCTTCGCGCAGCCGCTGCTTGAGGCGTTCGACCTCACGCATGAACTGCGTGCGGTGCTGTGCCTGCTGTTGCAGCTTGAGCAACTGTGCATCCTGCTTCTCGATGCGAGCGTCGTTGTCGGCGATCAGCTCGAGCGCGGGGGCGACGGACCAGAAGTAGGTCGCGACGGCAATGAGCACCACCGCGGCGCCGACGCCAATCAACTTCTGTTGCAGCGGGATCTTTGCGAATTGTTCGAGGAGCTTTTCCATGGTTCCCTCAGCTCGCGTGGCTCACGCCGCCTGGTAGTTGACCTTGCAGTCGACCTGGAAGGAGTAGATCTGGACGCCCTCGCGCGTGTCTGCCTGCGTGTACTTCAGCGTCACGTCGGCGAAGTAGGGCGACTTCTGCAGCGCACGCATGAACTCCGACACGTCGGCGTTGTCGATGGCGGCGCCGCGCATCGACAGCACGCCGCCCGCTTCCTTGAAGTCGATCAGCCACACCCGCTTGGGGATGGAGCTCGACATCTCGTCGAGCACACGCACAGGACCGCGCTTGCCCTTCTCCAGCCGGTCGATGACCGCGAGCTGGTTGAGCAGTCGCTGCTTCTGACTGTCGAGCTCTTTGACCTCGCCGATGATCTTCTCGAGGCGTTTGATCTCGGCGTCGGCGTCGGAGATCTTCTTCTCCTGCTCTTCAATCTTGTTCTGATAGGCGAAGCTCACGGTCACCGCGATCAAGATCGTGGCCAACACCGCGCCGCCCATGGCGACGAGCTGATAGATGCTGGTGTTGCGCTTCTTCTTCGCTCGGACCGGCAGCAGGTTGATGCGAATCATGGCTGCACTCCTTGCTCAGGTGGGGTTCAACGCTCGTCGCCGCCGCGCAGGGCCAGGCCGACGCTGACGGCTGCGAGGGGCGCGTTGGCGCGCAGGAAGTTCGGATCGAGGCCGCGGGCGGCCACGTCGATGTTGCGGAAGGGGTCGACGCTCTCGACCGGGACGCCGGTCTTGCCCTCGATGGCGCGCGACAGCGCGGGCACCTTGGCGCAGCCACCGGAGAGATAGATGCGGTTGATGGCCGCGTCGGCAGAGGTCGCAGCATAGAAGTCGAGCGAGCGCTGCACGTCGTTGGCGATGGTCTCGGAGACCTGCTGCATGACGCGCTCAACCTCTTGCGGCACCACGCTGTCCTGCTCGGCGCCGCCACCACCGATCTTCAGCGCCTCAGCCTCGTCGTAGCTGACGTTGAGCTGCTTCTGGATCTCGTCGGTGTACTGATTGCCGCCCTGCGCGATGTCGCGCGTGAAGGCGCTGATGCCCGAGTGCACCACGTTGATGTTGACGACGCTGGCGCCGACGTTGATGAGCGCCACGGTCTCGCCCACGGGCAGGTTGTAGTTGATCTCGAAGGCGTTCTGCACCGCGAAGGAGTCGACGTCGACCACCTGGGCCGCCAGGCCTGCTTCACGCACCACGTTGATGTAGTCGTTGATCATGTCCTTCTTGGCGGCCACCAAGAGGACGTCCATCTGCCCCTGATCGTTGTGGTCGTTGAGGATGGCGACGTCGATGTTGACGTCGTTGATGTCGAAGGGGATGTACTGCTCCGCCTCCCACTGGATGCTCTCGTCGAGCTCCTCGCGGGTCATCACCGGCAGGTTGATCTTGCGCAGGATGACCGAGTGGCCCGACACCGAGACCGCCACGTCCTTGAGCTTGATGCGCTGGCTGGCCACCAACTCGCGCACCGCGTCGACGATGGCGGTCTGGTTCATGATCGAACCATCCACGATGGCCTCGGGCGGCAGCGCGATCATGCCGAAGCACTGCAGTTGGTACGCCTTGCGCGACTCTTTGAGCTGGCAGACCTTGATGCTCGACGAGCCGATGTCCAGTCCGATGAGATTGCCCTTCGCCACGATCCCTCCCAGGGGCAGCCCTGCCCCAGGCGTGTTGCGCTACGCTTCCGTGCCCTCGGGTGCCGCTTGTTCCCCGTCGGCATCGAAGACCTGATCGCGGTCTTCGACGGTCAGACCGAGCGCGAGGATGATCTTGCGCTTGGTGTCCATGCGGCACGGCATGCCCGACTCGACCCGGTCAATGGTGAGCGCCGACAGGCCCGCCTTGCGAGCGAGCTCGGCCTTCGAGAGGAGCCGCTGCTCGCGCAGCCTCTTCACGTTGTTCTTGACCTTGTCCGTGTCCACACCAATTACCTATCAGAGCGCCCTCAAACGACGCAAATTTACCTATCACTCCGCCCATAACATACTGTTATCATTGATCTCGACCGCACACTGCGGCATGCCAACGGTAGATCTCCTCGGCTACTCGCCGAGCCCAACGTGACCGAACGCCCACCGCAGCAGCGCATCACCGAAGAATGCCGCCTCGAGGGCGCCGAGCGCCAGAAAAGGGCCGAAGGGCACCGCCCCCGCGGGGGGCACCCAGTCGTCGCTCTCGCTGACGGGCTTGTCACCCTTCAGGCCGCCGCGCGCCCGCAGCGCGAGCGCGGCGATGGTCCCCTGCACCGAGGCCAGCAGGATGACCATGGGCAGCAGGCGCCACCCGAGGTAGGCGCCGATGCCGACCACGATCAAGGGATCGCCCCAGCCCATGGCGGTCTCGTCGGCGCCGATGCGGCCGGTGCGCCGAAACACCCCGGTGGCTGCCACCACCACGGCGGCGAGCACCAAGCCGCCGCCGCCCGCGCCAATGGCCCGATCGATGAGGTGGTCGGGCGCCGCGTCTGCCATCGCGCGCGCGCCACCGAAGAGGAAGCCCGTGGTGACCAGCGCGATCCACAGCGGGTGCGGCACAGTCCAGGTGTCGAGGTCGATGAAGGCGATGGCGGTGAGCAGGAACACGAGCACGAACAGCTCGAGGGCCTCCATGGACCAGCCGGCGCGCGCCACCACGGCTGTGCCGGCGAGCCCGAGCAGCAGCTCGATCATCGGGTAGCGGGGGCTGATGGCCGCCTTGCAGGTGCGGCAACGGCCGCGCAGGAGGATCCACGACAAGACCGGCAGGTTGTCGCGCGCTGCGATCTGCGTGCCGCACTTCGGGCAGCGCGAGCGCGGCCGCACGACCGAAGTGCCCGCCGGCACGCGCGCGACGACGACGTTCAGGAAGCTGCCCCAGCACGCCCCCACCAGGAAGGCGAAGGCGAGCGACCAGAGGGCGAGCGCCGGCGGGAGCTCGCTCGGGCGGCGCATGAGCATGGTCAGGCCGAAGTCATCCATAGGGCCCTGCCAGCATATAGCGACGACAGCTCACAGCGCCGCCGCGACCTGACGCGCGAGCTCGTGCAGCCCGCGCTGGAAGCTGTGCGACGCGCCGGCGATCTCGACCACCGGCACCTGGAGGCCGCATGCGTCGCGCACTGCCGCGGCCCCAGCGTGGCCGTCGAGCTCGCCGCAGAAGATCGCGGTAGGCACACCGCTGCGCGCCAGCGCCTCCCAATCGAAGCGCAAGAGCCCCACCAGGGGAGCGATCAAGATGAGGCGATCGACCTCGGGGAGCGTGGCCGCGGCGGCCACCGCGGGCGCCGCGCCGAACGAATAGCCCACCAAAGAGACATGCCCGTCGGCCGCGTGGTGCGCGAGCGCCGCCGCCAGGTCTGCACCTTCCTCGTCGAGCGCCGGCAAGGCTGGGGCCGGCAGGGGGGGCACGGAGTGCTCGCCCAGCGACGCGCCCACGCCCCGCCAGTTGAAGCGCAGCGTGGCGCGGCCGGCGCGCGCGAGCGTCCACACGAGCTCGGTCAGCACCGGCGAGTCCATGCTGCCGCCAAAGCGCGGGTGGGGCCCTGCCAACACCACGGGCACACCGGGCTCGGCACCGGCGACCGCGGTGGCGAACAGCGCCTCCAAGGCGAGCTCGCCGGAAGCGACCGTGGTCATGCGCTCGAGGACCTGGCCGCGCGGCGCCACCGATGCGCACCTCAGCCGAGCGCGTCGGCGATGGGGCGCGTGCCCTCGCCGAGCTCCCACAGTGCCACCGCGGCAGCCAGGCGCACGCGCGCGCTCGGATCGTTGAGGCGCAACGCCAAGAGCGGCACGACCGCAGCGCCGCCGCAGCGACCGAGCGCGCGCGCGGCGGCCGCGCAGGTGGCCTCGTCACCGTGTTCGAGCGCCGCGACCAGCACCCCCTGCGCGCGCGCATCGCGCAGCCGGCCGAGGGCCTCGGCCGCCGCCGCCGCCGCGAATCCTTGCTCGAGGGCAGCGACCAGCCACGGCACCACCGCGCGATCGCCGAGGCGGCCAAGCGCCCACGCTACCGCCGTGCCCACCGACGCGTCCTCGGTCTGGAAGGCCTCGATCAGGTTCGGCACGACGCTGCGATCGCCGACACGGCCGAGCACGACGGCGGCGCCAGCCACCACGCGCGGCTCCTCGCTGCGCAGGGCCTTGACCAGCTCGGGGAACAAGGTCGACGGCGCCAACCGCGCCATGGCGGCGATGACGGCGGCGCGCACGCTGGGCACTGCGTCATGGGCGTGGCGCCGGAGCGACGCCAACGCGCGCAAATCGTGGCACGCGGCGAGGCCGGTCGCGGCTGCCTCGCGCGCCGCCGGGTCGTCGCCATCGAGCTTGGCGAGCAGCTCGTCGACATCGCCGGACGCCGCTTGTGGCTGTCCGTCATCGAGGAGCGCAGCGTCGACGGCGCGCACGCGCCCCTCGAGCTCCGCCGGGAGATCGCTCTTGGCCACGGCCGGCGACACTACACCGTGACGGCGGCCAGGGTCCGTTTCACGAGCATCGCCCGAAACGAACGAGGGGCCCTTGCGGGCCCCTCGCTCTCGAAAGCAAGCGAGCAGCTCAGTGCTTCTTGCCCTTCTTGGCCTTGCCGCCCTTCTTGGCCTTCTTGGCCTTGCCACCCTTCTTGGCCTTCTTGGTGGTCTTCTTCTTCGCGGCCTTGGCCTTGCGCTTCTTCTTGCGCGCGGTGCCGCCACGGGACGCGACCGAGCGCGACACGTCGCCCTGCTTGTCGAGGTAATAGATGTACCCGTCCTCGCGCTTCACGTCGGTCTTGAGCACGACCTCGGGCTTGTCGCCCGGGCGCTTCTTCTGGCCGCCGCGCACCATGCGCGTGCGCATGACGTTGCCGTTGTGGAAGTAGTAGAGCCAGCCCGGCTCACGCTGAATTCCCGCCTTGAACATCTTCTCGGGGCTACCCATGTCTCTCTCCTGAGTGGCGCAGGGCTCCCGCCCCGCGCGGTGTGGCGAACCATCCCGAGCGCCGCCACCGCATGCCGCGGACCGGCGGGCCCTGGTGCCCTCGCTGGAGGTCGGTTCGATCTCTCGACGCTGACCCCACCGCGATCGACGGCCGCAATCATGCAGAGAACCCGTGTCGCCGTCGATGATCGTCGAACGCGCGTGCACGGCGCGAACTCGATCCCGACGACGGCGCCGCACGAGGTCCGCGCTCGGCGCCGCCTGCACCGTCGACGGCCACCTGGAAATTCACAGGTTTTCCACAGGTTGCGGCGCATGCCTCTAGAGCGATCTCAGATCGCGCCAGCGCCAATGGGCGGCGTGTGCGCCGCGCGGCCAACCGGGACAGAGTTGCGTTATTGCGTATTTCGCTTCGCTCGGCGATCGGCTATTTACGCAACTCTGTCCCCACGGTGCTCGCTGCACCCCGAACGTGCTCGACGCGCGCCCGATCCGCGGCGGCTGGCGTGCAGGCACCGCCCGGTCGCCACGCATGGGGGCGGCGAGCAAGGCCCGACCGGGCCAGCAGGCGTCACCTGCCCCTGGTCCTGGCGGCTTTTCTGGCGCTGTGCCTTCGGCTATCGAGCGCCCATGGACTATCTCGTCGGCCAGGAGCGCGTCACGCGCGCGCTCGCAAGCGCGCTCGCGGGCGACCGGCTCGGCGGCGGGCTCTTGTTCCTCGGCGACGCCGGCGTGGGGCGTGAGCGCGCGGCGCTCGGCCTGGCCGGCGCGCTCTTGTGCGAGCGGCGCGGCGCCGCCGAGGCCGTTCCGTGGGGCTGTGGGATGTGCGGCGCGTGCCGACGCGCCCGCGCCGGGGCGCATCCCGACCTTCACCTGCTGATGTCCGAGGCGGAGTCGGTGCGCCGCGGGCTGAGCCAGCCCGACGGCAAGCGCCGCCCCTCGCCCGACATCCTGGTCGACGCCGTCCGTGAGCTCGCCGTTCGCCTGCGTATGGCGGCGCACCAGGGGGGCTATCGCGTGGCCGTGGTGCTCGACGCCCACCGCATGAACGCCAGCGCGCAGAACGCGCTGCTCAAGACCCTCGAAGAACCGGGCGAGCGCACCGTGGTGGTCCTGCTGGCGCCGCACGAGCGTGCCGTGCTGCCGACCATCGCGTCCCGGTGCATGCGCCTCGCGTTCGCGCCGCTGGCCGAACGCGCGCTGCGCGAAATCCTGACGGCACGTGGTGCACCCGACGCTGGTGAGCGCGCGCGCCGTGCGCAGGGCTCGGCGGCGCGTGCGATCGCGCTCGAGCCCGCGGACGATGGCGCGAAAGGAAGCGGCGGCGGGGCGCTCTGGGACGCGCTCGTGGGCGGCGACGGCGCGGGCGGCACCATGTCCGAGCGCCTCGACGCCGCCGAGGCGCTCGGCAAGGAGCGCAGCGATGTAGATGCGGCGCTGACCGCGTTCGAGGCGCAGGTCACCCGCTGCGCCCGGGCCAGCGCGGCCGGCGCGGCGTCGCCGCTGCCGTGGGGCCACGCGCGCGCGCTGCTCGATCGCGTGGCGCGCGCCCGGGGCGCCATCGCCCACAACGCGTCCGTGCAATTGGCGCTCGAGGAGCTGGTGCTGGCGCCGCGCTTCGCCGACGACGGCCGGGCCCGCTGATGGCGAGCGACCCCCTCGACCTGGCGCCGCGGGAGCGTGTGGCGCGCTGGGCGGTGGTGCTGGCGGTGCCGGTGGCCGCGTTCGTCATCGGCGTCATCGCGCTACCGCGGCCGAGCGCTGTCGGCGCGCCCACCGCGAGCGGCGACGGGCGAACGCCGGCGGGCGTGGTGTCGCGCGTGCCCCCGCAGCCCCGCTCCCGCGTGGACGCGGTGCTCGGCAACGCCATCCGCGTCCACGGCGCCGACCTCCCGGGGCCTGTGGCGCCGGGCGACGCGCTGGCGCTGCGCTGCTACTTCGAGTCGCTCACCGGGCTCGACCAGGACTGGCAGGTGTTCCTGCACATCGACGCCAAGGGCGGCAGCTACCGCATCCACGGCGATCACTTCCCCGCGCGCGGCACCTACTCCACCACCTTGTGGCAGAAGGGCGAGGTCATCACCGACGACTGGGCGGGCGCGGTGCCGCGCGACGCGCCGCGCGGCCTGTACGAGGTGTGGCTCGGCTTCTACATCGGCGACGACCGCCTGCCCTTCTCCGGCGGTGACGGCGCCGTGCACGACGGCGTCGATCGCGTGCGCGTGGGCACGTTCGAGGTTCGGTGACGCCCGCGATCGTGGCCTTCGATCTGGGCGGTGTCATCGTCGACGTCGATCACGGCGCCGCCGCGCGCGCGCTCGGCGTCTCGCTCGACGACATCGAGGGCGCGTTCTTCTCCGGCGGCATCCACGACGCGGTCACCGTGGGCGCCCTCGATGCGGCAGGCTTCGTGGCCGCTGCCGCCGCTGCGCTCGGGCGCGACGCCGCGGCCGTGGCCGCCGCATGGGCCGCCATCGTCGAGGTGCGCGCCGATGGCCGCGCGCTCATCGAGGAGTGCCTGGCAGCGGGCCTGCGCGTGGTGCTGTGGAGCAACACCGATCCCATCCACCTGGCGCGCATGGCGCGAGCCCTGCCACCGCTGCCGCTCGAGCACGTGTCGTTCGCGCTCGGGGCGCAGAAGCCCGACCCCGAGTTCTTTCGCCGTGGGCTCGCGCGCCTCGGCGCCGCGCCCGTGTTCGTCGACGACCGCGCCGACAACGTGGCCGCGGCGCGCGCGCTCGGCGTCCGCGCCCACCAGGTCCAGGGCCCGGCCGAGGCGCGCGCCGCGCTGGTGCAGGAGGGGCTGCTGCCAGTTCTTTGACCGTCTGGGTTCCCGTCGGACATCCTGTCGACGATGCGACCCGCCCCTCTGTTTGTGCTCTTGATCTTTGCGGCCTGTCTGGTTGCTCCTGCGGCGACGGCGCGCCCGCGGCTCGGCGTGGTGGTGGTGTTCGACCAGCTTCGATCCGTCGAGGTCGATCGCTTCGCGCCCTTGTTCGGCGCCGGCGGCTTCGGGGGCCTCGACGCCGCGCGCTACGACGCGGAGTACCGGTACGCCAGCACCGAGACCGCCCCCGGGCACGCCACGCTCCTGACCGGCGCCAACCCCGTCGTGCACGGCATCATCACCAACCAGTGGTTCAGCGCTGACAAGCGACAATACGTCGTCGAGGACCCGGACTTCCCGGTCCACGGCACCAGCGCCGGCACCGGCCGCAGCCCGCTGCAGTTGGCGGCGCCCACGCTCGGCGACACCATGAAGGCCGAGAGCGGTGGTCGCGCCCGCGTGGTCACGATCAGCCTGAAAGACCGCGCAGCCATCCTCTCCGGTGGCCGCGCCGCCGACCTGGCGATCTGGTACGACGTCGAGCAAGGTCGCTTCGTCTCTGGTCGCTACTGGGTCGAGGCCTTGCCCCCAGCGCTCGACAAGCTGGCCGCCGAGCTGCCCGCGCGCAGCATGGCGGCGCCGCCCTGGACGCCCCTGCCCGTCCCAGCCGCGCACGCCTGGCTCGCCCCCGTCGACGATCGGCCGGGCGAGGGGAGCGCCAAGGGCCTGACGCGCACCTTCCCGCACGACCACCGCGCCCTGCCGCTCGAGAACCAGCGCAGCCTGTACCGCATGCTGCCGAGCTCCATGGACGACGTGTTCGCGCTCGCCCTCGCTGCCGTCGACGCGCTTGAGCTCGGCGCCGACGACGAGCCCGACCTCTTGGTGGTGAGCGTGTCGACCACGGACTACATCGGGCACAACTTCGGCCCCGACAGCCTCGAGCAGCTCGACACCGTGCGGCGCGCCGACCTGGCGCTGCGGGCCTTCGTGCGGGCGCTCGACGCGCGCGTGGGCCGTCGCGCCTTCGCCTTGGTCGTGAGCGCCGACCACGGCGCCCCACCCCTGCCCGCGCCGCAAGAGGGCAGCCGCCTGCCCGGTGGCATCCTCCCCGTGAGCAAGGTGGTGGCGGCGGCCGAGCGCGCCGCGGCCGCTGCCGTGCCCGGCGGCGCCGCGAAGAAGAAGCGCGTGCTCGCGTTCCTGGCCCCGCAGCTCTTCATCGACACCGCCGATCTCGGAAGCGCCGATGGCGCGCGCGTGCTCGCGGCCGTGCGCGCAGCGCTCGCCGCCCTCCCTGGCATCGCCCGCGTCTACGACATGACGAACCCCGCCGACACCGACGCGTGGTCACCCTTCATGCGCGAGGCGGCGTTCCCGGGGCGACACGCGCCGATCTTCGTGCGGCAGGAGCCGCGCGTGGTGTTCCTCGAGAACGAAGAAAAGCGCGGCACCGACCACGGCACGCCCTACCTCTACGACCGCCGCGTGCCCTTGTTCGTGGTGGGCCCGGGGGTGCGCACGGGCCGCTACGCTGCGAGCGTCGACGCGCGCGACCTCGCGCCGACGCTCGCCTTCCTGCTCGGCGTACCGCCGCCCGACATGGCCAGTGGCCGCCCTGTGGGAGCGGTGGGCGACTGAGCGGGCTCGCGATCAGCGAGCGCCGCGCAACAGGCGCGCGAGCTCGTCTCGTGTGAGCTTCTCGCCCGCCAGCTCGATGTCGCGCGGGGGTTCCGGGAAGAGCGGCGTCTGCAACGGCGGTTGGTCGGCCAGGGCCTTGAACCAGGGCTTGTGCTGTTGCGCGCGCACCTGATGCGCGCGCGCCCCCTGCCCCGGCGCTTCCACCGTGCGCGCCACACGCCGGTCGAGCACGCGCTCGAGCGCGGCGCGCTGGTCGGGTGCGAACTGGTCGGTGTGCGCGAGCGCGTCGCGCAGCTCGGTGGCGCTGGCGCCGGTCTGCTCGATGACGCGATCGAGGGACTCCTCGAGCCGAGCGGGATCGGCGCCGACCTGGGAGAGCGCGCGCTGGAGCTGGGAGCTGCGATCGAGCTTCATGGTGTGGTGCCGGCCCGGTGCGCCAGCTGGGGTTTCTCGCCTGGGATACCCGTGATAGCCACACAGGCCTCGCTTTGGCGAGTGCCGTGCACACGCAGGCCGGAGAGCAGCATGACGGGGATCGCGATCGACTTCGTTGCGCTCGAGGCCGCGTTCGAGAGTCACGCCCCGGGCGTGCGCTCGTTCCTGCACCGGAAGAACGGCGCCATCGAGACCTACGACCCTGCCAGCCGCGGCCTCCCCTCTGCGGAGTGGCTCGAGATCGAGCCGGTGCCCTCGCGCGAGCAGTACCGCATGATGGAGCGCTTCATCGAGACGGTGACCCACCTGCCGCTCAAGGAGCGCCTGCAGGACTCCATCGTCGGCAAGGGCGCGTTCCGGCGCTTCAAGGACGTGGTGTCGCGCTTCCCCGAAGAGCGCAAGCGCTGGTTCTCGTTTCGCGACGTGCTCTTGCACCGCCACATCCTCGAGTGGCTGAAGACGCATCGCGTCACCTTGGACGAGGTGCCGGCCTGGGGGCTCGAGCTGCCGATGACGCCGAGCCCCGACGCCGGGCACGAGGCGGGGGTGAGCGAGGAGGGTGCGCCGGCCGTCGACGAGAAGGTCGAGGTGGAGGAGCTGCGCTCTTTCGTGCTCTCGTGGGCCCGCGCCCACGGCGAGGAGTACCGCTACCTGTTTGGTCCCGCGGCCTTCGAGCGCCTGGCGCAAGACATCACGCAAGAGTTCGCCATCGCGCGACGACGGAGCGAAAAATGAGCCCGCCCCTTTTGCCCGAGCAGCCCCCCAAGCGCTTCGTCACCGCCGGCAGCCACCGGGTCTGCTACGTCGAGGGGGGCCGGCCCGAGCTGCCCACGGCGCTCTTGCTGCACGGCTGGATCGCGAGCCATGCGCTGTACCGACGCGTCTGGGCCGAGCTGGGCGAGCTCTTTCACTTCTACGCCCTCGACCTGGTCGGCTTCGGCGACTCTGACAAGCCAGATCCCGAGAGCGTGGCCTACGACCCGCCCTTCTACGCCGAGCAGCTGCTCGCCTTCGTCGACGCCATCGGCCTCAAGGACCCCTTCCATCTCGTGGCGCAGTCCATGGGCGGCATGGCGGCCACGGAATTCACGGTGCGGCACCCCGAGCGCGTGCGCCGGCTCGTGCTCATCGACTCCGCCGGCATCGAGGTGCCGCCGCCGCTGCTCGGCATGGTGCTGCAGGCGCCGGTGATCGGCCGCTCGCTGTTCATGGCGCTCGGCGGCACGCGCAAGACGCTCGACGACTTCCTCAAGAAGGACGTGTACCACCAAAAGGACGTCTACGACCCCGCCGTCGTCGACAACATGCAGCGCGTCTTGGCGGATCGGCCGGGCAAGCTCGCGGCCTACGCCACGCTCACCCGCATGGTGGCGCCCAAGGTCTACAAGCGCTTCTCGGCCCGCTTCGCCGAGGTGCGCGTGCCCACGGCCGTCATCTGGGGCGAGCACGACAAGCTGTTCCCGCTCGAGCGCTGCGGCCGCGCCATCGCCGGCCGCATCGCCGGCGCGCGCCTCCACGTGGTGAAGGGCAGCGGCCACGAGCCGCCGGTGGAGCAACCGGCGGGCTTCATCTCGGCACTCAAGGACGCCATCGCCTAGAGAGCTGATCCGGTTGCAGCGCCGTCGCGAGCGTGAGCCGGTGGTGCGAGGGCAAGGAGACGCGCAGGCGCGTGGCCGTAGCCACGTGCCGAGCACGCGACGCCGCCGTCGCACCACCGGCTCGCGCGCAGC
>JADZDP010000036.1 GCA_020850995.1 Deltaproteobacteria bacterium
CACAGCCCGCCGCGGCTCCCCCTCCTCCTCCGTCGCTGCGGCTCCTGCCTCGCTCCGCTCGTCCTCGAGCAGGGGGGGTGGGTGCTTCGAGCTTGCTCGCATCGGGCAGAGCCATCTACGGCTCCTGCCTCGCTCCGCTCGTCCTCGAGCAGGGGCGGTGGGTGCTTCGAGCTTGCTCGCATCGGGCGCGCTACGACCCTCACCAACGAGCGCGGGGCCGCCAACGGCCCCGCGCCTCGTGCATGGGCCCGCGATCGCGCTCACACGTCGCGGCCATCCATCGTCACCTGCGCCCACTGAGTGCGGAAGCGACCCTCCTGCCTCTCGACCCAAAACGAGTTGATCTCGTTCACGTTGCGCAGCCCGCGCGCCGGCAGCCCCGGCAGATCCACGCCGCGCACCATCATCGCCGAGAGCTTGGTCACCGCGCCGTCCCTGAGCTCTTGGCGTGAGAGCACGGTGCCGCGCGCGAAGTCCGGCGGCGCGTCGATCCAGGTGAGCTGCCCGCTGCGCTCGAGCTTCTCGATCTTCGCCAGGATCTGCGCCTTGCGCTCGGGCGTGAGCTTGTCCGCGGGCGGCTCCGGCTTCGTCGACGCGCTGAGCGCGATGGGTCCGTAGAACACGCGGCCCTCCGCCTCCACGGCGGAGAAGTAGAAGGCCTGCTTGGCCACGTCGAGGAACGCCTTCTTGCCGTTTTGCGAGGGCGGGCTCGACAGGTCGAGCTCCACCAGGCTGCCCTTCTTCGGCAGCGAGGTGCGGCGGGTCTCGAGCGGCAGCGGTACGGCGCGCAGCGTGGCGTCGATGGCGTCGACCATGCCCTGCTTGTTCTTGCCGAAGGGCAGGCCGCGCGCGAGGAAGAACGCGTCGAGGGCGCTGAGCGCTGCCTGCTCGGCGGTGGGGCGGAAGCAGATGACCACGCCTGGCGGCGGGCGCGAGGGCGCCGTCACCATCTGGTACAGGTCGCCGATGGCCTTGGCCTCGGCGTTCGAGACCTTGGGCTTGGCGGCGGCGATGATGGCGGTGGCCTCTTTGCCTTCGAGGCGGAGGTCGGCGATGGCCTTGGAGATCTGCTGGCGGACGGCGGCGACGGACATAGGGCACCCCTGGTGGTTGATGGTTCAGGCCCAGTTTCGGCGCGACGTGTCAGATGGTTGTCTACCTGTCATGAAAGGTGTGCGCTGAGTCATGACGGTCACTTGCGTCCATCTCCTGCCGCCCCGGGCTCGCCGCGGCGTCTGCCCAGGTTGACGGGCCAGGGATCGTCGACGAGCACCCGCGCTCGCCTCGCCGACAAGCTGGCGAAGGGCAGGGAGGCACGGTGACAGCGGCGCTGGCGCTCGCGCTCACGCTCTGGGGAGCGGCCGACCCGCCCGTGGTCGCCGTGGAGGCGCCCACCCCGCTGCTGCGCGGCGCCCTCGCCTTGGCCCTCGTCGACGACGGCGCCGTGGCGGTGCCCTCTCGCGACGACGCCGGCGTGCTGTTGCGCGTGCTGGCCGACGGTGAGGGCCTGCAGCTCGCGACCATCGGCGCCTCGGAGCGTGCGGGCACCGTGGCGCCCGGCACGCCGGCGCTGATGGAGCTCGAGGCCGTGCATCGCGGGCTCGCGCTGGTGCGCGCCACGCCGGCGCGCGCGACCACGCCGCCGGCGGCTCTCTTCCTCGATGTCGACGATCGCGCGCTCGCGGAGCCGGGCCCCGACGCGCGCTTGGCAGAGCTGCTGGCGTCCGCGCTCCTCGACGCTGGCGCGCCGCTGGCCGATGCGCGCGTGGCGGCGGAGCGCCTGTGCGTCGTCGCCACCGCCGCCGAGCTGGTGCTGTCGTGGGGCAGTACGGCGGCGCACTGCGACGGGCGGCAGATGGGCGTAGCGCGCGCAGGCATGTCGCCCGACGCCGTCATCGGCGATGCTTTGCGGCTGCGCGACGCCGCCGCGCCCGCTCGACCGTGGCGGGTCGCGGGCGCAGCGGAGCCCGCGGTGGCGCCGGTGACCTCGTCGAGCGTCGCCCCGCTCGCGCCACCGGCGCACGAACAGCCCGCGGCACCGGTGGCGGAGCTGCCGAGCGTCGCTGCGCCAGCAGCCATGGCCGCGCCGCCGACGTCGGCGGCAGTATCACCTCCCCCCGCTCCCCCCCCGGGCGCGCCCGTCGCGCCCGTGCGCGACGATCCCAGCGCGGCGCCAGCCGGCGTGGTTGCCGGCGCCGCGCGCGGCGCGCCACCGGGAGGCGTGGCGCCATCGCTCGACCTGCGGGTGGGCGCGTTCGGCCGCCCGATGGCCGTCGACCCGGTCATCGAGGCCGCCATGGTGTGGCCGCTGTGGATGCCGCTTGGCGTTGGCCCGGCGGCGTGGCTGGCGGCGAGCGGCGCCCTCGACCCGCTGCCCCTGGCGGAGGTGGCGTTGGCCGGCGGCCTCGGCGGCGCCTGGCGCATCCTCGACGATGTCCACGCCTCGGCGTCGGTCGTGGCCGGCGGCTTCGCGCATGGATGGAGCTACGCCGCGGGCGACGCCGGCATCGCCTTCGACGCGATCGTCGCGGCGCCGCTCGCGCTCTCGTGGCGCCCCGGTCCGCTCGGCGTGTCGCTCGGCGTGTCACCGGGCGCGATGACACGCGCGCGCAGCCACCAGATCCAAGGCGAGGTCGCGTGGCAGCGCGGGGCGCTTTTCCTCGGGATCACCGCGGGCTTGACCTGGGACATACCTGCAGGTCGGGACGCCGTGGAAAAATCACCCGCCATGCCGCGTGGAGACAGTGATGGCTGACAGACCGGCCACTTCGGCCGCCAGCCGTGGGACCACGATCGCGGCGCTCTACGAGCGTCACAAGGATCGTCTGTTCCAGGTCGCCCTGCGGGTTGGCGGCGGGCGCCGCTCCTTCGCCGAAGACGTGGTGCACGACGTGTTCGTCTCTCTGCTCAAGCGCTACGACGACCTGGCCGACACCGATGACCTCGGCGGCTGGCTCTATCGCGTGGCCATGAACGCGGCGCTCACGCGCCTGCGGCGAGAGGCGGTGCGCGCCAACCCCATGGTGCGCTTCTTCCTGGGCGACCTGCAGCCCGAGCTGCCATCCCCCGACGTGCGTGCCCGCCTCGATGAGGGCAAGCGCGAGGCGCTGGCGGCGCTGGCAGCGCTGCCGCCGCGGGAGCGCGTGGCCTTCTGTATGGTGCAGCTCGACGAGGCGCCCTTGGCGCACGTCGCGTCGGTCTTGGGTTGCTCCGTGAGCTACGCGTGCAAGCTCGCCAAGCGGGCCGAAGCCGCGCTGGTGCGCGCGGGCTACCAGGCGGGCGCGCGGCGGGCGCCGCCGCCCGAGCTCGTCGACGAGCCGCCGTTGCATACGCCCTCCTTGGGGGTGCGCTATGGCTGAGCGCACCATCCTCGTCGACCTGCGCGCCGTCGACGACGCGCTGGCGCCGCTGTGCCCCTCACGCGTGCTGGACGAGCGCATCGACACGCTGTTGGCGGGGCGCACACCGCGCGTCGCGTATCGGCGCGTCGCGCTCGCTGGGCTTGGCGCCTGTGCGGCCGCAGCCCTGATCGCGCTCGTGCTCACCGGCGAAGAGCGCGTCGTCGTCGCCACCGCGCCGTCGCCACCGGCCACGCCTGCACCAAGCCCTCTGCCCCCGCCGCGAAGTGCGGCCGACGCGCTCGCGCCGTCGGGCACCTTGGCGCTGGAGCCGGCGTTCAGGGACGCGCGCCAAGAGCACGAAACGCCCGACCAGTCTGACGCGCTCGCGCTCGCCGAAGCGACGGACGGCGCGCTGCCCCTCGCGGCGCCGGCACTGCTCCCGCGCGCCACCCAGCCCGTGGCGATCCCCGGCGCAGCGCATCCTGCGGAGGGCCGCGCGGCGCGCCGTGACGTGAGCGCGATGCCGGGCCCCCGCGACGCGCTCGTGGCGCGCGTGGTGGAGGGTGGGCGCGACGGCGAGGCGGCGCTCGAAGACGCGCTCGTCGCCGTGAGGACCCTCAAGGCTCGCGGGGACCTGCGCGGCGCGCTCGCACGCGTCGATGGGCTGCTCGCCGCGGGGGTCACGCAGCGCGCGCAGCTGGCGCTCCGAATTGAGCGCGCGCGTCTGCTCGAGCGCCTCGGCGACCGCGCGGCGGCCTGTGCGAGCCTGGCGCGCCTCGAGGGTGACGACGTCGACGCAGCGCTCGCTCGGATGTCGTGCCCGTGAGCGTGCGCGCCGCCGCGTTGGCGCTGGCGCTCGTGTGCGCGTGCGGCGAGCAGGTGCTGGTGCACGACCCGCCGCCCGAGCTCGAGGCCGACGCCGACCGCGATGGCGCCTCGTGGGAGCTCGAGCAGTCGTGGGGCAGCGACCCAGACGATCCCGACAGCGACGACGACGGGCTCATGGACGGCTTCGAGCTCGAGCTCGGCACCGACCCCACCGACGCCGACACCGACCACGACGGCCTCGGCGACCTGATCGAGCTGCAGGTCGGCTCGTCGCCACTCGAGCTCGACACTGACGGTGACACGCTGTCCGACGGGACCGAGGTGGCGCGCGGCACGTCGCCGGCGCAAGCCGACACCGACCGCGACGGCATCGATGACGGCCTCGAGATCGCGCTCGGGACCGACCCGCTCGACAGCGACACCGACGACGACGGCATCGCCGACGGCGAAGATCCTGCGCCGCGCGTGCCTTCGTGATGTCCGGCACCAAGATCTCCTTGACCGGAAATCTCGGCGCAGGTCCCGCGTGGAATGGGCAGAAGCGACGACGACGCCGGCCGCCGCCGCGCTTCGCTGATCGATCCCCACCCACGCCACGGAGGTCGCCATGACGCGACTGCGTTCACGCTCGTCCCTGTTCCGCTCGTTCGCGCCCCTCTTGCTCTGCTTGCCCTTGGTGGCCGCCGAGGACGACTGCGACATCACCATCCGCCTCGTCGACGGTGACGATGGCGCTGATGGCGGCGAGGACGGCGAGGGGGACGAAGGTCAATCGGGCTACGACGTGGACACGGATCGCGACGGCCTCAGCGACGGCGACGAGCGCGATCTCGGCACCGATCCCGAGAACCCCGACACCGACTACGACGGCGTCATCGACAGCGCCGACGAGGACACTTGGAACCCCTGCTGGGAGGACGACTGCTTCGACCAGTGCGCCTTCGATGAGGAGTGCGGTGAGGGCGCCTTCTGCGTCGACGGCGCGTGCTGGTGGGACGAGGTGCAGGACTCCGATCAAGATGGCGTCAGCGACGGCGACGAGCAGGCCTTTGGCACCGACCCCTACTACCCCGACACGGACTTCGACGGGCTCAGCGACTTCGACGAGCTGTACAACTTCGGCACCGATCCGCTCAACGCTGACACCGACTTCGACGGCATCCCGGACGCCGAGGACCCCGACACCACGCCCTGGGGCGAGTACGACAGCGACGGCGACGGCCTGACCGACGCCCAGGAGCAATACCTTGGCACCGACCCACTCAACGGAGACACGGACGGTGACGGCCTCAGCGACACCGAGGAGCTCGGCATCAACATCCAGACCGACCCGCGCAACCCCGACAGCGACGCCGATGGAGTGGTCGACTCGCAAGACCCCTCGCCCTTCGTCGACACCGATGGCGACGGCCTGTCGGACTACATGGAGGGGATCATGGGTACCGACCCCTTCCTCGCGGACACCGACGGCGATGGCCTCGGCGACTTCGAGGAGATCTGGGAGCGCGGCACCGACCCCCTGAACCCGGACGACGGCGTGCCCGAGGGCGAGGAGTGCAGCCAGAACAACGACTGCAACCCGGACTTCCACTGCGTCGACGGCACTTGCGAGCTGCGGCCGTAGCAGCGCTCTGACGAACACCTTGCGCACGAAGACGGGCCGGCGCACGCCGGCCCGTCTTCGTCTTTCGCAGCAAGAAACAAAACAAAGATTCTAGTCCTCCCGATGACGGAGGAAATCGCCTCGTCCTGATGCGATGACGCTCGAACTTCGGAGCGGAAATGAACGTTTGTTATTGGACTCGCCGTTGCGCCACCAGCGCCCTCCTTGCCGCCGCTCTGGCGCTCGGCGCCTGCGAGCATCGCGTCGACGATCACGGGCCCGATGCCGAGGCAGACGCGGAGGGACAGCCGGTGGAGCTCGAGTGCTCGTCGCCCTCGGCGCGCTGTCCCGCGCCGCCGGTGGCCTGCGCCGACCTCGCGGAGCTGGCGAGCTGGCGCTGGAGCGCGCGCGCCGACGACCGCGCGCAGAGTACCCGCACGCTCGTCACCAAGCGCGTCGACGTGGTGCGCGGCCTGCGCGCCATACGCCTCACCACCTCGTCCGGCGCGCTCGCGTGGCTTCGCTACACAGCGCCCGCGCAGAAGCCGATCGACGCGTCGGCGTTCGCCGCGCTCGAGCTGGTGGTGCGCGGCGCCAACACCAACAGCCCCACCTGGCAGGGCAGCACGCCCCTGGTCGCGCTCGTCGACACGCAGGGGCGCCGCCGCGTGCTCACGCCCGATCGCGGCCTGGTGTCGTCGGACGGAGCGAGCTGGACGCGCCTGTCGGTGCCACTGGCGGGCGGCACGTCCGCGCGCGGGGGCGTGCGATGGACGTCCTCTGGGCTGGTCAGCGTGGCGTCGCTCGCGGCCATCGAGATCGGCGCCGACACCTGGGGCGCCGGCTTCGTGCTCGAGGTCGACGGCGTGGCCTTCGTCACCGCGTCGGCCGCCGCCGCGGGCTGCGCCATCGATTGCCCGGCGCGCTGCTCGGGGCAGGGGAGCTGCGACGAGGAAGCGGTGCAGTGCCAATGCGACGTGGGCTCCACCGGCGCGGGGTGCGAGCGCTGCCGCGACGGCTTCGTGCTCGATCACGGGCGCTGCGAGCTTCCCAACGACGCCTCGTTCACCGAGTGGCCGAACGACGCGAGCCGCGCCAACAGCGACCCCTGGCTCGCGGTGCACCACGACGAGATCGAGGTGCTCAAGCCCACGGTGCTGGTGCTCAACTTCGTGAACCCGTCGAGCCCCGCGGCGGTCGACGCGTTGGTCGACGACGTGCGCGCGGCGTTCGAGGAGGCGTCGCGTCCGCCCGGCGGTGGCGAGCCGGCGCTCACGTACCAGATGGCGCGCACGGTGGTGGACCTGCGCGACAGTGTGGGCGGCCGCCCTCCGCCGCCGGCGGGCTACCCCTTCGAGAACAGCACGCTGTTCCCGCGGCGCACCAACCCCGACGGCAGCTTCCGCGGCGCCGACTACCGCGCGCTGTTTTCTCCGGCCTTCGCTGCCGCCTACGGCTACGTCGACACGGGCAGCAATACGCCGGCGGACTTGTGCACGCTCGTCAACGTGGGCGCCGTGCACGAGGTGTGGGCGGTGGTGTCCGGCGCGGTGGCCGACTCGGGCCTCGCCGAGACGCTCGAGATGAAGCCCTTCTACGACCGGGCAGGCAACCGGATGCCCGGCGAGCCCACGCGCTGCGCGGGCAACGGCTGCTTCGAGGCCGACGTGCCCTTCTGCGGGCGCTCCTTGCGCGTGCTCGCCATCAACTACCAGCGCGGCCCCGGCTGCGCCTTGCACTCCTTCGGCCACGGCGTGGAAGGCATGGGCACGCGCGGCATCGTGCCGGGACTCGACGCCTGGTTCACCTCGTACGCCGGCTTCGATCTGCGTGGCCGCTACGGCGTGCCCTACGGCAGCCTCTACGAGCTCGGCTGCGAAGACACCGACGGCAACGGCGAGCCCGATGCGAGCTGCGTCGAGTACCCGCTGCAAGACGCCGCGATCTTGCACAACCGCGGCGCCACCTCGGTGGCCTACCCCTACGACGCACGCTGCGGCAACGTGCACTTCCCGCCCAACGCCACCTGGCACTACGAGTACGGCAGCGAGCGGCTGGTGTCGTCGTCGTGCGCCAATTTCGGTCAGAGCGGGCAGGCGGTGGCGGTCGACGCACGCACCTGGAGCGGCTTCGAGACGCTCGCGCCCGATTGCGGCGGCGGGTTTCTCGTCTGGTGGCTGCGCAACATGCCGCGCCACGCGTCGCCCCACGCCTTCCCCGACGGGTCGAGCATGCGCTCGCTGTGGCCCTACTTGTTCTATTGAGCGCGCACGATCTCATCCCGGCATGAAGTCGAGCGCGGCGTTGGCGAGCAGCGGATGCCCGTTCGACTCGTGCACCACCGACAAGCGCACGGCCTTCTCGGTGAGCCGAGCCTTGAGCTCGGCGCGTGTCGCGTCGTCGAGCGCAGTGTCGGCGAGCTGCTCGCGCAAGGCGGCCACCTCTCGGCGCAGCTCGAGCTCGACGCTGGCGCCGCCGGTGGTGGCGCGCAGGATGGCGTCGAGCCGAGCCTCCTCGTCGAGGCCCAGCAGCGCGTCGTGCGCTTGCGGCTTGCCCTTGCCTGGCAGGTCGTCGAGGTCGCCACGGCGCGCAGCCTCGCGCATCATCAGCTCGGCGATCATCGCGGTCTTCACCTCGTCAGCATAGCGACCAGCGTCGGCGCAGGTCACTCGGCGTGCTATCGATACCCCCATGGACCGCTCCCTCGCCATGCCCATGGCCCTGTCGCTCGTCATGCCACTGGTCGCGTCATGCACACCACGATCCGAGCCGGGCGCGCCGGCCGCCGCCACGCCGCGCGACGGTGACCACACCTTGCCGCCATTGCCCGTGGTCAGCGATGACGCCAAGGACCTGCTCTTCTCCTTCGTCGACGCCGAGGGCCACGTGCAGGCGGTCTCTCGCGTCACCGAAGTGCCCGAGCCCATCAAGGCGCGCGTCCTGGTCGTCGACCTCTCGAAGACCCCCGAGCAGCGCCAGGCGCACCGCTACGCATTCTTCGCCGACCTCTCCACCAAGAGGCCTGACGGCAGCTACTCCGTGAGCGTGGTCAGCCGCTACGACGCCGCGCGCGGACAGACGGCGCCCGCCATCGCGCCGCCGCCCAGCGGCAGCGTGGTGGTGTATTCCGCTGTCTGGTGCGGCTTCTGCAAAAAGGCCAAGACCTGGCTCACCGAGCGCGGCGTCCCCTTCGTCGAGCGCGACGTCGAGAAGATGCCGGGCGCGCAAGAGGAGCTGTCGGCGAAGCTCAAGGCCGCCGGCGTGCCCGGCGGCGGCGTGCCGGTCATCGACTGGGCCGGCACCATCGTCATGGGCTTCGACGTGGCGCAGATGGAGCGGCTCCTGAAGGAGAAGCCCCCCACCAAGCCCGCGACCGCTGCGCCCTCAGATGCCGGCGGGTAGCTGCACGCCCGCGTGCTGCGCCACCATGCGCGCCGCTTGCGGCGGCTGCTGCTGGTAGAGGGTGTAGAGGCCGAAGTTCTGCCCCTGCGGCGCCTTCGCGAGCGCGTTCGCCAGCTCGGCGCGCACGAAGGTGTCGATCTCGGTGGTCCAGCGCGTGGTCCAGCGCGCCTGCATGGCGTTGCAGAAGGCGTTCAAGTCGAGCGGCACCTCGGGCACCGGGCCCGCGGTGGGCGCCTGCGCCGTCTTCTGTTGGTCGGCGTAGTGCTTGCCGTACTGCACGAAGTAGGTGGCGTAGTTCTGCGCCTGCACCGGCGTCATGCCTGCGGCGAAGGCACTCACGATCCACTTGTTCAGCTCGTTGGTCTGCGGCAGGCACGAGTAGGACTGCAGGTTGTTCCTGATGTTGGTCTCGGTCGCGGTCGGGTCGTACTTCACCGTGGGGATGGTGACGCCAACCATGTAGACGCCGCGCTGCTTGAGCGCTTGGGCCAGCGTCATCTGGCCGAGGCTCTGGAAGGCGTACTGCAGGTTCTGCACGGGCACGCCGCTCGTGACCGCGTCCTTGACCAGCTTCTTGAGCGGGTCGTCGTACGCCACGCTCTGCGCCTGCAGCTGCGGCACCAGCACGGCGTCGACGGCGGCCCAGTCGTAGCTGATGGTGGGCGCCGGCACGCCGAGGCGATTGGCCTCTTGCGTGATGACGGCCTCCGGGCTGTTGCGCAGCTGCGCGACGAAGTTGACCGCCTCCTGCGGCGTGCGCGTGTCGGCGATCTTGGCGAGGAACTTCTTCATCTCGTCGTCGACCTTGAAGTACCAGGCCTTGAGGTTCGGCTCGGCGAGCGCGGCCAGGCGATCGACGCTGGCGCGCAGCTTCGGCACCTCGGCAGCGAGGCTACGCTGTTGGCCGATCTGGTCGAGGCGCTGTTGCGGGTTCGAGGCCAGGTTCTGCACCAGCGTGCGCGCTTCGAAGGCCGTCATGCCCGCCGCCGCTGCCTTGTCGATGAACTTGGCGATCTCGGCGACGTACTTCTTGTCGATGGCCGCCTGCTCCAGGCGCGCAGCGATGGCGCTCTCGCCCCAGGTCGTGCTCGCGAGCAGCTTCTTGGCGTCGACCTTGACGGGCGGCACCGGTGACACGCCGAGCACCTGCGCGAAGTTCTGCAGCGCAGCCGCGTCCTGCTGGTTCTGCATGTTCGTCAGGTAGCTCTCGAGGTTCTGCGGCGGCAGCTTCTGCGTGGTCGCGCCGTCGAACATCGCGAGCGCGGCGGCATCGACCGTCATGCCGAGCTCGGCCAAGCGGCCAGAGACGCGGCCCTTGAGCTTGGCCGTGTCGTAGTCGAGCGCTACCGCGAAGCCGGCCAGCTGTTGCAGGAACGCCGGGACGTTCTTGCACGTGCCGTTGGCCAGGCCTTGCTGGAGGAGACGGCGCTTGGCGGGATCGTTCGAGATGGCGTGGTCGATGCACTGCTGCACGGGCTGGCCGTAGGTGAAGCCGGCGTTCTCGACGGCGGCCTTGGCGGCGTCACGCAGCTGCGCGTCGGAGAAGCACACGAGGCCGAGCAGCTCGGCCGCATGCGCGGCCTTCTGGCGCCCGCTCGACAGGCCGCTCGGGAACAGTGCGTTCAGCATACGGTCGGACACGCCCTCGAAGGCCTTGTACGAGGGGGTCTCACGGAAGGCCTTGTTGTCGAGGTCCTTCAGCTCGTGCAGGCGCGGGTCGATGTCCATGGTCACGCTGGGCGACGTGGCGCGCAGCCAGTTGTCTTGCTCGGCATCGGTGCTGAAGTGCGCGGTGCCCACCGAGCTCGCCGCCACGAAGTTCGCCTGGTTGGCGCTCTGCAGCTGCAAGTGATCGAGCTCGGCCTCGAGCACACAGAACTCGACGACGCGGGGCGAGCCGTCGGGGTTGGCGTGCTGCGGGCGATTGGTCGTCACCTTGACGAAGTCGAGGCTCAGCTCGATCTCGACGCCGGTCTTCTGGTTCTTGACGGTGAACTTGTGGCGCTCCTGCACCACGTCGCACCAGGGCACCAGGCACTGCGCCAGGTTGAGCGTGCTGTCGAGCTTGTTGACCTCGCGCTGCGCCTGATTGAACACCGTGCCGGACCACTGACCGTTGCCAGAGATCGATTGCAGAGTCTGCGCCGCTTGCGCCACGTTGGCGCTCGGGTTGAGCGTGAGGCCGAACTCGATGCGCTGGGTGATCTTGGTCTTGTCGTCGCGCCGGCCGCCGCCCGGCTTGACGTTGATCTCGTTCGCCTGCTTGTTGGTGCGCAGGCGGATGGCGCCCTCGTGCGCCGTCATGTCCATGTTGGCGTTGTCCATGTACGTGTCGCGCATCGGGTCCTGCATGGGCCAGCCCTTGTCGTCGACGCGGTACCCCTTGAACTGCCCGGTGCCCGCCTTGCCAGGCTGGCTCGCGCTGCCGTCGTCTTTGAGCCAGTAGCGGCCGACCGGCGCGATGGTCCAGTCCTTGCCGAGGATCTTCTCCACCTCGGCCTGCTTGCCGGCCGCCATGAGGCCGGTGAGGCGGTAGGCCTCCTGCACGCCCGAGATCATCTCGGGCTTGCTGGTGCAGCCCTTCAGCTCGCTCTCGAGGCGCGAGAGAATGGCGCCGTCGGGCTTGAGGTTCGGCACCTGCTGCACGAGCTGCGTGGGGTAGTTCACCTGCATGTCGAGCTGCAGCTCGCCGCCGCTCGACGCCTGGGTGGCGCTGGTGGAGCGCACGCTGACCGCGTTTTGCGCGTTGGCCGCCGGCGGCAGGCGGAACACGCCGCCGCGCCCGAAGCCGCCCGCCTGGTGGCCGATGGACCAGCGCGCCGCCACCGCGAGGTTGGTGGCACCCGGCGTCAGCTTGAGCGCCGGGTTCTTCGCTTGCAGCCACTTGTTGACGTCGTCGTAGCTGATGTCGAAGTAGGTGTTGCCGCGGAAGGTGGTGCCGTTGAGGTTCTCGCCGTTGGCCAGCACCGACAGGGTCACCGTGCGCAACTGGTTGGTCTTGGCGTCGAGCACCTCGGCCAGGAGGTAGAGCGTGACGCTGTCGTTGTGGTTGCCGTGGAAGCTCTCGACGTGCAGTCGGCAGCCGCCCGGGATGGGCGTGGCGTCGGTCTTGATGAAGCCGCGCGAGACGCGCCCGCCCGCCGGGTCGCCCGAGTAGGCATCGAAGCTCGGGTCGCGTGAGAAGCGGTTGGTGGTCGCGCTCGCGTCGTTGCGCACGGCGCCCAGGCCGCCGATGGACACCTTACGCGCGTTGACGACGTTGCCGCCGGCGGCGGGCACGGTGCCGCCGGTGGGCGTGGTGGCGGTGCCCGTGGGCGTGGTGGCGGTGGTGCCGGTGGTGGCAGTGGTGCCCGTGGCGCCGCCCACGTTGGGATTCGGAGTGACGTTCGGGTTTGTGGGGCCGCCAACGACGGGCATGAAATCCTCCAGAGGGTCCGCGGGTTTAGCGCGACCGGCCGTGGCGTGCCACCGGGCGGCACGTGACCGGGACCCCGATTGAATCCTCTAGCGGCACGAGGCACATTTCGGCGCGCATGACGCTGCCGATCTTCCTGGCCCTGCACCTGGCGTGGGGCGCTCTGATGGCGCACCTGCTCATGCCGCGCATGCGCGCGGAGGGCGTGGTGCTGGGCGTGCCGCTCCTCTACACCTTGGCGCCGGTGGGCATGGTCACGGCGCCGCTCGGGGCCGTGTTGCTGCGCTACGCCGGCGGCTGGTACGTGCACGGGGCCGTGACCGGCAACGGCAGCATCGCCTACGAGCGCTTCCACCTGGGGCTCTTGGTGCTCAGCGGCGTGCTTACGGCGCTGGTGACGGTGGGGGGCATGTTCTTCGCGATCGCCATGCTGTCGCGCGATCGCCCCCATCTGGCCCGCGCACCGTACTACGTGGCCGCGTTCGCAGCGCTCCTCACCGTGGTGCTCGACGCCGTCGACGTCGTCATTGTGCCTGGCAGCGGCGGCAAGTGGCTGTTCTGGCACCCCGCGGGCCTGGTGTCGCTCGCCGTGCTGGTGGTGCTCGGAGCCGCGTGGCGCTTCGGCAAGCTCCGCGTCGCACCCTTCGAGGTGCAGGGGTTGTCGCGGCCGCCCAAGTCCATCGTGGTCATGCCGGCCGACCTTTGAGCGCGTCGGCCAGCCTGCGCGGCCCGCTGCTGGCCATCGAGTCGAGCTGCGACGAGACCGCGGCTGCGATCCTCGACGTCGACGGCGCGGTGCTGGCGGACGTGGTCTCGACCCAAGTGGCGGCGCACGCGCCCTTCGGTGGCGTGGTGCCGGAGATCGCGTCGCGCGAACACCTGGCGCGCATCACGACCGTCGTGCGGCGCGCGCTCGCCGACGCTGGCATCGCCCCCACCGCGCTTTGCGCCGTGGCCGCGACCTATGGACCCGGGCTCATCGGCGCGCTCTTGGTGGGCTTGCAGGCCGCCAAAGGCATGGCGCGCGCGCTCGGCGTGCCCCTGGTGGGCGTGCACCACGTCGAGGGACACCTCATGGCCGCCGCAGTCGATGCCGCCGCGCCCGCGCCCCCCTTCATCGGGCTCGTCGCCTCCGGCGGCCACACCGCGCTGTATCGCTTCGAGGGCGTGGGCCGCGCGACGCTCATCGGCCAGACCCGCGATGACGCCGCCGGCGAGGCCTTCGACAAGACCGCCAAGCTGCTCGGCCTCGGCTATCCCGGCGGCGCGGCCGTCGATCGCCTGGCGGCGCAGGGCGATCCCTCGCGCTTCCCCATGCCCTTCGCGCTGCGTGACCACACCACCGAGGACTTCTCCTTCTCCGGGCTCAAGACCGCCGTGCGCGTGCTGGTGGAGCGCGAGCGCGCCGCCGGCCGACACTTCGAGGATCAGGCGCTCGCCGACCTGTGCGCATCGGTGCGCGCGGCCATCGTCGACGCGCTGCTCACCAAGGCGCTGCGCGTGTGCCGCGCCAAGCAGGTGTACCGCTTGGTGATCGGCGGGGGCGTGGCCGCCAACTCGCTGTTGCGCAGCGAGGCCGTGCGGCGCGGCGCCGACAGCGAGGTCGAGGTCTACCTGCCGCCGCCCGCGCGCTGCACCGACAACGCGGTGATGATCGCGGCGGCCGCGCGCGCGTGGCTCGCGCAGGGCCGCTACAGCTCGTTGTCGCTCATGGCCAACGCCGACGCCCGTGTGGAAGACGCGGCTGCGGCCCTGCTTGCACCTACGGTCCCTGCAGACCCTTGAGCGTGCTCTGCACGTCGCGCGCGAACTTCCCGTTGGGCGCCAGCTCCAGGTAGCGCTGATAGGCCGCGATGGCGTCGTCTTTGCGAGCGGCGCTCTGGTGCACCATGCCGAGCAGCAAGAATACCTGTGGGTCCTTCGGCGCGAGCCCGCGGGCCTTGTCGAGGTGCGCGCGCGCGGCGTCGAGAGCGTCGAGCTCGTAGTACGCATTGCCGAGGCCGAGGTGCGCCACCGCCGAAGTGGGCTTGATGGCGAGCGCCGCCTTGTACTCGCGCACGGCCTTGGCGAACGCGCCCGCGCGGCCGGCGACGTCGGCCGCCTTGAGGTGGCCGGCGTAGCGCGCCTCGGGGTCCTCTGCGACGCCGCTGTCCACGGGCGCGCTCGGGGGCGTCGCGCCCGCGTCGACGTGCGCGGCGAGCGCGACGCCGGCGTCAGCCAGCACGGGCGACGCACCTGCGTCGACGACAACGGGGGCCGCCACGGCGCCGCCGGCGTCGAGCACCGGCGCGCTGCCGGCGTCGAGCACCGGCGTGCTGCCCGCGTCGAGCACCACAGCGCTGCCCGCGTCGACCGCGACGACCGCGCCGGTATCGAGCATGCGCTCGGTGATGGTCTTGACCACGAGCACGACGCCCAAGAACACCGCCGCGCCGATCGCGATGGTGCTCCACGAGCGGCGTGGCGGTGGCTCGAGGTCGACCGCGGTGCGCGCAGTGTGGATGCGATCTGGCACCGACGGCGGCGCGCTCTGAAAGAAGCTCGAGCCGAGGTCCGACGGGGCGGCCGCCTCGCCGCCCAAGGCGGCGCCACTTGGGGCGACGCCCGCCTCGGCAGGCGTTCGCGGCACGCCCGAGCTCGAGCCGGCGTCTGATTCGATGGCGCTCGGCGTCACCGAGAGCTCCGGCTGCAAAGACGGCGCGCTCGATGCTGCGCTCGCGCCGGACAGCGCCGATGGCGCGGCCCAGCCCGGCGCCGTCGCCACCACGCTCTCGGGCGACGACCCTGTGCTCGCTGGCAGCGCGGGCGCCACCGTCTGCGCCTCGAGCGGCGCCGAGGTCACGGCCGCCTGGAGCGGGTTCACCACCGTGGGGGCGGCCGAGCCGCTGCTCTTGAGCTCGGCGATGGTGTCGGCGACGCGCGGCGGCTCGCTGTGGCGCGCCGGCGTCGGCGTCGCGCTCCGCGGCTCCTTGACGAGGCGGTCGGCGGAGATGGGATCGTCGTCAAACGCCGAGGCGGCGTCGGACGCGAGCTCGGGCGGCAGCGCCCCCGGGCTGCTTGGTGCGGGTGCGGGGCCGAGGTCGCCGCTGAGCTCCGCGGGCGCCGTCACGGCGGCGGCCGGCAACTCCTCGCGCTTGCCCTGGCGGTCGGAGAGCCCGAGATCGTCGTCCTTGCTGTCGTCGGGGACGACGACGTCCTCCCAGCCCTCGTCGCCCCCACTACCCCTTGGCGCGGTGCTCCAGGCGGTGGCGCCGACCACGGCGCGCGGCATCACGCTGCGCGACTCGGGCTCCTCGCGCGCGGGCGACGGGAGGGGGCGTGGCACCGAGGTCTGTGCGCGGAAGCCCGGGACGCGGGAGGCCTCGCTGCCGAGGCCGTCGGCGCCGGTCGGCGGCGCGCCGACGGTGACGACGCCGCCGCCGCGCATGGGATCGGGGCCGGGCAGCTTGGGCGGCAGCGGCACGTCGATGGTCGGGACATCGAAGTCGGTGAGCTCGGCGAACCCGACCGGCGGCTGCGACGGGTGGCGCGGCCGCGGCGCCGCCTCGCCCGCCTCGTCCGCCTGCATGGGCGGCGTGGTCGGCTCGAGGCGGCCGCTCTCCAGGTCGGCGTCACCGTCGCCCTCGGTGCCGCCGTCGAGCAGCGCCTCGTCGTGCGCGCTGCCGGCGTCGAGCCACTGCTCGATCTTCTGCACCTGCTGCGGCGCCGGCTCGGACTCCTCGGCGGGCCGATCGGTGACGTCGTAGATGAGCCCCTCGAAGAACAGCTTGGAGGCGATCTCGAGGGCCTCGAGGTCGCCGAAGTCGCTCTCGTCGACCACCTCGATGAGCGTGCGGCGGCCGTCGAACAGCCGCAGGATGCCGTTGATCTCGTCGGGGATCTCGGCCAGCCGATCGACCAGCTCGCCGTAATCGATCTCGAACACGCGATCGAGCGGCGGCAGCTGCTCGAGCAGCCGACCCCACTCGTCGACGCGCCGCATGCCCTCCATCAACAGGCCCTGCGTCGAGAGCTCGATGACGTCGGGGTCGTCGTGGGGACCGAAGTCCATGGAGAACACGCCGTCGTTCCACACCAGCATGCGGTAGAACGCCCGCTCGCCCGACAGCCGGGCGGTGCGCGCGTCGCACACCTTGCCCTCGCGGAACGAGATGGTGCCTTTTTGCGTGCGCGTCTCGATGTGCAGGCGCCCGGTCTTGCGCCCGATCTCGACGGTCTGCATCAGGTCCACCAAGCCCATCTCGCCGAGCGAGCCGGCGAAGGTGGCGCTGCGCTCGCGGCGCTCGAGCTTCTCTTTCTCCTTCTTCTCGAGGAGCACGCGCACCCGCGTCAGCACCTCGCGAATGTAGATGGGCTTGGTGAGGTAGTCCTCCACGCCGAGCTCGAGGCCGGTCACCTTTTGCTCGAGCTTGTTCTCCGACGAGAGGAACACGATGGGGATACCGGCCGTGTCGGCGTTGGCCTTCAGGTTGGCCACCAGCTCGAACCCGTTCTCCTCGCCGGGCAGCTTGGTGTCGGTGATGATCAGGTCGGGCTGCGCGTGCTTGACCTTGTCGCGCGCATCCGCGCCGCTGACGGCGGTGGTGACCGAGAACCCGCTCTTGCGCAGACTCACTTCGAGCATGCGCAAGCTCTTGCTGTCGGCATCGACCAGCAACAGGTTCTTCTTGGCCACGGTGGAACGTTCGGGGCAGAACGCCGGCAAGTCAAGCGAACGCACCGTGTCGCAGGGCGTCCTACCGCGCCGGCGGGCGCTACCTGTTCACACCCACAGCGACCAACGCCCGGTGCCGAGCACCACCACCGCGATGATCGCGTTGGTGACAGCGTGCGCCAGCACGGCGTCGCGCAGGCGGCCGGTGGCCCACACCGTGGCGCCATAGCACGCGCCGGCGATGCAGGCGCCCACGAAGTTGGTGTGTACCGCGGCGAACACCGCGGACGAGACCACCAGCGCCACCGGCGTGGCGGCGCGGTAGCCGAGCTCGGAGAACCCTGCGCCGACCACCCGTCGCAGCAGGAAGCCGCGAAAGGCGAGCTCCTCGACGACGGGGGCCACCAGCACCGAGGCGACGATGCGCAGCGCGATCCACAGCGCCGCCCCCGTCGTCGACCACGAGGCGAGCGTGGCGCTCGCCAGCTCATCGCCCGCTCGGTCGCCGGTCGTCAGGGGCAGCCAGAGAGCGGCCACCAGCACGCCGACACCCACGGCGACGAGCGCGGGCCGAGCGACCAGCGCCCCGCCGCTGGGCAGAGATGCGCGCACGCCACGGCGGAGCAGGGCCAGCGCCAAGAGCGCCGCGCCAAGCGGGATGGCCTCGAGGAGGTCGAGGCTGCCATCGTCGGCGAGCCCGGCGACGAGCCTCCCGCTGACCGCGGCCAAGAGCGGCACGAGGTAGGGGATCGTGGGGTTGCTCGTCTCCGCTCCGTCGGCCGCGCCGCCGTCGCGCTGCAGGGCGGGCCAACGGCGGGCCAGCGCCACGGTGCCGAGCGCGACACCGCAGAAGAGCAGCCAGCCGGCCTTCGAGTGGAACGCATCGAAGGCCGCGTCGGATGCGCCCAGGGTGCCGACGTAGATGAGCGCCGTGATGCGGGCCGCGTTGGCCAAGAACGCCAGGGCCACGCCGAGGACGGGCACGACGAGCGCGTGGGGAAAGCGCAGGGTGGCGCGGTAACTCCAGAGGAACGAGCCGAGCAGCACGGCGACCAAGCCCATGCCTTCGTAGCCCGAGCACACGGGCGCGATCTCGACGTTGAAACGTTCGGTGCCGATGATGAGCGCGTCGTGGTCGATGACCGGGTCGGGCGAGAGCGCGCGCAGCACGGCCGCCACCGGCAGCATGGTGGCTCGCGACAGCGGCTCCCACAGCTCGCCCGTGCCCTGGCCCGCGGCCCAGGCCCCAACGCCCACCGCCGCGCCGAGCGTGAGCGGCCCTGCGAAGCGACGAACGGTGGCCAGGAAGGCGCCGGCCGTGGCCGTAGCGACGAGCAACAGGGCGGTCGCCAGGGCCAGCACCAGCCACGCAAGCTCCATCGCGGTGGCTGGTTGCTCGGCCGCGTGCATCGCGCGCAGCTGCCACGAACCCGCGACGAAGCCACCGAACGAGAGTGCATGCAGCCCGAGCAGGAGCACGGTCACGCCGCGCTTGGCCTCGCCGTGGCCGCCTGCCGCGGGCCCAGCGGCACTGTTGTGCCCGCGCGCGCTGCTCGTGAGGATCAGGAAGGCAGCGCCCGCGATCACGGGGATGGGCGCGAGATCGCCGAGGTTGTCGAGTGCGGGAGGAGCGAGGTCGCGCGCGTCGAACAGGATGGAGATCAGCAGGTACTCGACGAGGGCGAGCGCCCCTGCGGCGAGCACGCGCAAGCGCAGCTTCACCCGATCACCGTTGGTGCATCCCGCATCGTCGGCGAGCGCTCGGCGCCGGGCGATCGATCAGGGCTTGAGGCGACGGCGGCGGCTGCCGAGGATGACGAACACGCCGGCGCCGAGCAGTACCGCAGCGCTGGCGGCCGAGGAGCCGTCGAGCTCGGGCACGCCGCGCGGGCGCTGGCGGTGGCCACGCCGTTGATGAGCGTCAGCGGGTGCCGCGGCGAGGAGCGCCGAGAACAACGCGGCCAGCACAGCGAGGTTGCGTAGCGTTTTCATGGAGACCCCTTCTGCCTCGTATCCTACATGTCCCCAAGTGCGCTGCCAATAGGCGACAGTGACCGACAGCACGATTGGCGCAAGGCGCTGTTATGACAGGTAAATCACCCAGATCTCGTCGCCAGATCGCGGGATCTCGCGGACCCTGCCGCGCGCCCGAGGGTCAGGCGCGCTCCCAGAGCGACTCCGTCGATCATGGCCACGGCCAGCACCAGCGGCGCTAGCAGCCACGGTGCGACCCCGGTCGCGCACAGCGATGCCGCCAGCGCCAACGCGATTGACGAGCTTGCCAAGGCGCCGCTGCGCGCGGCCTTGGCGGCGCCGAGCACCAGCGCGGGCGCCGCCAGAGCGAGCGCCGCCAGCACGGCACCGGTGATCGCGGCGTCGAGCCCAAGGGGGATCGACGTCGCGATCAGCACGGCGACCACGGTGCGCACGGGGCGCTCGGCGCGCTCGGCCACGGGAGAGAGCGCCGCCCCGCGCGGTGATCGCGCCAGCACCACGCCCGCAGCAACGCCGGCGAGCACCGCCGGCGCACCGCGCGCGAGGGTGGCGCCTGCGATCAAGGTGATGGCGCCGAGGGTGGCCACCACCGTGGGCCCGGCGCTGCGGCCGCCGAGCAGGATGACGATCAAGGCGCCGACCACCCCGAGCCCAAGGGCGACCGCCAGCACGAGCGCGTCCACCAGGCCCATGGCGCACGCCGCCAGCAACAGCGCCAGCAACTTGGCGAAGCGCGCCTCGCTGCCGGAGTGCGCCGGTGCGCCGAGGCATGCGGCAGCCAACAGCGCGGCGGCCGCGATGGTGGCGAGCTCGAGCTCGGGCCCGAGCGCGCGGCTGCGCGCCCACAGCGCCGCGCCCACGAGCGCGAGAACAACCAGGGGGACCAGCGCGCTGCGATCCGGCGGCGCGTGCTCGATGGGCGCACCCGCGCGCAGCCCCGCGACGAGGCCAAGCACGCACACCGCGACGGCGAGCGCGGGCTCGAGCCCGGCGACGAGGGACGGCGCCAAGAAGCCGAGGCCCGCGGGCCCAACCACGACACCGAACACGACCGGCACCAGGGTGCTCGACCCGCCGAGGAGCTCGCCGACGGCGCCGCGGCGCGCCGCCACCGTGGCAACGCTCAACAGCGCCAGGAGCACCAGCAGCGACGACATCGCGACGCGCTACTGCCGGTCGCCGCTGTCAGGGGGATCGCAGGGCGCGAGCTCGCCGCGCTCGGCGGCGAGCAGCAGCTGGGTCGCAAGCGCCGCCTTGGCCCCCGGCTTGCCCACCGGCACCGAGAGCTCGCAGCGCAGCGCCGTGTCACCGACCTCGAGGATGCAGACCTGGCCGCCGGGGTCGACGGCGCGCGCCAGCGCGAGCAGCCGCGGCTCGAGCGCCGCCCAGGGACGATCGCGCTTGAGCCGCACGGCGAGGCACACGCGGGGCGCCGCGCCGCGGCCCAGCGGTCGCAGCGCGAGCATCAGCATGGGCACGACCACGGTGCCACCGGCCTCGGGCACCAGCACCAGATCGAAGACCGACAGGGTCGCGACTTCGCCACGATGGCCGCCGACCTCGATCCAGTCGCCGGGCTTGATGCCGCCGCGCCAAAGCACGACCACGCCCACGGCGGCGCTGGCGAGCACGGGCACGAGCGCCAGCAGCGTGGTTCCGCCCGCGACCACCGCCAGCGCCTCGAGCGGCGTGCCGAAGCGGCCGAAGGCGGCCGCGATCACGAGGGGCGCGACCAGCACGAGGGCGCCGGTGGTGACCGCGACGCGGGTGGCCGGCACCCGCGCTGGTGGCACGAAGCGCGCGTGGACTCGCCCCGACGCCACGCCGTCGAGCAGCAGGCGCGCGAAGCGCAGCCCCGCGGCGGTCACCACGACCAAGAGCGCCGCCAACAGCAACCCGGGGACCGCGCGGGCGGCAGCGTCGACGCCTGCGACCACCGGGTTGAACAGGGCCGTGGCGATGCGCCCGAGCCATGGTCGTGTCACCTCGAACTGGCTGAGTGCGGCGCCGAGGGCGACCGCGGTCGCCGCGAGGTACGCGAGGATGCGGCCCACGAACAGCGCCACCAGCATCACGTCGCGCAGCGCCTCGCCCGAGATGAGCGGGATCGACAAGATCGTGAGCGGCTGCAGCGCGCCGCGCCGCTCCCCGAGCGTGGCCTCGAGGCGATCGAAGGCCTTGCGCAGCGCGCGCAGCGTGAGCACGCCCAGCAGGCCAAAGGACACGAACAAGAAGATGCTGAGCGCGATGGACTGCGCCGACGAGCGGCGCAGCTCGGCTTGCACGAAGGGCAGCAGGCGCGCCTCGAGCTCCTCGGCGTGGTGGGCAAGGTCGGGCGCCCCTTCGGCGAGCGCGTCGGCCGGCGTCACGGTGGTCACGGCGCGGCCGCACACGCGCACCAAGGCGACCTCGCCGTTGACGACAACCTCGACGAGCGCCGTGCCCTCCGCCGCTTCGTGCTGGAGCGCTGCCTCGAGCGCGTCGCCGGCCTCGAGCGCCCGCCGGCGCGCGTCCTTCCCCGCGTGCGGCACCCGGAAGACGAGCGGTGAGTCACGCTCGTGCACCCGCGCGCGCACGGCGTCGGTCGCGGCCGGCGACGCTACGCCCGCGTCGGCGCCCGGTGCGTGCGCCGCGCCGGCGTCGAGCGCGCCTGGTTGCTCCCGCTCGACGGCGCCCGCGTCGGCGGTCGACCCGGCGCGCGCGCCGCCGGCGTCGCTGGACGGGATCGCCGCACTGCCGGCGTCGACCGCTGCGCTGCCGGCGTCGGTCGTGGCGACCACGAGCGACAAGACGATGATGCCCGCTCCGATCATCGATCCACCTCGGTGCCAGTGAGCCCGAGCCCGAGCAGCACCGGGATGACGTCGTCGACGCGGTCGCCCACCAAGATCTCGGGGAGCGCAGCAACCAGCGCCGCCGACGGCCCGCGTATGCGCGCCCGGCGCGGCCGGTCGCTGCCGTCGGCGACCACCGCCACCGCCAGCTCGCCCGAGGCCAGCTCCAACGAGGCCGTGGCCACACCCGGCGGTGGCGTGAGCGGCTCAGCCAGCGCCTGGTCCTCGAGCACATGCTCGGGCGGCGCGTCCGCCAGGCGCTCAAGGGCGCGCAGCGCGGCGTCGCCGGCCGTCAGGATCTCGTCGATGCGCACGCGCCCACGACAACGCGCGCAGCCACCTTGGGTCACGCAGGGCTCCACGGAGAGGTCGCCGTAGGCAAACACGGGCTCGCTCGCGCGCAGGTCGCTGGCCACACCGGTGGCGCGCAGCGCGGGGCCCGTGAGCGACAACGACAGCGCCTCTTGCCGGGTGACGCGCCCGATGCCCTCGAGGTGCGCGTCGAGCGCGGGGCTCTCTGCCACCGTGGCGCGCACGCGGCGCACCGCCTCGAGGACGCGGGGAAGCTCGCGCGTGATGCGCGCGGCCTCGTCGTCGTGCAGGGGGCGCGCCAGGCCGCCCACGCCGGCGAACGCGCCGCTGCGCACCAGGCCGTCGACCAGGCCGCGCGCTTCGCGCTGTGCCTCGGCCAGCGCGCGTCGCACGCGCGCCGAGGCGGGCGCGAGCGTGGGGTGGGCCACCACCGCGAGGTGATCGGCCACGCGCGCGAGCTCGAGCACCGCCACGCGCCAGAGCTGCGCGCGGCGCGGGACACGCTCGGCCACGCCGCACAGCCGCTCGAGCGCCAGCGCCCAGGCGAGCTGGTGGCCCACGGGCGAGAGCGGCGCCGTGCGCGCGATGACGTCGAAGCCACCGCGGAAGCTCACCTGTTCGAGCGCCTTCTCGATGCCTTGATGCAGGAAGCCCACCTCGGGGTCGACCGTGACCAGGCGGTCGCCGTCGAGCTCGACGCGCAGCTGCAACGGGAAGGGCAAGGCGCGGTGCACGGGCCCGAAGGTCCACACCAGGTGCTTGGCCAGCGTGGTGGGCTGCGCGCCCACCAGCGAGCCGCGCGCGCCCACGCGGAACAGCTCCTCCTCGATGCGCGGCCGCAGCAGGTCGTCGTCGTCGGGGGGCGCCAGCGGCGCGCCCGGGTCGGCGCTCTCGGCCACCGGATCGGGCAGCACGGCGCCCGGGAGGACGTCGAGCACGTGCCTCACGGCTCGCCCTCGACGAGCGCCGGCGCTCGTGCGTCTTGCAGTGGCGGCACCAGCGGCTGTTGCTTGGTGGCGCGGTAGTCGCGCTTGAGGGGGTGGCCCACGAGATCTTGGTAGAGGAGCCAGGGCCGCAGGTGCGGGTGGCCGTCGGGGTAGATGCCGAACATCTCGTACAGCTCGCGCTCGAGCGACTCGGCGCCGGCATAGAGCTGCACCAGCGAGGGGATGACCGCGTCGTCTTCGTCGACCAGGCTGACGAGGTGCGCGCGATAGCCGAGCCGGGCGCTGCGCAGGTGCCAGCGCACCTCGAAGCGCGGCGTGCGCGGCAAGCGGTCAACGGCGGTGACGTCGATGAGCAGCGACAGGTCGGCGTCGGGATCGCGCTTGAGGAAGTCCAGCAGCTCCACGAGCCGATCGCGCGCGACCACCAGCTCGTCGCCCGTGGCCAGGGCGGTGGCGCTCTCGTACACGTGCGCGCCCAGGCGGTTTCGCACCAGGCGCGCCACGTGGCCCGCGTGGCCGTGCGCAGCATCGCGGGTCATGGCGCCGCCAAGGGAGCGCGCTCGTCGAGCAGCGCCAACGCGCGCGCCATC
>JADZDP010000037.1 GCA_020850995.1 Deltaproteobacteria bacterium
CCAGGGCGGCATCGCCCTGGCGATCGACCACCGCGCGCGCCGCCAACACGCGCTCGCGCAGCGCGCGCGGCGCCACGATGAAGCCCAAGCGCAAGCCCGCGGCCAGCGCCTTGGTGAGCGTGCCCACGTACACGACGACCCCGGCGCTGTCGTCGGCGAGCAAGGGCTGCACCGCTGCGCCGTCGAACTGGAACTCGTAGTCGTAATCGGCCTCGAGCACGGCCAGGCGACGACGACGCGCGAGCGCGAGCAGTTGCATGCGTCGGGCCGCCGACAAGGTCGCGGTGGTGGGGTCTTGCACCAGGGGCGTGACGCTGATGGCGCGCACCCGCGAGCGCGCGCACAGGCGCTCGAGCGCGTCGATGTTCATGCCTTGCGCGTCGACGGGCACGGGCAGCAGGCGCGCGCCGAGCATGGCGAAGCCCTCTCGGGTCGACGGGTAGCCGGGCGACTCCACCGCCACCACGTCGCCGGTGTCGAGGAGCGCGAGCCCGAGCAGGTGGTGCGCGAGCTGGCTGCCCCTGGTGATCACGAGATCCTGCGCGTCGACGGTGAGGCCGCGACGCGTGCGCAGCATGGCGGCCACGGCCGCGCGCAGCCGTGGGTGACCGGCGGGGTCGGAGAAGCCGAGCACGGCGCTGCCGCCCCGCCGCAAGGCGCGGCGGTAGGCGCGCGCGAGCACCTCGGCGGGGAGCAGGCGCGGGTCGGGCAGGCCGCCAGTCAGCTCGAGCACGCCGCGCGGCGCGGCCTCGAAGCTGCGCGAGCCGAGGCGCCGCGCTGGCAGCGCGAAGCCGAGCGCATCGGCGTGCCAGGTGCCCGCCTGGGCCTCCACCGGCGGCAGGTCGCTCGCGACGGCGAGGTGCGAGGCGCGCACGCTCTCGACCCAACCCTGCGCCTTCAGCTCGTCCATGGCCGCCACCACGGTGTTGCGATGCACGCCCAGGGTGCGCGCGAGCTGCCGCGAGCTCGGCAGCGCTTGCCCGCGCCGCAGGCGCCCGCTGCGCACCGCGTGCGCCACGGCGTGCGCGATCTGCAGGGGCAGCGGTCGGTGCGAGCTGCGATCGAGCCTGAGCGGAAGGTCCCACGACCTCATGGCGCAACTGGTCTATCACTTTTCTTCATACTGGACATGTTTCGTGTACCATACGGATCGCAGACTCCGCGGCATGCGCACCGTCACGCTGCCGAGCATCGCCATCTCTCTCTGCCTGTGCGGCTGCGGCCCCGCGGCCAACCTCGACGGCGCGGCCGTGAAGGACGCCTGGTACGGCGCCGCCGCAGCGGCGCGCGACCGGCCCGAGACCATCGAGGTAGGCAGCTGGAACATCGAGTGGCTCGGCGAGCCCGAGCGCGGCCCCAGCGACGAGGAGCTGCAGCTCGACAACGTCGCGCACGCGCTCGCGCTGCTCGATCTCGATGTGGTGGGGCTGGTGGAGGTGGTGTCGGCCGACGCCTTCGCCGAGCTGGTTGCACGCCTGCCGGGTTACCACGGCCTGCTCGTCACTGACGAAGAGGTCGAGGGCGGGCGCAGCGCCTACGGTGAGGGCGAGCAGAAGGTGGCGCTGCTCGTGCGCGATCGCTTCACCATCGAGCGCGCGCGCGTGGTGCTCGACGATCACGCGTGGGACTTCGCCGGCCGCCCGCCCCTCGAGGTGTCGCTCGCCTTCACCGAGCAAGGCCGGCCACGCACGCTCGACGTGGTGGTGGTGCACCTGAAGGCCATGGCCGACTACGACGGCTACCGGCGCCGTGTACGCGCAGCCGACGCGCTCCAGCGCTGGCTGCACGACGAGCACGCGCGCGACTGGGCGCTCGTCATCGGCGACTTCAACGACGACCTCGACGCATCCACCTACCAGGGCCGCACCAGCCCCTTCGACGCGCTTGCGCACGACGAATGCTGCCGCTTCACCACCGAGGCGCTGAGCGCCGCCGACGCCTCCACCACCATCTGGCACGGCGCCACCATCGATCACCACCTCGCTACTGCGTCGCTGGCGCGGCGCTTCGTGCAGGACAGCGCTGCGGTGCTGCGGCCCGACGCGTGGGTCGATGACTACGGCGAGACCACCAGCGACCACTACCCGGTGCTGACGCGCTACGACCTGCGCTGAGACGCACTTGCGCATGGCGCCGCACGCCCTACCGTGCGCGCATGCCAACGACCCTGCTCTATCACCGTGACCCGCTGCTGCTGACCTTCGACGCGCAGGTCAGCGCGCACGGCACGCACGATCGGCGCGCGACGGTGGTCCTCGATCAAACGGCCTTCTACCCCGAGGCCGGCGGCCAGATGGCCGACCGCGGCGCGCTGCGCGTGGGCGAGGTCGAGCGGCGGGTGCTCGACGTGCAGGTCGACGAGGCCGGCCTGGTACACCACCTGCTCGACGATGGCGCGCCGCCGGCCGTGGGCGCCGCGGTGTCCGGCGTTGTCGACGGTGCGCGCCGGCGCCTGTTCATGGCGCTGCACACCGGGCAGCACCTGCTCTCCCATGCGCTGCTCACCGTGGCGCGCGCCGACACCGCCTCCTCGCGCCTGGGCGAGAGCGCCTGCACCGTCGACATCGACGTGCCTGCGCTGGCCGACAGCGCGCTGCGCGAGGCCGAGGCGCTGGTCAACCAGGTCATCGACGAGGACCTGGCCGTGCACGCCTGGTTCCCCGACGAGCGCGAGCTGGCGGCGCTGCCGCTGCGACGACGACCCAAGGTGGCCGACAACATCCGGGTGGTGGCCATCGGTGGGCGCGATGGGGTGCCGCTCATCGACGCCTCGCCTTGCGGCGGCACGCACTGCACGCGCACCGCGCAGATCGGCGTGCTCAGCGTCGCTGGCGCCGAGAAGTACAAGGGCAAGACGCGCGTGAGCTTCTCTGCGGGCGCACGCGCGCGACGCGAGCTGCTCGACCAGGTGGTGCTGCTGCGTGCGCTGGCAGCACAGCTCTCCTGCGGGCCGCTCGACGTGGTGCCCGCCTTCGACAAGCTGCGCCGCGACGTGCTGGCGCTGCGCGAGGGCACCAAGCAGCTCGTCGAGCAGGTCGCTGCCGCGGCCGCCAGCGAGCTGGTCGCTGCGCAGCCGGCGCCCGCGCCCATCGTTGCCGTGCTCGGCGACAAGGAGCTGATGCGCGCCATCGCAGCCCAGCTCATGAGCCGCGAGGGTCGTCACGCGCTCTTGGCCGCCAACGACGGCGACGGCTTGCACGTCGTGTGCGCGCGCGGGCCCGGCTCCAGCTTCGACTGCGCCGCCTTCCTCAAGGAGCTGACGCGCGCGCACGGTGGCAAGGGGGGCGGCAAGCCCGAACGCGCCGAAGGGCGCCTGCCCGGCGGCCTCGACTGGCACAAGCTCACCACGGGTTGAGCGCGCGCGTTCGCGGCCGGCCGCGAAGCGCTTCGGTCGATCGACGGTGTCAGCCCTCGGCTCCCTTGCGCGGCAACGGCGCAAGGCTACGGTGGCTCGACCCCTCGAGGCCCTCATGCACGCTCGCACCCTCGTTGCTTTTGTATTGTTCGCGCTGCCCTCGCTCGCGTCGCTGGCGTGCCTGCCGCCCAACTTCAGCGCGCACCCTCGGCGCCTGGCGGTGGCCTTGGAGGACGAGGGCGCCATCGGCCTGCTCTCGGCCGAGAGCGGCGAGCTGCTCGACAAGCTGCCGCTTGACGACGAGGGCATGCACTACCACGTGCACAACGTGCAGGGCGCGCCCGACGGCCGCATGGCGTGGGCCACGGCCATGGCCGACGATCACACCGGCGAGCACGGCGACATGGCCATGGACGACCAGCTCATCGGCATCGACACCATCGACTTCGCGATCAAGCAGCGCATCTCCCTTGGCGGCATGGTACACGCTGCGCACGTCGTCACCGACGGCGCGCTCGCGTGGGTCACCACCAAAGACGGCAACCAGGTGCTCGAGGTGGACCTCGACGCCGGCGAGGTGGCGCGCAGCTTCGACCTGCCCGCTGGCACCGGGCCCCACGGCGTGCGCCGCACGCCCGACGGCGCGCGCCTGATCATCGCGGGGTGGGACGGCCACAGCCTGGTGGTGCTCGACCTCGCGAGCGGCGCCACCACGGTGCACGACGTGGGCGGCATCGCCGTGCAGGCCGCCGTATTGCCCAACGGCGGCGCCGCCTTCGTCACCGTCTACGACACCAAGCAGGTGGCGCGCCTCGACCTCGCCACCGACGAGCTGGTGCGCTTCGACCTGCCCGCCGAGGCCGCCGGCCCCGTGCAGCTCTATCCCCTGCCCGACAGCAGCGGCGTGTGGGTGGCCGATCAGGGCTACGTCGACGGCGACCCCTCGGGCAATTCGCTGTTCCTGGTGGACGCGCGCACGGGCGAGACCACGCTCAGGGCCGAGGTGTCGCCGGCGCCCCACGGCATCGTGGTGTCCGAGGACGGCTCCATGGTGTGGACCACCACCGTCTACAACGACACGGTGGATCGTGTGGACGCGAGCACGGGCGAGCGCCTCGGCATCACCGCCGTGGGCGGCGCGCCCAACGGCATCACGCTCTTGCACGAGAGCGGGGCCATGCCGTAGCGCGCCCGGCGCCCGCGGCCCCGACGCACGTGGGCTCTACGCACGGGGCCAACGCCGCGCTATCGGCGCCCCATGCACCCGATCCTCTTGCTCACGCTCGTAGCCGCAGCGCCCGCCGCTCAAACGCCGCTGGTCCCCTTCGAGGTCGCCACCACCGACGATGTGGTGCGCGCCTTGCGCGAGCACTACACCAAGCACGAGCACGAGATCCCCATGCGCGACGGCGTCACGCTGCACACCCACGTGTGGACGCCCAAGCCCAGCAGCGTCGACGACGCGCGCACCTGGCCCATCCTCCTCACGCGCACGCCCTACAGCGTGCAGCCCTACGGCGTAGAGAACCTGCCGGATCCGAAGAACCCGCGCGCGGTGGCTCGCTTCGCGCCCGCCAAGCAGCTCGTGCGCTCGGGCTACATCTTCGTGCACCAAGACGTGCGCGGGCGCCTCATGTCGGGCGGCAGCTTCGTCGACATCCGGCCGCTGGCGGACCCCGCCAAGAAGCGCGCGCGCGACACGAGCGCCATCGACGAGAGCACCGACGCCTACGACACCATCGACTGGCTCGTGAAGCGCGTGCCGAAGAACAACGGGCGCGCGGGCATCTGGGGCAACTCGTACCCGGGCTTCTACGCGGCCCAGGCCACCGTCGACGCCCACCCGGCGCTCAAGGCCGCGTCACCGATGGCGCCGGTCACCGAGTGGTTCCTGGGCGACGACTTCCACCACAACGGCGCCCTCTTCCTCGCCGACGCCTTCCTGTTCTACGCGAACTTCGGCCGCGCTCGGGAGAAGCCGACCACCAAGATCCTCTGGGACTTCGAGACCGAGGTGGCCGACGTCTACGACTTCTTTCAGCAGCTCGGCCCCATCAAGAACGCCGACGCGCGCTACCTGCACGGCAGCATCCCTTTTTGGAGCGAGCTGCTCGCGCACCCGAACCGCGACGCGTGGTGGGCTGCGCGCGATCCGCGGCCCCACTACCGGGACATCAGGCCCGCCGTGCTCGTCGTGGGTGGTTGGTACGACGCCGAGGACCTGTGGGGCGCCCTGCACACCTACGGAGCCATGAACACGCAGACACGCAACAACCGCGTGTCTCTGGTCATGGGCCCGTGGATCCACGGCGGCTGGCTCAGAACCGAGGGTGACTTCCACGGCGACATCCAGTTCGGGCAGAAGACCGTGGCCCGCTTCCACGACGAGGTGGCGGTGCCCTTCTTCGAGTCACACCTGAAGGGCGACGGCACGGTGAAGACGCCCGAGGCCTTCATCTACCTGACGGGCGCCAACGAGTGGCGCGCCTTCGACGTGTGGCCGCCCAAGGCAGCCAAGCCCACCGCGTGGTACCTCGGCGCCGACGGCGTGCTCGGCACCGCCGCGCCGCTCGTCGAGGGCGCCGACTCCTTCGTGGCCGATCCCAGGGCGCCGGTTCCCTACCTCGATCGCCCGTCGGAGGAGATCGACAAGGATTACATGAGCGCCGACCAGCGCTTCGCCGCCCGCCGGCCCGACGTGCTCGCGTACACGAGCGCGCCGCTCACCGCCGAGCTGACGGTGGCCGGGCCCGTGGAAGCCGAGCTGTGGCTCGCCACCACGGGCACCGATCTCGACGTGGTCGTGAAGCTCATCGACATCTGGCCCGAGAACACCGACGACCCCGATCCGAACCCGCGCGGCATCCGCATGGGCGGCTACCAGCAGCTCGTGCGCGCCGAGGTCATGCGCGGGCGCTTCCGCGACAGCTTCGAGAAGCCCGCGCCCTTCGTGCCCGGGCAGCCCACGCGCGTGCGCTTCACCCTGCCAGACCTGGCGCACACCTTCCGCGCCGGTCACCGGCTGGCCGTGCAGATCCAGAGCAGCTGGTTCCCGCTCGTCGACGCGAACCCGCAGAGCTTCGTGGACATCGCGAAGGCCGAGCAACGCGACTTCCAGCGCCAGACACACACGATCTACCGCGCGCCCGGCAAGGCGACCCGCGTCACCTTGCCCGTGCTGCCCTGATCGGAAAAGGCGCCGGTGCCCGTAGGGGCGGATGCTATACACCCGGTGCCGTCATGCCCTACCTCAGATCCGCTCGCGCGCTCCTCGTCGTCCTCGCCACGCTCACGCTCGCCACCGCGGCGCTGGCGGGCTTCACGCTCACCAAGACGCCGCCTGCCGTGCAGTTCACCGGCGTGGGCCCGGGCGGCTTCAAGATGGTCGGCAAGACCGCCGCGCTCTCGCTGGTGCAAGACGACAAGGCGCTCACCGTGGTGGTGGCGCTCGCGGATCTGACGACCGGCATCGCGCTGCGCGACAAGCACATGCGCGACAAGTACCTCGAGGTGCAGAAGTTCCCCGACACGCGCCTCTCGGTGCCGCTGGCCGCGCTGCCGAACCCCGCCGCCGGCGCCAGCGTCGACGTGGAGGTGAAGGGCACGCTGAGCTTGCACGGCGTGCAGCGCGAGCTACCTGTGAAGATCAAGGCGAGCTGCACGGCGCAGAACGTGTGCACGGCAAAGGGCAGCTTCATGATCAACATCAAGGAGTTCGGCATCGTGGTGCCGAGCTACCTGGGCGTCACGCTCAAGCCCGAGGTCAACGTCGAGGCGCAGCTCGAGGCCACGAGGTAGCGACGTGCGTGCATTCCACCTCACGCTCTCGCTGCTGCTGGCGGCACCGGGCGCGCTCGCCTGGCCCAGCATGATCGCGCACGGCTACACGAGCTGCGCCGCCTGCCACGTCGACCCCTCGGGGGGCGGCCAGCTCAGCGCCTATGGGCGCGGCATGGATGACCTGCTGGTGCGCTGGCACCTCGACCCCAAAGAGGTCGAGAGCGGCGAGCCCAGCTCCACCGCCGGCTTCCTCTTCGGCCTGGTCCCTACCCCCGAGTGGCTCAACCCCGGCGGCAACCTGCGCGGCGGGCCCATGGTGGTGGTGGGCAACAACGTCGCCGCCGTGCCGCTCGTCATGGCCACCGACGTCGAGGCCACGGTCGATCTGAGCCCCGTGGTGGCGCACCTGTCGCTCGGCTTCGGCCTGAAGGGCATGGGCCCGGCGGTGGTGGTCGCGGCCAACCCAGAGTCGGGCGAGCTGGCGCTGGTGTCGCGCGCGCACTGGCTCGGGCTCAAGCTGCTCGACGACTCCCTGGTGCTGCGCGCCGGGCGCATCCCCGTGCCCTTCGGCCTGCGCAACGTCGAGCACACCGCCGCCGTGCGCGAGCTGTCGCGTACCGACCTGAACGTCGACCAGCAGCACGGCGTGGCGGTGGCCTTCGCCAACGAGCTCTTGCGCGCCGAGCTGATGGCGCTCTTCGGCAACTATCAGATCCGCCCCGACGCCGTGCGCGAGCGCGGCTACTCGGGCTTCGTGGAGCTCTTCGTGCTCGAGAGGCTCGGCGTGGGCGCCTCGAGCCTGCTCACCTGGGCCGGACGCGACGTCGTCACGGGGGTACCCACGCTGCGCCAAGTGCACGGCGCCTTCGCGCGCTACGCGCCAATCGAGCAGCTCGCGCTCTTGGTAGAGGCCGACGCGCTCGTCGACACCGGCTTCGATGCTGCAGGGGCGAGCACCACCGCGGTGGGCGGCGCTGGCTGGCTGCAAGGGGAGTGGTCGATCATCCCCGGCGTGAAGCTGCTGCCGGCGCTCGAGGCCTCCTTGCACGGCGACGGCAAGGTGGCGGGCTGGGTCAGCGCCGCCTGGTACCCCTTGCCGCACACCGAGCTGCGCGCTGACCTCATCTATCGCCAGCTCTTCCCGGCGGCCGGCGGGAGCGTGGGCACCTTCATTGGCCTCGGGCAGCTCCACCTGTTCTTGTGATCGACGAGGCACGCATGTTCCGGTGCTCGCCCCTCTTGCTTCTCGCCCTGGCCGCCCCGGCCGCGGCCACGGGCGCCTTCCCCAACGTCATCCGCGACACGCTCGCGCTCGACGACGCGCCCGCCTGCACGGTCTGTCACACCGACCCGGGCGGCGGCAGCGGCACCGCCACCAAGCCCTTCGCCGAGTCGCTGGTGGCCGCGGGGCTCGAGGCCTTCGACAGCGCCTCGCTCGAGGCAGCCCTCGCCACCCTCGAGACCGACGCCACCGACAGCGACGGCGACGGCGTTGGCGACATCGACGAGCTCAAGGCCGGCACCGACCCGAACCCCGCGGCCGCCGGCGAGGGCGAGGGCGAGCTCGAGCCCATCCTGTACGGCTTTGGCTGTGCGGAAGCGCCCGCGTCCTCAGGCCTGGGCCTGGCGATGCTGCTCTTGTTGGTGCGGCGCCGCTCCCGAGCTCAGACCGTGGCGGCCAGCTCCATGTCCTCGTCGCTCTCGAAGGCGTAGACGAGCGAGAACGAGCGTTCGGGCACGTCGTCTTCCTCAACGAAGATGAGGGAGTAGTCGGCGCCCACAAAGCCCTGCAGCTCCACGTAGGCCTCGGGGTCCGCCGCCTCGCCGCTGCGCTTGCCCACGTGGGCGCGGTTGGCTGCCAGGTTGAAGCGCCGGAGCATGACCGGGCTCGCGGCCAAGAGGTTTGGCGCACGGCCGTACTCCGCCTGGAAGTCGCGCGCGCATGCGTCGACCTGCTTGTCCCAGTCGCGCCAATTCGCGATCCGATAGGTCTTGCGCATGGTCCACCAACCTTCCGAAGCCCGGCCGCGCGCCAGCGCGACACTCTCCATAGGCTAACCACCGTGAACGGAGCTTTCCCTGGTACGTTTTGTGCGCCCATGTAGGTGTCGTGGAAGTGCCAAGAACGGCGGTAGCTTGGCGATGTGACGCCGGCAGATCCGCCGCTCATGGCGCGGCGAGCCGTGGCTCGAAGCGATCCAGCGCAGCCAGTGGAAGCAGGGAGATCGGACGGGACAGGCCCCAGCGCCGCAGGCCCCGCCCGCACGCGCGGCACAAAACAAGCGGCCCCGCGTGTCGCGGGGCCGCCTCACCGTGCCGCGGTGCGTGCCCGTGGGCGCGCGCTCAGAACTGGTAGCGCAGCGCCAGCGAGATGCTGGTCGGATCGCCGCGGCCGATGGGATCGCCGAACTGCGTAGGCGCGTTTGGATCGGTGATGTTGCGGGTCTCGATGCCGAGGGGCGGGCGCGTGTTCAGCAGGTTGACCACGTCGGCGATGAGCCAGATGTCCTGCGAGGTCAGCTCCTTGAGGCGCCAAGCCAGACGGACATTCGTGTAGAAGAAGTCGGGCAGGCGCAGCTCCACGTCGTCGGTGGGATCGTCGACGTCCTTGGGATCGTAGCCGCGCGGCGCGCGCCGGTCGTAGTAGCTGCCGTAGAAGTTGTTCAGGAACAACTTCGACTCGGGCCGACCGGACTGGTAGATGGCGGTGCCACCGAGCTGGAAGCCGTAGGGGAAGTCGTAGCTGAGCGTGACGCGCGCCTTGTGGCGCACGTCGTCGGCCAGGTAGCCGTACTCGTAGGGGGCCTGGCGCGGGTTGTCGAAGCTGTAGGTCACCAGGTTCTCCACCGTGCCTTCGAGCTGCGAGAGCGTGTAGGTGATGAGGGCCTGCCAGTTGTCCGACAGGCGCTTCTCGAAATACACGTCGAGGCCGACGTACTGGCCCATGGCGTCGTCGGGCGTGCCCACGGAGAAGAAGTACTGGGCCTTGCCGTTGCGGTAGCCCACGATGTCGGTGCCCTCGCTGTTCCAGATGACGTTGGTCTCGTCGTCCTCGAACATGTTCTGGCGGCGGCGGTAGGTGAAGTCGACGGTCAAGGCCGCGTCTTCGAAGAGCTCGCGCTGCACGCCGAAGGTCACCTCGTGCTCGATGGGCGCGACCATGTTCTCCTTGAAGAGCACGGCCGCCTCGCCGCCCTCGCGGTGATCGAGGATGTCGTACTTCTCGGTGGCGGGGTTGTAGTTCCACGTCGTCGACCCCAGCGAGCGACCCACGAAGCCCGGCACCAGCAAGAGGCCGGTCTCGTGATAGACGTGGTAGCCGCCGCGGATCGAGGTCTTGCCGTCGCCGAAGGGATCCCACGCGGCGCCCAGGCGCGGCGACAGGGTGTTGAAGTTGAAGATCTCGGCGCCGCCGTCGGCCTGATCCTGGTAGCCGCGGCTCGAGTCGAAGCGCAGGCCGGGGCGCAGCGTGAGCGAGCGGAAGGGGCGCCAGGTGTCTTGCACATAGAGCGAGATTTGGTTCGAGGTCACGGTCTTGTTGAGCGGCTCCTCGTACACCGTCACCTGGTAGGGATCGCCGACGCCCTCGATGGTGGAGCCCGTCTGCAGGATGCCGTTGTCGGTGAAGACACAGCCGATGGCCTGGTAGGGGCAGTCGTCGGGGTTGCCCGGCACCGAGTCGAAGGTGTCGTTCCACGTGAGCGCGCCCTCCATGCCCGCCTTCAGCTCGTGGTCGCCGATGAGGCCGTCGATGAAGTGCGTCAGCGAGGTGTTGAGGTGCAGGCGGAAGCGCTGGTCATCGGTGATGCGCGTGTCGTTGATGGTGCCAGTGCCGGTGCCGACGTTGACGTGGCCCGGCGTGGTCAGATCGTTCGACATCGGGAACAGGTGCAGACGGTCGCTGCCGTAGCCAACGCTGGTCTTCCAAAACAGGCTCTCGGAGAGCGTGGTCTCGGAGGTGCCGATGATCTTCACGCCGCCCTGGAAGCGCTGACCCTCGGCCGCGGGGTGGGTGGTGGGATCCTGCTTCTCGTTGGTGATCCAGGTGGGGTCGCCCTGCATCAAGAGCGTCAGCTTCTGCCAGGGCAAGAGCTGCCACTTGAGCTTGCCCAAGCCGAAGAAGGCGTTGAAGCGCCGCGACGGGATCTCGTCGACGCCGGGGAACACCGGCGGCGTACCGGCGGGCATCTGCGTGGCCGACACGATGTCGAGGTACTGACCCGACACGAAGAACCAGAGCTTCTTCTTGATGATGGGGCCGCCGATGGACAGGTTCACGTCGATCTCGTTTTGGTCGATGACCTCGCCCGGATCGGTGAGCTGCAGCTCCTTGGGCATCCAGTAGGCCGAGGCGTCGAGCTCGAACTCGTCACCGCCGGACTTGGTGACGATGTTCATCAGGCCGCCGGTCATGCCGCCGTACTCGGCGTCGAGGCCGCCCGTCAGCACCTGCAGCTCGCCGATGGCGTCGAAGTTGAAGTTGGTCGAGAAGGTCTGCGTCACCGGATCGGTGATGTTCAGGCCGTCGAGCAGGTAGACGTTCGAGAAGGGCGTGCCGCCATGGATCGAGGGGTTGCCCGGGGCGGTGGCGCCGCCGACGACGCCGGGGGTGAAGAGCGCCACACCCTGATAGGAGCGCGAGGTCACCGTGCGGTCGGTGAACTCGGGCCGGATCGAGATGCCCTGGCTGGTGCGCGTGGTGTCGACCATGGGCGCGGTGGCGACCACGCGGATCACCTCCTCGCCCTCCTCGACCGCGCCGGCGGGCTCGAGCAGGTAGTCGCGGATCACCTTGGCGTCGATGCCGACCTCGATGCCCTCCTCGGTGAAGCCGCGAAAGCTCGGGTGCGAGATCACCACCGTGTAGACGCCGGGGTCGAGCTCCGAGTAGCGGAAGCGGCCGTCGGCGTCGGTGACCTGCACCTTCTCGCCGCCGATCATCTGCGGCGAGGTGAGGATGACCCGGGCGCCCGTGATGGGCAGGCCCGAGTCGTCGACGACGTAGCCTTGCAGCTCGCCGGTCTGGGCGGCGTTGGCGGGCAGCGCCAAGAGCCCCACGAGCAGGGCGAAGGCGAGGGCGAGGGACTGGAAGATCGTGGTGGTCTTCATGGTGTTCACCATTTCTCGGTTCTCGCTCAGGGCTCGAGGGTGAGGTTGAGCTCGTACTGACCCCCGAGCTGGGGATCGGCGCCCGTTACGAAGCGGATGACGGACACCCAGACGGGAGTTCCCGCCGGCAGGGTGCCCGACGTGAGCGCTTCGGGGTTGGCGACCGTGGCCGCGGCGAGGCCGCCCACCAAGCCGTTTCCGGCTGCGTTTGGTGGTTGCGACCACACCAGCACGTCGAAGTCCGCTTCGTCTGGGCTGTCCGCCTCTTCGTCGCAGTCAGCGATGGCCAAGCTCACGTGCAGCACGCCTGCTTCACCGAGGATGACGAGGTACTCGTCCACCTCCTGCGCGCCGGCGCCACCACCCGTCCAGTCCATCACCCAGCCGTGGGCTGCGCCGCTGACATCGCCAATGGCGGTGCGACCGCGCGTGCTGTCGAGCACGCCCAGCGAGTTCGGCGCCAAGGGGTTCGCCTTCTCCTCATCGGTCACCCGCACCTCGAGCGTGTAGGTCGCGTTGCCGCCGCCGAAGCCCGCGACGAGAAGCGCCACCACCTGACCCGCTTCCACGGGCTGGGTGAGCAGCTCGGGGCCGACGTGAGCGCCGCTGGCACCGCCTTCGAGGTTGGTGATGCCGGGGAGGCCCGAGCTGCCGAAGGTCGCGAAGAACTCGTACGTTCCGTCGACCACGTACACGTCCAGGTCGGTGTCGCCCGCCCAGTTGAGCTTGGCGGAGAGGATGCCGCTGCTCGGCGCGGTCACGAGGAACACGTCGCTGCTGTAGGGAGCCAAGGCGTCCGTGGTAGTTCCAGCGATGACGATGCCGTCGTCGCCGAGCACGTAGCCCGCGTCGTTCGCCGCGCTGACAACGTCGTTCGGCTCGCTCTCATCGACGGTGGGGATGAAGACGTTGTCGCACGCCGCCGGATCCTGCGAGACGTTGTGCACGTCGGGGCAGTTGTCGACCCCGATGCACTGCTGCGGATCACCGGGGTCCACGCTGTCGCGGTCCGCCACGCTGTCGCAGTAGCCGTCGCCGTCGACGTCGACGTCGCAGGGATCGCCGTAGCCGTCGAGGTCGGCGTCGTCCTGGTTGTTGGTGAGCCCGGGACAGTTGTCGTAGCCCTCGTCGGCGTACTCGTCGTTGTCGGGATCGTCGGCCGTGTTGCAGGCGTTGCCCACACCGTCGCCATCGCTGTCGGTCTGCGAGGGGTTGACCAGGTCGGGGCAGTTGTCGGGCGTGGGCGCGCAGCCGGGGGCGGCCGCCGGATCCTCGCAGAAGCCGTCGTTCTCCTCGTCGATGCCCACACAGGCGCTGGCGCCGCCATTGGCGACGATGCACTCGTCGCACACGTCGCCGGTGCCATCTTCGTCGGTGTCGTCCTGCTCCTCGTTCTCGTCGTCCTTGCAGTTGTCGCAGGCGTCGCCATGGGAGTCGCCCCACGCAGCGCACACGGCGGGGGTGTTGTCGACGCCCTCGTCGCTGTTGGCCTGGTCAGTGTTGGCCACGTCGACGCAGTTGTCGTCGGCGTCCATGACGTCATCGTCATCGCTGTCGTCGCAGACGTCGCCCACGCCGTCCTCGTCCTGATCGGCCTGGTCGGGGTTCGGGTCGTCGGGGCAGTTGTCACCGGCGCCGTCGCAGGTGTCGGGCAGGGTCGCGGGATCGCCGGTGCAGATGGCGTCGTTGTCGGGGTCGATGGCGGCGCAGGCCGTCTCGTCGCCGTCCGCCACCACGCAGGGATCGCAGGTGTCGTCGACGCCGTCGCCGTCGCGGTCGTCGCCTGCGCCGGTGAGCGGGCAGGAGTCGCACAGATCGCCCAAGCCGTCGCCGTCGCCGTCGACGTTGGCGCCGATGACGAACTCGACGCTCCAATCGGTGGACGTGGCCGGCTCCGCCGCCTCCACCAGGAAGGTCTTGGCGTTGCCGTTGCACGAGGACATCGCCGGTGCATTCACCGTGAAGTCGCCCTGCGGGTCGCAGTCGCCGTCGAGGTCCCGCGGCACGCCGGCGATGACCAGCGTCACCAACACCTCGCC
>JADZDP010000038.1 GCA_020850995.1 Deltaproteobacteria bacterium
CGGTCCGTGGCGACGGCCACGGCCCTGCGGGGCTCCTTGCCATCGACGCGCCTCGCTCGCGATCACCGATCGACTTGTCCGTTCGCGGGCCCTTACGGCAGCTCGAGCGACGCGAGCACGCGTTCGAGCAGCGCGTGACCCGCCGCGCCGACCTCGAGCGGCGACGTGACGGTGATGACGAGGACCTGGGCGCCGGCGTCGACGAACGCTTGCTGCTGCCGCACTGGTCGCCCGTCGGACAGGATCGCGCATTGCGCAACCACCACAGCGTCGCGTCCGGCGACCAGGCGCCCCGCGCGCGCCTCGAGCCGGTAGCCGCTCATCGACGCCGTGAGCTCCTCGATGACCGCGTCGACGTACGCGCCAAGCGACCTGTCGAGCGGCTCGCGCGCCAGGGTGAGCGCGGCGCGCTCGCCGTCGACCAGCACGATCATCGACTGGTCCGTGAGCCCGTCGGGCGCGTCGAACGCCAGGTCTTGGTAGCGATAGCGCATCGCGATTGGGGCCTGGGCGGCGCTCAGCGCCGGCACGCGAAGGGGACGCTCTCGGCCACCCGCGGGTCGTCGTGGTCCAGCACCTCTGCCACGACGTCGTAGTCCTTCACGTCGGTGACGACGACGTGCACGATCTCGCCGGTGTGGAGCGTCCGCGCCGAGGACAGGTAGGTGCTGCCGTCGATCTCCGGCGCCTGCGACCACAGCCGCCCCTTGACCAAGAGCTCGTGCTCCTCGCTCCTGCCCTCGACGATGGCCTCGTGCACGGTGCCGATGAGGGCGCGGCTCTTCTCCTCGTGGATGCGGCGCTGCCGGCGCATGAGCTTGTCGTGGCGCGAGCGCTTCTTGGCCGCGCTCACCTTGTGCGGCAGCGCAAAGGCGGCCGTGCCCTCCTCGTCGGAGTACTTGAACACCCCCAGGCGCTCGAAGCGCACCGCCTCCGCGAAGTCGAGCAGGCGCTGGAAGTCTTGGTCCTCTTCACCAGGGAAGCCCACGATCACCGAGGTGCGCAGCACGGCGTGGCGCACGCTTGCGCGCACGCCGGTCAGGAGCTCCGTCAGCCGCCGCTGATCCTTGCCCCGACGCATCAGGCGCAACATGCGATCGCTGCCATGCTGGGTGGGGATGTCGAGGTAGGGAAGCGCGTTGGCGCCGCGGTCGAGCTCTGCCAACAGGCCGTCGGAGAGCGTGCGCGGGTACAGGTACATGCAGCGCACCCAGCGCAACCCTGGCACCCGCGCCAGCGCCGCGAGCAGCGCCGCGAGCGTGGGGCGATGAGGCAGGTCGTGGCCGTAGCCCGAGAGGTCCTGCGCCACCAGGTTGAGCTCGACCACGCCACCATCGGCGAGCCGCGTGGCCTCCTTGACGAGGTCGTCGATGGAGCGGCTGCGCTGGGCGCCGCGCAGCTCGGGGATGATGCAGAAGGCGCAAGCGTTGTCGCAGCCCTCGGCGATCTTGAGGTACGCCGTGTAGCGCGGCATCGAGTTGACGCGCGGCAGCTCGCAGCCGGCGACAAAGGTCGGCGTCGGCGAGATCAGCTTCTGTGCATGCTCGTGCTCGTCACCGTGCACGTGCTCCCGCTGGTGCTCGACCGCGTCGCTCGGCAGTACCCGCAGGAGCGACGACGATCGCGTCGTCGATGCCGCAGGCCCGAGCACCTCACCGATGCGGGCGTAGTCGCTGGTGCCGAGGAAGGCGTCGATCTCCGGCAGCTCGCGCTCGAGCTCACCGACGTAGCGCTGCACCATGCAGCCGCTCACCACCAGCCTGGCGCCCGTCTTCGCCTTGACCGCGCCCATCTCGAGGATCGCCTCGATGGACTCCTTCTTCGCCTCGCCGATGAACCCGCAGGTGTTGATGACGATGGTGTCGGCCTGGTCTGGGTCCTCGACGACCGAGTGCCCACCCTCCACCGAGATGCCGAGCATGTGCTCGGCGTCCACGCGGTTCTTTGGGCAGCCCAGGGAGACGAAATGGACCTTGGCCATCGTGTGTGCAGGCTGCCCGGCCACGCGCCGGTGGCAGCCCTAGCCCTTCTTCGGCTCACCGCCGAGCGTGATGCCCTTGAGCTTGTCGGCGAGCGGGTTGAGCTTCTGGCCGGCGGCGGCTTCCTTCTTCTTGTAGTCGTCGTAGGCCTCGCGCGTGTCACCCTCGATGACGGCGCGCATCGACACGCTCACCTTCTTGAAGCGGCGGTCGAAGCTCTTGACCTCGACGTCGATCTCTTGGCCCACCTTGACGGCCTCCTGCGCGCGCTCGACGCGCCCGTCGCCCTCCTTGCCCACCAGGTCGCGCACGAAGCAGAAGCAGGTGAGCCCATCGTCGACCGCGAGCCACGCGCCCTTGTCGTCGACGCGCGCGACCTTGAGCTTGAGGCGCGCGCCCTTGCGGTACTTCTTCTCCCAGCCGTCGAAGGGGTTGGCGCTGGTGCGCTTGATCGACAGCCCCACGCGCTGCTTGGCTGCGTCGACGTTGACCACCACCGCCTCGACCTCCTGGCCGATGTTGAGCAGCTCCGACGGGTGGTGCGGGTGCGCGGTCCACGAGATCTCACCGATGTGGATCAATCCGTCGATGCCGTCGGCCAGCTCCACGAAGGCGCCAAAGTCGGCGAGGCTCTTGATCTTCGCCTTGACCACGGTGCCCACCGGGAACTTCTCGGCCACCACGTCGAAGGGGTTCGGCTCGAGCGCGCGCGTCGACAGCGAGATGCGCCGCTCGGCGGTATCGAGCCCGAGCACCTTGACCTGCACCGTGTCGCCGATCTTGAAGCGCTGGCTCGGGTGCTTGACCTTGGTCCACGAGATCTCGCTGATGTGGATGAGCCCCTCGATGGGCTGCTGGGTCGACGGCAGCGTGAGGCGCACGAAGGCGCCGAACTCCGCCAATGCCACCACCGTGCCATCGACGACGGAGCCCTCGGCGAAGGCCGCGCGCATCTCGGCCCAGGGGTCCGACGCGAGCTGCTTGAGGCCGAGCTTGATCTTGCCGGTCTCGGGGTTCTTCGACAGCACCTTGGCCTGCACCTGCGCGCCCACCTTGAGCACGTCGGCGGCGCGGGCGCGCCCGTCCCAGGTGAGATCGCTCTGGTGCACCATGCCGTCGACGCCGCCGACGTCGAGGAAGGCGCCGTAGGGCATGATGTTCTTCACGGTGGCCGTGACCACGGCGCCCTCGCTGAGGTCCGCCAGGCGCTGCGCCATGTGTTGCTTGCGCTCGGCGGCCAAGCGCGCCTTGCGCGACACCACCACGTTGGCCCGCACGGGATCGAGCTCGACGACGTCGAAAGCGCCGGCGCCGCCGACGACATCGTCGCTGGCGCGGGGCCCGAAGCGCGACAGCGTCGCCTGACTGGCGGGCAGGAAGGCGCGCACTGCGCCCGCCACGTCGTCCTCGTCGTTGCCACACAGGGCCACCGAGTAGCCGCCCTTGATCTCGCGCACCACGAAGCCATCGACGGCCTCGCCCTTGCCCTGCTGCGCCAAGAGCACGTCGAGCGCGTCGAGCGCCCGGGCCTGGGCCACCGACGCGGTTGCGACGGGCTCGCCGGGCTTGGGGCTGTCGAGCAAGCGCACACGCACGGAAGCGCCCACGGTGGCCCCCGGCAGCTCGGCGCTCGGCACGGCCGCGCGCAGGGGCGCGTGGCCCACAGGCTGCACATCGACGAACACGGCCGCCTCAGTCACGTCGCCCACCACCGCCGAGTGCACGGCCTGCCACAGCGGCAGGCCAGCGAGCGCGGCCAGCTCGTCGACGTTGAAGCGGGGCGGTGAGAGGTCGAGCCGCGGGCCGCGGTGCCCGCGGTGGTCACGGTGCTCACGGTGCTCACGGTGCTCACGGTGCTCACGGCGCTCGCGGCCACGTCGGCCGTCGCCTCTTCCCTGACGCTGCTCTCCGGCCACCGGGGCAGCGGAGTCGTGGGCGGCGTCAAGGCTTGCGCCCGCCTCGGCGGGGGCGGTCTCGGGCGTGGTCATGATTGGCTCTCCGCGGCCGGTCGGCCGCCAGTTGCACCCCGGACGATGCCGCCGCGCCGCCGCGAGGCAAGGGGGTTCGGGTTGGCGCTCCCAGGGGCGGTCGTCGTAACGTCGAGCGCTCCGTCCACCAAGGGCGGGCCCCCCGAGGAAGCAGGCATGCGCATCGACTGCGAGCAATGCGGCGCCGCGTACAGCATCGACGACACGCTGATCTCCGACCGTGGCGTGCGCGCACAGTGCCCCAAGTGCGGTGCGCAGAAGGTCGTCAAGAAGCCGGAGCTCAACCCCCTGACCTCGCCGGCCCCGGTCACGGCCATGCACCAGGCGCCCACCGCGACGGCGCCGCCGCCAAACCCCTTCGCCCCACCAGGCGCCGCCAACCCCTTCGCTCCGCCGGCCCCGAACCCGTTCGCCCCGCCGGCCGGCGCCGCCAACCCCTTCGGCGCTCCGGGCGCCGGCGGCAGCGCGTCCTTCCTCGGGTCCACCCAAGCGCAACCACGCGTGGCCGAGCCCACCGTCCCGTCGGGAGTGCCGGCGTCCACCAACCCCTTCGGCGCGCCCGCCACCAGCGACCCCTTTGGCGCGGCGCCCATGCCCGGGGCCCCGAGCCCCTTCGCACCCCCGTCGGGCGGCTCTCCCTTCGCGCCGCCCTCGAGCGGCGGTGCCTTCGCCCCGTCGGTGCCGCCGCCCGGCCCCTTCGCGCCGGGTGGTACTGCCAACCCCTTCGCGCCGGCGGCTGCGGCCTTCGCGCAGCCAAGCAGCCCGCCCGCGTTTGCGTCGGCGCCGAGCCAGCCGCCCGCGCCTGCCGATGACCCCTTCGCGCGCCTCGGCGCCATGCCCGTGCGACCGGCCATGGGAGGTGGCGCGCCGCCGCCCGTGGCGAGCCCGGCGGCCACCGGCGCCGACGCGGGGCGCGCGAGCGCTTCGGCGCCGCTCGACGATCCCTTCGCCAAGCTCGATCTGGGTGGCCCGCCCCCGAGCGCCGTCGAGCCGGCGCGCCCCTCGCGCTGGCGCGTGACGACCGCCGCCGGCATGGACGCCGAGGTCGACCTCCCGCAACTGCGCGAGCTCATCAAGGCCGGCACCGTGGGCCCCGATGACGAGGCCGCGCCCCTCGGCGAGGCGCTCAGGAAGGTCGGCGCCCAGCCGCTGCTCACTGTGGTGCGCCCCACGGCGCCGACGCCCCGCGCAGCATCAGGCGCGCGCGCGCGCGGTGGGCCCTCCCTAGGGCGTGTCGCGGCCGCCGCGGTCGCCGTGCTGGTCCTCGGCGGTGGTGGCGCCCTGTACCTGCTCAAGCCCGAGCTGTTCGACCAGGGCAGCGACGCAGGGCCAAACCCGCTGCGCGGCATCAAGTCGAGCTGGGAGATGCAGTTCCCGAACCCGCCGCACACCGCGCCCGAGCACGTCGACGCGGGGCGCGCCGCCATGCGCCTCGACACCGCCGCGGGCTACCGCAAGGCAGACGATGAGCTGCGCCAAGCGCTGATCCGCGAGGTGGGCAACGTCAAGGCCATCGCCCTGTGGGCGGAGAACTTCTCCGGCCTGCCCGCCATGCAGTCCGATATCGAGACCGTGCGCGTGGCGCGCGACGCCATCGCCTGGGCGCTGCGCAAGGCGCCCGACGACCCCGACGCCAACCGGGCCCACGGCGCGCTGCTGCTCGCAATGCAGAAGGTCGACGACGGTCAGCGCGCGCTCATGAAGGCGCGCGACCTTGCCCCCGACGACATGCAGACTCTCATGGTGCTGGCGCGCAGCCACCTGGACCGCAATCCCACCGAGGCCCTTACCCTGGTGGGGCAGGTGCGGCGCAAGGCGCCGGAGCTCAAGCAGGCCATCGTCGTCGAGGGCGCCGCGCAGCGCCGCCTGGGAGCGTTCCGCTACGCGCGCGAGGTGCTGGGCGAGCGCCTGGCGGCGGACCCCACCAACACCGGCGCGCTCAAGGAGCTGGCCAAGCTCGAGCTCGACGTGGGCAACCCCGAGCAGGCCATCGAGGCGCTGTCGCGGCTCATCGCCGCCGAGGAGCGCGACGTCGACGCCCACCTGATGCGGGCGAAGATCGCCTACCAGATCCTCGGCGGCCAGGAGGGGCTGACGCGCGCCGATCAGTATCTGAGCTTGATCGTCGAGAAATACGACCAGGTGGCGGGCGAGCTGCTGCTGCCGGTGCTGGCGCACGGGGCCTTCGTCAAGGGCGAGCTCGGCAAGCTCGACGACGCCATCAAGCTCGGCGAGCGCGCCCGCGGCTCCGATGCGAGCTACCCGCCGGCGCTGTTCGTGCTCGGGCGCAGCTACGGGCTCAAGGGCGATACCAAGCTCGCCCGCGAGATGCTCGATCGTGCGGCCACCTCGGCGGCGTCGCGCGACTCCTTCTACGAGCCGGTGGCGCGCGCCGAGCTGGCCCGAGCCCAGGGGGCCGACGGCGACATGGCGGCCGCCGTGCGCAACTTCGAGCAGGCCATCGAGTACGACCCACGCAGCGCGCGCGCGCACTTCGGCTTGGCCGCGGTGTACGTCAAGAACGACAAGATGAGCCAGGGCATGACCTTGATGGCGCGCGCCATGCAAAACGACCCGAGCTCGGCGGTGGAGAGGCGGGTGCTCACCGACTACCCGACGGCGCACCGCGACTTCATCGGCATGGCCGACGCCTTCAAGGTCGCCAAGGCGCCCGCGAACGACTCGTCGCTGGCGGCGCAGAAGGAGGCCGCCGAGGGCATCCTGCGCTACCACGGCGGACAGCGCAAAGAGGCCGAGGCGCTCTTGCGGCGCGCGCTCGCCGAGGACCAGTTCAGTCACGCTGCGCTGCTCTACCTCGGCATCATCGAGCTCGAGGACGCGCGCCTGTCGGACGCCCGCAAGCACCTGCACCTGGCGGCCACCACGACGGGCAAGGGTCACCTGCTGACGCAGATGTACCTGGCGCGCGCCGAGCTCGCGACCGGCGATCCCGAGAGCGCGCGCAAGCGGCTGCAGGACGTCATCGACCAAGACGGCACGCTGGTGCAGGCCAGCTACAGCCTGGGGGTGCTGCTCCGGCAGCAGAACCTCGAGGGCCAGGCGCTCGAGGAGTTCAAGAAGGTCATCAGAGCCGACCCGGACTACACGCCCGCCAAGCGCGCCCTCGCCAGCGCGCGCTAAGAAGAGCCGGCGCCGCGGGTGATGGTGCGGGCGGCGCGCCCTTGGCGCTACGCCGCTGCGCCGTCACGGCGCGTACAGCTTGAGCGCCTTGCCATCCTCGGAGAACCACACCGCCACCGGGCGCCCGCCCGCGCGCAGCGCCAGGTCGATCCAGGCGTCGTCTTGCGCGCCCTTCTCGAGGCGCGTGCGTCGCGCCTTGCCCGCGTCACCCTGCGGCACCTCCACCAGGAACAGACCAGGCGCGTCGACGTCGTGGGGATCACGCGTCAAGAGCCACACGGTGCCATCGGCCGCGCGCCGCATCACCGAGGGGCCACGCGCGCTCGTGAGGCGCGCGCGCTCCTCGAGCGGCGCGGGCGCCGTCGGGTCGAAGCGCGCCACCGTCAGCGAGCGATCGTCGAGGCGCACGGCGGCGGCGTCGAGCGCCCCGGTGCTGCCCCGCCACAGCGCGCTAGCGACGCCGTCGAAGCCGGCCTTGGCCTCGACGCGCGCCGGCGTGATCACGAAGGCCACGGCGCCGGGCGCGCGCACCGCCAGGCGCCAGTGGCTCATCACGACCTGCCAGTCGCAGTAGCTCGCCACCACCGTGCCGTCGTCGAGCACGCGCAGATCTGCGCGCACCTGCGGCGACGGCCCCACGGTGTCGACGTCGATCTTCTCCCAATGGCCTACGCCGCCGGCGCCGAACGCGGGCACGTCTGGCGGGCGGCGCGCGTACCGCAGCCGATCGCCGCCGGTGGTGTAGAGCAGGTGCACGCGGCCCTGCGCGTCGACGGTGAGCGCGCCCTCGGCGCCGGCCTCGTCGCCAAACGCGATCTCCTCGAGCGCCCAGCCCGGCGCGCCCGCGCGAAAGGCCGGCGCCGGCGCCGGCTCGTCGTCGACGATGGCGCCGGCGGCCTTCATGTCGACGACGTCCCTGGGGCGATGCGCCACCTTCAGCGTGTGATCGCCTTGGTGGTAGTAGCTGACGACGGGGGCGCCGCCGGGCGCCAACGCCAGGCGCACGAAGCCACCGGCGGCGCCAACGCTCTCCACCGGCTCCGGCGCACCGGGATGCACGGCGCCGGCGGGTGACGCGGCGTAGAGCACGTCGCCCACGTCAGCGTCGGTCCACGCCAGGTGCACGCGGTCGTGCTCGTCGACGGCCACGGCGGGGTACCAACCCACGCCACGCTTGGCCTCGCCGGCGGCCACGCGCTCGGCGGGGGCCGTGGCGACCACGGCGATGGTGCCCGGCGTCGCCTCTTGCGTGGGGATGGGCTGCTCCCGCCGACAGCCGAGCACGGCTACGGCGAGACCGCAGAGGGTGAACTTGATCGCCCGGGTTGGCGCGCGCATCGCTTGCTGGTTAGCTCCCCGCATGACCGACGAAAAGAAGAGCGATCCCTTCGGCTCCCTGCTCAACGCGGCGCTCGGCCAGATCGACGAGATCCGCGACGTCATCGTGCGCGGCAGCCAGGCCGGCAAGGCCAAGATCGACGCCGAGCTGCTCAAGCGCCAACGCGATCGGGCCCTGGCTGAGCTCGGCGCCGCGCTGCTGCACGAGGTGCAGCGGGGCGCGCTCGCCCTGCCTGGCGCCCTCGACGAGGCGGCGAAGCGCGTGCGCGAGCTCGAGGCGCAGATCGCCCAGGCCGAAGACGAGGCCGCGCGCGCCTTCGGCGACAAGAAGCCCCCGGGCGGTGGTGCCGCGGGCGGCGACGAAGGGTCTTGAAAAGGGCGCCACGGGGTGCGAAGGCACGCTCGTCGCTCCCGCGGGGTCATAGCTCAGCTGGGAGAGCGCCTGAATGGCATTCAGGAGGTCGGCGGTTCGATCCCGCCTGGCTCCACCACGAGAGTGACGACGACAACGGCGCCCGCGAGGGCGCCGTTTCGTTTGTCCGCGCAGCAGATCCGTGCCGCTCAGATCGACAGGTCGAACGCCGCCACGCCGAGCGGCACACCGGCGCGGGACAGGGCGAAGCTCACGCGCCACGCGCCGGCCATGGCGAGCTCCATCGCGCCGACGTACTCGCCCTCGGCGTCGTAGCTCGGCGGCGGCGTGTCGGCGCCGTGGCCCATGGCAGGCATGTCGGCGCTCACCTGGAGCGCAGCGTCGGACACCGGCGCGTAGCTCAGGGCGCTGCTCGCCTCGTGCACGGTCAGGATGTACGGGTTGGCGCCCAGCGCGGGCTCGTGGTTGTCGCTCGTGCCCTCGGCGAAGCTCAGCGTCACGAGGTAGCTCGCGCCGTCGGCGCCTTCGAGCGTGATGGCGCGATCGCTCGGCGCCACCGGCAGGTCGGTGAATACCAAGAGGTGCTCGGCACCGCCCCCGGTCGCCACGCTCACCCGGTTGCTCCACGTGGCCGTCGTGCTGCTGGCCCTGGGCCGCAGCACGGCGGCCGGGTAGCGACCGTCGTCGGTCGTGCCGGTGATCGGGTTTCGCGCCGGGCAGCCGTGGGTCATCTCGGGCATGGTCATCTGCCACGCCTGCGTGATGGTGGCTGCGCGCACGGGCTCGTCGCTCGCTTCGTCGCGCAGGGCGAGCAGGATGGTGTTCCTGCCGGCGCGCAGGCTGGCGGAGCCGCGCACCAGGAGCTCGAGCGACAGCTCGCCGTCAGACACCGACGCGATGCTGACCGGGCCCTCGTCGACGGGCGGGGGCTCGAGGCACGCGCAGGCCGCGAGCACGATCGCGAGAACACCAGGCCAAGAGAGCAACTCACCACGCGCCATAGCGAACTCCCAGCGAAGCGGTGACGCGCCCCGGGCGGTTCTGCCCGAGCGCGTCGACGAACAACCCGCTCGAGGCGCTCGCGAGCAGCGTCCAGTGCGGATCGACCGTCCAGGAGGCGAGCACACCGGCCGTCGCCGACGTCGCCGACGATCCCGGCTGCTCCTCCTTGGCGATCACCACAGGCAAGTCATGTGCCACGCCTGCCGTGAGCCCCAGGAGGAGGCCTCCGGCCACGGTACCCCCGCCGGAGGCCACCGCCGCCAGCGTGGGGCCGTAGCGCTGGTGTTGGCGCAGATCGACGCGCACGAAGGGTGCGTACAGCGTGCCGCCGAGATCCACGCGCCCGAACAGCGTGCCAAGGGCCTGCTCGAAGCTGACGGCGCCAGCCACGCCCGGCGCCCCGCGCCCGGTGGCGTCCACGTCCAAGCGCCCGGTGGCCTCCTCGGGGCGCACGCTCGAGGGCAAGAGCGCCGACGCCGTCACGCCAATGGCGGGCACGAAGGCGCGCTCGCCGACGTTCACGAGCTCGTAGCGAACGCCAAGCTCGACGTCGCCGAGCCCGCCGCCGGCCGCGACGTCGGGGTCGGCGCCGCGGACGTTTCCCACCGTCGGGAGCAGCACGTGGATCTGCCCGCGCTCCGAGAGGCGCAGCAGGGCATAGCCGTCGAGGCGCAGCTCGCGATCGACCCAGCCCGCGGGGCTCGGGGTCCACGCGCCTTCGGCGCTCCAAGCGCCGAAGGTCTCGGCGCCGGTGGCACGCACACCGACGGCGGCCTGCTCCCACAGCGCCAGCCTGCCAACGCCAAAGAGCCCCGCCGTCATGCAGCACACCGACGCATGCGCGGGGACGGCGCACACCAGCGCCACCAGCACGAGCGCGCCGCTCCACCGACCCGCCGCGCGTCGCTGCGCGATCATCCTCCACGCTGCGCGCATGCATGCTCTGTAGCGTCGTGGGTCGCGCGCGTCGCCGCGACGATTTGTCGCACGACGAGGATCAGGGTCTTGCGTCATCGCGCACCATCGAGCGTGTGATGCTTCACACCTGCGGCGGTCGCTTCTGCAGCTTCCGCTGCAGGCTGCGCCGGTGCAGCTTGAGCCGGCGCGCCGCCTCGGAGACGTTGCCGCCGGCGTCGGCCAGCACACGCTGGATCAGCTCCCACTCGGCGCGCGCCAGCGACACCTCGGTGACGGTGGCGGGCGGGCCGCCGGTGAACGCAGCGAGCACCTCGTCGACCGTGCAGGGCTTCTGTTGGTAGCCCACCGCGCCCAGGCGCATGGCCTCGACCGCCGTGGGCACGCTGCCCCAGCCCGTGAGCATGAGGATCTTGGTGTGCTCGTCGAGCGCGCGCAGCTCTTTCACCACGTCGAGGCCGCTCATGCCCGGCATGCGCAGGTCGACGATGGCGTACTCGGGCGACTCGACGCGCGCGGCCGCCAGCGCCGCGGGCCCGTCCTTGGCGTCGCGCACGGCGTAGCCCCGCTCGGCGAGCGCGCGCGCCAGCCGCTCGCGAAACACGTCGTCGTCGTCGATGACGAGGAACGAGACAGCGCCGTCGATCTTGGTCTCGCTCACCGGCTCCTCCTCCTCACCTGCGCTCGTCGGCGAAGGTCCAGGTGGCGCGTGTGCCGCGCCCCAGCTCCGAGCTGTAGCTCAGGGTACCACCGAGGCGCTCCGCCAGCGTCCGAGCAAGGAACACGCCCAAGCCCATGCCGCGGCCGGGCGCGCGCGTGGTGAAGAAGGGCTCGCCGATGCGCGCGAGCAGGTCGGGGGGAATGCCGGGACCCTGGTCGTCGACGACGATGCGCGGCGGATGCGCTTCGATGCTCACGGTCACCTGGTCGCTGGCCTGCCGCGCGTTCTGCAGGAGCCCACGCAGCGCCGTGGCCACCGCCCGCGCGGGGACGCGCGCCACCGCCGCCGGGTCGGAGCACACCACCACGGCGTCACCGCCGGCCACGCCTTGCAGCGCGCTTTCCACGAGCTCGATCAGCGGCGCCAGGGTCGGCGCCTCGCCGAGCGCCTCGCCGGCATGCACCGTGAGCTGCTCGAGGATGCGCTTGCAGCGGCGCACCTCGGCGAGGATGAGCTCGGTGTCGGAGCGCACGCTGGCGCTGGCGTCGCCAAGCTGGTGCGACAGCTCGCCAGCCGAGATGGCGATGGTGGAGAGCGGCGTCGCCAGCTCGTGTGCGGCCCCGCCCGCCAGCGTGGCGAGCGCAGCCAGGCGCGTCTGGCGCTCCTCTGCCGAGTGCAGGCGCTGCTCGGCCAGCTCGCGCTCGGCCAGCGCTTGACGCGCGCGCGACACGAAGAAGGTGACGAAGGCCGCGGCCACCGAGAACGCGATCCACATGCCGCGCAGGTGCAGCACCATGCGGGAGTGGTCGTGGTGTTGGAGGTCGTCGCCCACCAGGAACAAGGTGCCGTAGCCGCCGATGGCGACGAGGGCCACGAGCGCCGCGGTGCCACGGCGACACACCACCGCGGCCAAGGCCACGTGCACGACGTAGAGCGCCGTGAACGGGTTCATGGGCCCACCGGTGAACAACAAGAGGCCCGTGAGCGTGGCGACGTCGGCCACCAGCACGCCAGGCAAGAGCCAGGCCGGGGCAGCCCGCTCGATGCGGCGCACCCGCGCCGCGAGTACGACGTTGGTGAGGGCGTTGACGCCGAGCAAGGCCGCGGCGCCCCAGGGACCGGCCTCGGCGCCGAGCGCCCAGCGCAACAGCAGCACCATGCCGAGGTGGGCGGCCAAGGCGCCCCAGCGCAGGCGCACCAGCCAACGCAGATGGAGCGTGGCGTCGGCGCGCTCAGTGCTCACGGCGACTCCGGGGCTGCGCGCGCCGCCTCGGCCAGCGCCGCGCGCACCGCCTCGTCGGGCGGCGTCAAAAGCACGGGCCGACCGAGCGCGGCGAGCAAGACGAAGCGGCCACCCTTCTTGTCGCGCCGCAGGGTCGCGAGCGCGCGCCCCTCGTCGAGCGCCAAGGGCGGCAGCGCGCCAAGGCGCGCAACCGACGCGCGCAGCATCGACGACACCGCGGCGTCGAGCCCGAGCACCCGCTCCGAGAGCCAGAGCGCGCTCAGGAGCCCGCGGCGCACCGCCTCGCCATGTGACAGCCCGTGCACGCGCTCGAGCGCGTGGCCCACCGTGTGGCCGAGGTTGAGCGCCGTGCGCAGGCCGCGCTCGCGCGGGTCGCGCGCCACCACACCGGCCTTGATGGCGAGCGAGCTGCGCACCCAGCGCGCGGGGTCGCGCTCGTGATCGAGCGCCTCGCCGACGAGCCACGCGTGCTTGAGCGCCTCGGCGAGCCCGTCCGTGATCATGGCCGGGGACGCGCCCCGCAGCAGGCCGAGCGACAAGCGTGTCTCCAGCGGCGCGTGGAAGGCGCCGGCGGCGTTCTTGGTGTCGCGCACGTCGATCGCCGTCTTCCCCCCGATGGCAGCGTCGGCCATGGCGAGGGGCGTGCTCGGTACCGCGATCCAGGGTGTGCCGCGTCGCCACAGCGCCGCGGCGGTGCCCACCAGGTCGAGGAAGGCGCCGCCGCCGACGGCGACGATGGGCCCCTCGGCGGCGTGCTCGTCGAGCGCGCGCAACACGCGTTCGAGCCCGGCGGCGCTCTTGTGTGCCTCGCCGCCCGGCAGGCGGAGCCCCGGCAGCGACGTGGGTGCGCCCTCGTCGACGAGCGTGAGCGCCCCCTCGAGCACGCTCGGCAGCGGGTCGGCGCTGCGATCGACCACGTTGGCCAGCTCCAACACGTCGCCGCGCCAGCGCGACGCGGGCAGCGGCAGCGCTGCCACCACCTCCGCTATCGCCCCGGCGGTGTGCTCAGGCGTGCCGCGACCGTCGACGCGCGCCCGCGCGAGCGTGGCGCGCAGCGCGCGCCGCCGCCCCTCGCGCAGGCGGTAGGCGACGCGCTGGGCCGCGCGATCATCGGGCAACCACGGGCGCGCGCCCGCCAGGCGCGCCAGCGCCGTGTCGTCATCGACGTCGAGCCACAGCACGTGGGCGCGATCGAGCAGCGCGCGGTTCGGCGCCGCGTCGACCACGCCGGCGCCTGCGGCGATGAGTGCGTTCCTGCCATCGATGAGCGCGCTGAGCGCCGCCGCTTCGCGCACCCGGAAGCTGGTCTCCCCCTCGCCGGCGAACACCTCGTCGGCGCTGGTGCCGGCGGCGCGCCCGATCTCGAGGTCGAGGTCGACGAAGGGCAGCCCAAGGCGCGCCGCCGCCAGCGCGCCCACCGTGCTCTTGCCTGCACCCGGCGGGCCCACCAGCACCACGGGACCCACCAAGGGCAACGGGGGCGCGCCGACCTCGCTCATGGCAGGCGATGCCCGGTGGCGCCCAGGTGCGCGCGCAGCTGTGTCAGCGTGTCGCCGCCGAACTTCTCGAGGAGCGCGTCGGCCAGCACCAGGCACACCATGGCCTCGGCCACCACCGCCGCCGCGGGCACCGCGGTGACATCGCTACGCTCCACGTGGCCGTCGACAGTTGCGCCCGTGACGAGGTCGACGGAGTCGACGCCGCCCTGCACCATGGCGAGCGGCTTCACCGCCGCGCGCAGCACCAGCGGCATGCCGTTGCTCATGCCGCCCTCGAGACCGCCAGCGCGGTTGCTGGCGCGGTGGCCATCGATGTCGAGGATGGCGTCGTGCAGCGCGCGCCCGGTGCGCGCCGCTGCCTCGAAGCCCACGCCGAAGCCCACGCCCCGCACCGCCGGGATCGAGGCGAGCGCCCCCGCGAGGCGCGCGCTCAGGCGGCGGTCGGCGTGCGCGAAGGACCCGAGCCCTTGCGGCAGCCCCTCGGCCTGCACCTCGATCTCCCCTCCCAGGGTGTCGCCCGCGGCCCCCGCCTCGTCGATGGCGGCCAGCATGTTCGTGGCGCTGCCCTCGTCGACGCAGCGCACGGGCGAGGCGTCGGCGCGCGCCGCGCGCTCGTCGAACGGGAGCTTGAGGTCGGGCGCGCACACGCTGCCGAGCGCACGCACGCTGCTGGTCACGCGCACGCCGACGGCGGCGAGCAGCGCGCGCGCCAGCGCACCCACGGCGGTGCGCATGGCGGTCTCGCGCGCCGACGCCCGCTCGAGCACGGCGCGCAGGTCGTCGACGTCGAGCTTCTTGGCGCCCGCCAGGTCGGCGTGACCAGGGCGCGGGCGGGTGACCCGCACCGCGTTCGCGGCGGCATCGTCGACGACGAAGGGGTCCATGGCGGCGGCCCAGCGCTGGGCCTCGGCGTTTCTCAACACCAGCGCCACCGGCGAGCCCAGCGTGGCGCCGCCGCGCAGGCCCGCCAGCACCTCGACGTCGTCCCGCTCGACACTTTGGCGCGCGCTGCGCCCGGCCACCAAGCGGCGTCGACGCAGGTCGCGCGCGAGCCCCTCGCGGGTCACCGGTACGCCAGCGGGCAGACCCTCGAGGATGCCCACCAGCGCCGGGCCGTGCGACTCACCGGCGACAAGCATGCGCAAGCGCACCAGCACGGTGGCCTGTTAGCGCGGGCGCTCGACCTCGTCGAGCGCCCGCGAGAACGCCGGGAAGCTCGTGCGCGCTCAGGCCGGGTCGTCGAGGTGCAGCTCGCGCTCGAGGGCGCGACCGAGCGCCAGCGCGGCTCTGGCCACGCGACGATGATCCCGTCGGTGACGACCGGTGTGCACCCGCAGGAGGAGCGCGCGCTGGGCGACGGACCTGTCGTCCGGCACGCGCATCGGATCTCACGCTTCGAGCGGCGTCACGCCGAGCGCTGTCAGCCCGTCGATCACCTGCTGGGCCACCTCGGAGGCACGATTGCCGAGCGGCAAGCGGTGATCGACCGAGGGCATCTCGTCGAAGGCAGCGTCGGAGCTGATGATGAGCACGCGCGGTCGCCGCGACATGCCCTCGAGGTGCGACAGGCCGTGCCGCGTCTTGTCGTCGGGGCGCGGGCGAATGAAGACCAGTGCGTCGAGGTGTGCGAGGTTCGGCAGCTCGACCGCGCTCGAGGCATCGGCAGCCTCCACCAGCTCGTCGTAGCGCGCCTGCAGGTGTCGCTTGAGGCGATCGCGCGCGCGCGCGTCCTCGACGACCAGCGCGATGGCGCGCCGGCCGGTGGTGGCGCCGCTCGCGTGCTGCGCGGGCAAGGCCGCGGTGGCGTCGGCGAACACGTCGCTCTCGGCGGAGGCGAACGCCTCGCGCAGCTCGGCAGGGCTGGCCATGACGCCCACCTGCGTGCTCTCGCCGGCGGGCGCGCCGAGCGCGGCGCGCACCTCGGCGAGCGAGACGCCCTCTTCGGCGGAGTTGTGCGGGCGCTCGGCGAGCTCGTCGGCCTGCGCTTGCGCGTCCACATCCGCGACCTCGCCCGCCTGCGAGGCCTCGAGCGCGTGCACCTCCATGCTCGGCAACATCGGCAGCGAGGTCCCCGACCCCGACTCGTTCTGGCTCACCATCGGCGGCGGCGGCAGCTCGGAGGCGGCCTCCGCCGCCATGGCGTCAACAGTGAACCCGCCAGGCGGGACCACCGTCACCGCGAGCAAGCGCGCGCGCAGCGCGCCCGCACGCACGCGCAGCTCGCGCGCCTCGGCCTCGAGCGCCTCGGCGCGCGCCTCGAGCTGCGCGGCGTCGAGCGTGCCCTCGTCTGGCTCAACCGTCCGCTTGATGAGCCCGAGCAGATCCGAGGGCGCGAACTGCCGCGTACGTGGCTCGTCGTCGTCCCCTTCGTCATCGGCGCCGATGGGCGGAGGCGCCGCGTTGACCACAGCCGGCGGGCGGGCGTCGACGGTGCCACGGGCGCTCTCGGGCAACTTGATGGAGGTCGTGTCGGCCGGCGCGAGCGCGTCGACCAGGTCAGCCTCGGGCGGCGGCGCGGCCACCGGCGGCGCCGCCTCGTCACCGTCGCTGTCGTCGAAGCCCGCGGCCTCGCTCGCGACGTCGCGCGCCTGCGCGACCTGATCGTCTGGCGGCAGCAGCGCCAGCGAGTCCACCGCCACGGCCGACGTCATCGGCGCGATGGGCGCGTCGGCCTGCGCCGGCTCCTCGTCCGACGGCTCCTCCATCGACGCCGCCGGCGCCAGTGGCTCTGCGGGATGACTGACGGTGACGTTGGTGGCCGGCGGCGCGTCGTCGACGGTGGGCTGCGGGGGCGGGCGACCGAACTGGAAGCCGGCGGTCTCCTCTCCCACGACATCGGGGGTCGCCACCGGCGCCACCGCGCTCTCGTCGATATCGTCGCCCTCGTCGAAGCCGCGCGCGATCGACTCGATCTCGTCAGACCGCTGGCGCACGCTCACGGGCGGCATGGCCGTGGTCGGCGGCGGCATCGCGGCCGCGTGCTCGTCCGACACCTGCGCGTTCGTCTGCAGCACCTCCGTCGGCTGGGCCTCGCGGTCGTCCGAGCCGGGCGGCAGATCAGGCATGGACGCCATGCTCACGGGCGGTGGCGACGCGAGGCTGACGGTCTGGTCGTCGGCGAGGTCGGCGCCGTCGCCCTGCGTGCCGTCGGCGGGCTCGTCGGAGTGCCCGGTGGTCGGTACCTGCGGCACGCCGGCCGTGGGGGCGGGCTCGTCGGGCCCCTTGCCGAGCGCATCGAGCGCCCGCAGCAGCGACGCCTGCTGGCGTAGCGAGATGCTGACGGTGCGGATGTCGTCGTCGTCACCGGCCACCATCGGCTGCGGTAGCGGCGCCATCTCGGCGGCGGTGGCGTTGATCGACAGGGGCGCTGTCACCGCGTGCTCATCGTCGGCGTCGAGGATGGGCTCGGCCTCGTCGCTCAGGTCAGGCGCTTCGCTCGACTCCTCGCTGAGCGCGTCGTGGACGGCGGCGAGCTGCTCATCGGACAAGTGCTGCGTGTCGGGCCGCAGCGAGCGGTCGCCCACCGCGTTGGTGTTCTCGTCCTCGCTCCACGAGCCGTCGGCGTGCGCAGCGGGCGCGTCGTCATCGACATCGTGGTCGACATCGACATCGACATCGACATCGATCCCGTGGTCGTCGGCGGCGGCTCCAGCGGGCGCCTCGAACAGCCCCCGCTCGCGCACGCGCTGCACCACGCGCGTGATACGCAAGAGCGCCTCCTCGGCCTCGGTATCCTCAGGGGCGCCAAGCGCGCGTCCCTGCCCCCGCTGCACCTTCGCCGTCCCCACGTGCGTCACCAACAGCTCGCCCGAGGGGTCGATCTCCAGCGCCACGTCGTCATCGCCGATCTGTATGGTGCCGCGCGCCCGCGCCACCGGTGACGCGAGGCGCGCATCGATCCCTAGGCGCGCCAGCGTGTCGAGGTCGTTGTCGAGCCGCGCGCGCAGGCTCTCGTGCGCCTCGCAGATGGCCACCGACAGGGCCTCGCCGCTCTCGAGGCCGGGCACCCAGAGCGAGCCGAGCGCGGCCAACTCGGGTGGCCCGATGAACGCGAGCGCCTCGTCGGACGCGACCTCGATGGCTGCGTCACCCCGCAGCGCCCCGCCGAACACCGACGAGAGATCGAGGGTTGCGAGGTCGAGCGCCCAGCGGGCGCCCGCCCCCCTCCCTCCGAGGGCGGATAGCGCAGCCTCGATCCCACGGCCCATGGGGCGACTCTAGCGCGTCGGCGGGGCGGCGCCCGTTTTCGGCCGCCGGCGCGGGCTCAAACCAGCGCGCGCAGGCGCGCCTCCTTGACAGCGCGCCGCACCCGCGGGTCAGGGTCGTCAGCGAGGGTGGCCACGTCGTCGTGGCGCCCCAGGCGGGCGAGCACCTGGACCGCGAGGGCGCGCACCTCGGGCGTCTCGTCAGCGAGCGCCTGCTGGCCGGCGGCGCAGGCCTCGAGGCCACCGAGCGCGAGCAGCGCTGCCAGGCTGGCGCAACGCACGTCCACGTCGGCGTCTGCGGTGGCGCGCGCCAGGGCGCCGCGCGCCGCGGCGCCGGCCAGCGCCGCCAGCGCGCCCACGGCCGCGCGCCGTACGGCAGCGTCGGCGTCGTCGAGGGCGAGCACCGCCGACACGCACGCGCGCTCGTCGCCGAGCGCGGCCAGGGCCTGCAACGCCGCCGCGCGCACGCCCGCGTCGACGTCGCGAGCGGCGCGCCGCAGCTTGGCGCAGGCCGCGGCGTGGCACGGTGCGCCCAAGGCGCGCGCGGCTACGGCGCGCTCGGCGGCGTCGGTGGCGAGCAGGCGCGCCACCAAGAGCGAGGTCGGCTCCACCGGCACCCCCGCCATCGCGCCCGCGATCTCGAGCCGGCGCTCGAGCGAGAGCGCCGTGCCGAAGAGCCGCGCCGACAAGGCGCCGGGCGCGAAGCCCTCCGGCTCGCTCAAGCCGAGCACCACCACCGACGCTGCCAGGTGCCGCGCGCGCGCCTCATCGGCCCCGTCGACGTCGTCGAGCAAGGCGGGCCAGGCGGCGTGGAACATCGGACCTCCAGTGGCAGGGTGCATGCGGGTGGGGGCGAACGGTAGCGGCCGGCGTCTCCCTGTCAACGCGCTCGATGACGAAGCGGTGATGCGCCAGGTCCGACGCGCTGTTAGAGACGCATCATGATGCTCTGGATCAAGGCGCTCCACGTCATCGCGGTGATCTCGTGGATGGCGGGGCTGCTCTACATCTACCGGCTCTTCGTCTACCACGCGATGGAGGAGGAGGCCGCGGTGCGCGCGCGCTTCGAGGTGATGGAGCGGCGCTTGCTCAACGCCATCACCACGCCCGCGGGCATCGTCGCCGTCGTCACCGGGACGCTCATGATCGTGATGGCCACGGGCTTCCTGCGGCAGCCATGGATGCACGCCAAGCTGACCCTGGCGCTCGGCTTGGTGGCCTCCCATGTCTACGCCATCCAAGCGCGCCATCGGCTGCTCACGGCGCCGCAGGCCGTGAGCCACAAGCGCTTCCGCGTGCTCAACGAGGTGCCGACCTTGTTGATGATCGGCATCGTCATCATGGTGATCGTGCGGCCGTGGGCGAGGTGAGCTGACCGGGGCTTGACGGCGCGGGCGCTGGATGGTTCATTGTCGAGCGCTGGTCCGACATAGCTCAGCTGGTAGAGCATGTGACTGTTAATCACAGGGTCCCTGGTTCGAGCCCAGGTGTCGGAGCCATTTTCGAGTCGCGCCAAGAAGGGCGACCAGCAGGTAAACGGAACCCCGAGCGGCGCGAGCTTCTCGGGGTTCTGCATTTCTGCCGGAACGACGGGGGGATGCGCGGCGTGGTGGCGAGCGCGAGGCGCTCTCCGTCGTGCGCGAGGAGAACGCTGGAGGCGTCGCCGAGGTGGTCGTGGGCGTCGCCGAGGGCGTTCTCGGCCAGTCTTCTCCGGGAGAATCGGGCTCGCGCGGCGCGGGGCGTTTTACTCAGCGACCGGTGGGTGAACGTGAACTGGGCCGCGCATGATGCCCTTCGCTGGCCATCGTGCAACCATCGGAGGATGCCTCCACATCAGTACGACACGCTCGTTGAGCACCTTCGAAGTGCAATCTCCGAGCTCGCAAGGCTGGGGCTCGGGGAGAACCTCGCCAAGGGGCGAGTGGGCGAGATTCTCTTGGCTCATCACCTCGGGCACACACTCGTGCCCGGCGACAAAGGCGCTGACGGCGTGTCCACTGATGGCAAGCGCTACGAGTACAAGGTGAGCGTCGACGACCAGTACAACTTCAACTTCGGCCACGCTGGGGCAGACGATCGCGGGGCGCGCGTCGACACCCACTTCGCTGGCTACACGGGCGCGTACTGCGGACTGGTTCGAGACGGCAGGCTCGTCAAGGTTGTCTACTGTCCCGTCGAGAACCTCGTTCCGCACCTCCAGTCGCACCTGGGAACGGTCACCGGCAACACCTGGCAGAAGAACTTCGCGCCCATCGCCAAGTTCGCAGCTGTCCCCGGCGCGACCTGGGTGCTGGGGCAGGCGGACGAGCGCTGAGGTTCGCCCGTGCTCACTCCCGACTCAACGCAACGATCGCCTTCCGAATCATGGCCGTCCGGCTCTTGAAGCCGAGCCGGCGCCACGCCTCGTCGAGGGCCGCGACCTCGGCGGCGGTCATGCGGAGCGGCAGGACCTTCACGTCGGCGGCCTCGCCGGGCGCGCGCCGATCGAGCGGCCCGACTCGGACGCGGCCCTTCTGGGCCTGGCGCAGCTTCCAGACAAGGTAGGCCGAGCTGCTCGACGACGATGGGCGGCCGATAACCTCGCGGTACATCGCCTGGAGTTCGGGCACCGACAACCTCGTCAGCTTCACCTTCGGGCTCGCCTCCGTTGTCGCGGTGGCCGGTGTCGTCGGCTCCGCGTTCGCCTGTTGCTCGCGGGTTTCAAGCGCTTCACCGATCCTGCGCACCAAGAAGGTCTTGTTCGGCGAGCGCGTCGGCTCGCCGACGATCTCGGCGAAGCGCGCCTGCAGCTCGGGGAGGCGCAGCGTGGAGAGGGACTCGAGGGCGCGGCGGGTGGTGTCGTTCATGTCGGGCTCCTTCGCGGTGGTGCCCGGCGCCGCCGCCGGACCACCCGGCGTGGTCACCGGGCGGGTCTGGGTCAGCGGGTCTTCAAGAGGTGGCGGAAGCTGGCGAGGTCGATCGCACGCGGGTCGCTGGTGACGAAGCTCCAGCGCTGCTCGCGCTCGAGCCAGGGTTGGACCTCGATGCGGTCGTCGGCGGTCACGCCCCCCGCGCGTTCGATCTCATCGTCGTCGCGGAGGACGCGGCCTTCGCGGTCGGGGTTGAAGTCCACCGCGGCGGCGCGCGGGAGCACGGCGACGATGCGGACCTTGTACCCACGGAGGTACGGGTGCTCGTCGCCGTCGTAGGTGGTGATGGTGCCGATCGTCTTCGTCATGCTCGTCCTCCGTCGCGGGAGCGCCCCGCGCGTGTCCGATACAGGCTTCGGTTCGCGCGACCATCAAGGCGCATCTGCGAGATCGGCGAAGAACGAGACCCGGCCTTGCCTTCGCCGCGGAAGGAAGCCGTCATCCGCGCATGGCTGCGTACGTCGAGTCGATCCGCCGAGCGCCGCGCACGTTGACGGAGCGCGAACAGAAGGCGCTCCTGCGCGTGACGGGCGAGCACCGCGCGGGCTGGAGAGACCACGTCCTCTTCGCGATGGCGCTCGGCACGGGGCTTCGGGCGCACGAGCTGGTGGCGCTCGACGTGGGCGACGTGTTCGACGACGGCGGGCGCGTGCGGCGTCGCCTCGCGCTGCGCGTGTTCAAGGGTCACGGACGTGGCGACGATGACGGCCAAGACGTGCTGCTCCCCGAAGGGCTGCGCGCCAAGCTCGCGAAGCTCCGGGCGTGGAAGGCCGGCGAGGGCGAGAGCCTCGAGCGCGCCGCCCCGCTCTTCGTGAGCCAGCGAGGCACGCGGCTCTCGACGCGGCAGCTCCGGCACGGCTTCGCGGTCTGGCAGGAGCGCGCGGGCTTCGAGCGGCACGTGAGCCTGCACATGCTGCGGCACTCGGCGATCTCGAGCCTCTACGCAGGCACCAAGGACATCCGGCTGGCCCAGCGCTTTGCCCGCCACCGCAGCGTCGTCACCACGATGATCTACACGCACCCGAGCGACGACCACCTCGCGCGCGCCGTCGAACAGCTCCGCTGCTGAGGCCGGAGGACGGCCCGCGAGCTACTTGCAGGTCGAAAGTGACCAGGGCGCTCGCAGCGACCGGTGTTTCTGAACGCTCACTTCGGCGCGCGGGTCCTGGTCATTTCCTCGAATCGACCCCTATCGGAAGGGGCCCCCGAGCAATCTTCCCTGCGCGCGCGGCGCCACGAAAATTCACCCTCCCCCCGGGGGGCCATCGTCGTCGTGCGGCGCCGGCCGATCGTCACTCTTCACGACGGCGTACGCGCGGAAAGCGGCCATTGTCCTCGGCCTGTTCGCGCTCCGTCACGCGCGACAAGTCCGCGAGAACGCGCGCCCGCGCGCGCCGAAGATGGCCGCTTTCAACCGGAAGCGGCGGTGTCGGTTTTGCCATCGTCGTCGGCATCGAGCGCGACCTCGTCGTCCTCGTCGAGATCATCCTCGATGTGACCGGGCAGTTCGGCAGAGCCGTTCGTGAAGTGGGTGGCCGGGGGCTGCGCGAGCAGTGCGCGGTCAGAGGTGAGGTCGCGCTCGCGACGAACGACGCCGCCCGCGTTCGGCCCTTCCTCCCGCTCGCGCCGCTGCGCCTCGGCGTACCGGCGGGACAGCTCGTCGAGCGACGGCATGCCGCGTACCTCCTGCCGCGAGTCGGGCCCGCCCTGCAGGAACTCTCGCAGGCGCACCATGATGTTGAGGTCCGCCACGCTGTCTACGCGCACGCGGCCCTCCTCGAGCGACTTGCCGAACTCCTCGAGGAAGCGGTCGATGATGGCGAGGATGCGCTCCTTGGCCTCGGCCAGCGCCGTCCCGCGCCGCGCGATGACCTTCTCGTCGGTGACCTTGCGAATCTTCTCCGAGGCCGCCTCGCGTCGGCGCAGGCAGTTGTGCCGCGACGAGTACGCGGCCACAAGGCTGTGGCTGATGCCGAAGCGCTTGGCGAGCTCGCGGTACGACGGGTACTCGGTCACCGGGCCGCGCTCAGCGTCGACGCGCATCTCGCCCATGACGAGCAGCGTGTCGAGCTGGTGGTAGTCGACGCGCTGCGGGTCGGCCTTGCGAGGGCGTCCCAGCTTCTTCGCCGTCTGCTCGGTGTTCGCCCGGGTGGTGTCGGTCATCGTCGTGCGCTCCTTCGCTGTCCTCGCAAAGCCATGAAGTGCGAGTTCGAGGGGACGATCTCGTCCATCCAGACGCGGTCCGCGAAGTAGTCCCAGGCACGTTCGCTCCACACGTAGAGCGCACGCGTGCCGTGAAGCCCCTCGGACTCGACGAGGACCTCCGCTGGGATCGGCGGCTCGACCGCGCCCTCGTCTTCATCGCGCTCGGAGGCGCGCACGAGGTCGGCGAGGTACGACCCGAAGCGGAGCAGCTCGCCGGGGAAGACGGCGAGCTCGAGCGACCATCGTGGCGGGCGGCAGCGCTCATCGGCCTCCCTGACGAGGCCGTTCTCACGGGCGACCGTAGCTGCGACGGCGTCCACCTCGCTGACGAGGCCGACCGCGACCTTGTTGACGAGCACGCGCACGAGGAGCGGGTGACGTGGCGGCTCCTCGGACGGGCAGAAGTAGGGCTCGCAGGTGACGTGCTCGACGCGGCCGTTCTTCGCGCGCCAGCAGAGGCTCGCCGCCGCGATGCGCGCGGTCGGCCGTTGCAGTCGAATGGCGAGCACCGCGAGGAACGCGCGGGACAGGACCGCCGTGTACCGCTCGGAGCCGGCGGCGCTCGGCAGCGTCGGCACCTCCGGCGGATCCTCGAGCCACTCGGCGGCGTGCTCTGCGGCCTTCTTGGTTGGACCCCTCATGTGCGTTCGCTCCGAGCCGGGAGGTGCGGTTCGATCGCCGCCCACGCGGCTTCGCTCGCCACCAGGTCCCAGGTGAGCGGATCGCCCGACGCCAGCATCGTCTTGAAGGGGGCGGCGATGACGAGTGAGGCGTCTTTCTCCTCGTGCGCGCGCACCAGGCTCGCGAGGAACGGCGCGGAGCTGAGCAACTCGTCGAGCGTCACGAACGCCTCGAGCGCCCAGCTCGGGCTGCGCCACAGCTCGCCCTCGACGAGCAGCCCACGCCGACGGGCGACGTTGGCGACGTCATCGATGGGACCCTTGTTGATGACCACGCGCAGGACGAGACGCCTCGGGTTGTCGCGGGTCGGCTTCGCGAACAGATCGAGGCGCGCCCAGGCGATGCTGCCGTCCTTCGAGCGCCAGCAGAGGAACGAGGCGCCGTCGCCGAGCGCGGTGAAGCGCTGCAGCTCGAACGAGAGCACGTCGAAGAACAGCTCCCGCAGCCTCACCACCGTCGGGTGCCAGGTGACCGCGCCGAGGTCGGCGTTCGTCGATGGCGCGGCGTTGGTCGGGATCGCGTCGGTCATCGTGGTGCGCTCCTTCGCTGCTCGTGCAAAGCCTCCGCGGACACCTCGGACGGGACAAAGCGCCCGCGATGCGGGCCACGGCGAATCAGCATCGACGGCGGCACACCTGCGCGCAGGGTCGCGTCGCGCAGCACCAGCGCCCTCCGCCGATCTCGCAGGCCGAAGGTCACGCGGTCACGCAGGGCGACGATGGTCTCGGGCCTGTATCCGGCACCCTGGTGCAAGAGCCGCCTCAGCTCCCGCTCGTAGATTCGCGTGAGGCCAAGGTCGCGCAAAAGCGGCAGCGCCGTCGCGACGTGAAAGGCCATCAGGTCTTCGTTGGGACGCGCCCACTCTCGACCCTCTCGGAGGATTCCGCAGTCGGCCGCTTGCACGAGCGCTCCCAGAACGTGCGTCAGCTTGATCCTCGAAGGCACGAACGCCCGCGCCGCCCTGCTGGCCGTGCGAATGAGCGTCAACGCGGTCGATCGCGAGAACGTCCCTGCACGCACCATGCGGCCGAGCTGCTTCTCGAGCTCGACGAGCCGCTCCTCGTCGTCGGGGTCCGGGTCGAAGGGCTCGCAGTGGTGGGGGAGATCGGGGTCGTCGCGAAGCTCCTCCTCTATGAACCGCTGGCGACGCATGTTCGCGGTGTCTCGCGGGTCGTCGTCGATCTCGTTGCCGTCGTCGGTCATGCCGAGGGCAAAGCCGGCGCGCCATCGTTCAGGGGACCGGTGGGCCATCACCGCGTGGGCCGTCGCCGCACGCCGTCCCGACGATTCGCTAGCGAGATCGTGTGGATAGGTCGTGTTGCGAGGTCCGGACGGCTCGCGGAGGGGTAGCTCCAGACTCGCGTACGCGAACTTCCCTCTTCACACCGCGCCAGCGCTCGCGCGTATGCGCTCTCGGAAAGAAGAAATTCTCTCCTGAGTAGACCTACCTTTCCCAGGCCGTCCAGAGAGAGATTCATTCACAAAAGATTGATTCTTCTCGGAGAATCCTTGGACAAGGCAGGCGGCAGCGGACCAGCGGGAAGTGGCCGCATGGTCCGCGCCCAGCGCGCGCTGTGAAGAGCCCGGGCGAGGCCGTCCCCGGCCAGCGGTGTCCGGCCCCTTTGCGTGGGGCACGCGGCGAGCCCGCCGTGAAGGAGACACGCCATGACCATCGAGCTGCCTGAGCGCCATCGGTCACCCCCGCTCCACCCCTGCACCGAGCCCAACTCCGAGACCTTCGAGAAGCTCCGGCGCACGAGGCTCCTGCTCATGAACCTCGTGCGCGAAGGCGTCCTCCATCGCAGCGAGTACGCGCGCCTGATGCGACGCACGCTGATTGACCACTTCGTGGTCGACGGAGCCCGTCATGGCAGCCAGTTCGCGGGCGCGCGCAACGTGATCATCCAGCTCCTCGACCTCGTCGATCGCGGCGCCTTCGTGAAGGGCGTCGACCTCGTCGACTGGAACCAGCTCCCCGGCTGCACCGCCATCTCGACGCGCGCGGTGTACGAGGCGTTCGGCAAGGAGCGGAGCATCGGCGACGCCGCTGTGCGCGAGGCGCTGCGCGCGGTGCAGGCCGACCATCCTCAGACCGTCGTCGGCCTCAGCGAGAAGGTGCTCTTCCGCTCCAAGCACGACCGCCGCCGCGCGATCGTTCTCCACCTCGAGAACGCGCGCCTCTTCGCCGCGGGTGGCGATCCAACGCCGCAGGACCCGCTGGTCACGAAGCTCGAAGACGAGCTGATCGGCGAGCGTGAACAGGACGGACCCGCCTCGGGCGCATGACAAGCGCGGGTTGGTGCGCGCCGCTTGTCCCCTGTTCACCAGGCGGCGTGCCTTTGCGTCCCGCATGACCAGCACGGAGCACGACCGCCGCCTCGACATCGCGGCGACCCTCCTCGCGCGCGGCGTACGCCGCGTGCTCGGCGCCGACCTCGCACGCGAACACGGCGCTGTTGAACGCGAGAACGACGCCTTGCCTGTTCGCGCGACCGAAGCCGTCATGGGCGCGGCCTCGAACCAGGAGAAGACCACCCGATGAACGACACGCCCGCCGACTCGCTCATCCGCGAGATCCTCGCCCTGCGCGAGCTGTCCGTCTCCGCGCTGCGCGAGCGCTACCTCGCCGTCTTCGGCGAGGAGAGCACCAGCCGTAACAAGGACTACCTCTTCAAGCGCATCGCCTACCGGATGCAGGAGCAGCGCTACGGCGGTCTCTCGCCGAAGGCCAAGGCTCGCGCCGCCGAGCTCGCGGACAAGGCGCCCGTGCGCCGCCGGCCACCGCGGAACGTGGCGAGCGTGAGCATCGTCGAGGCGAGCGCCCGCGACCCGCGCCTGCCGCCCGTAGGCACGGTGCTGCGCCGCGAGTTCCGCGGCGAGGTCCACGAGGTGCGCGTGCTGACCGAGGGCTTCGAGTACCGCGGCGAGCGCTTCGCGAGCCTCTCGACGCTCGCCACCAAGATCGCAGGCTCGCGCTGGAACGGCTTCTTATTTTTCAAGGTCGGCGCGAAGGGGGCGGCATGAGCTCGGCGCTCGTGAAGGAGCCGAAGGTCGTCCGCTGCGCCATCTACACGCGCAAGTCGACGACCGAGGGGCTCGACTCCGACTTCAACACGCTCGACGCCCAGCGCGAGGCGGCCGAACACTTCATCAAGAGCCAGGCCGCCCAGGGTTGGAAGGCGCTACCCACGCGGTACGACGACGGCGGCTTCACCGGCGGCAACCTCGAACGCCCCGCGCTGACGCGGCTCATGGACGACATCGAGCGCGGCGAGATCGACACGGTGGTCGTCTACAAGGTGGACCGCCTCAGCCGCTCACTGCTCGACTTCGCGCGCCTCGTCGAGCGTTTCGAGAAGCGCCGCGTCGCCTTCGTGAGCATCACGCAGCACTTCGACACCTCGACGTCGATGGGCCGGCTCGTGCTCCACATTCTGCTCTCGTTCGCGCAGTTCGAGCGGGAGCTGATCAGCGAGCGCACCCGCGACAAGATCGCCGCCGCCAAGCGCCGCGGGAAGTGGACCGGCGGCCCCCTGGTGCTCGGCTACCGCGTCGACCGCCAGCGCCGCGCGCTCGAGGTCGTGCCCGAGGAGGCCGCCGTCGTAAAGCTCGCCTTCGAGCTCTACGAGCGCACCCTCTCGGTGGCGCTCACGGCGCAGCGGCTCAACGCGCGCGGGCTCACTCTGCGGACGCGCGTAGCCGAGGACGGCACCACGCGAGGGCGCCCCTTCAACAAGAACGCCGTGCACCGGCTGCTGCGCAACCCGCTCTACGTCGGCAAGGTCCGCCACAACGACGACCTCTTCCTCGGCGAGCACGAGCCCATCATCGACCCCGACGTCTTCGAGCGCGTGCAACGCACCCTCGACCTGCGCGCGGCAGGATCCGGGACGCGCCGCCCGCGACGGAGCGAGTCGCTGCTCACCGGGCTTCTCCGCTGCTTGCCCTGCGACGCGGCGATGAGCACGAGCCACGCCTACAACCACAAGAAGCAGCGCTACCGCTACTATCGCTGCCGCGCGTCGCAGGAGGGCCTGCGCTGCCCCACGGGCCTGCTCAACGCGAACGACGTCGAGGTCGCCGTCGTCGCGCAGGTGAAGGCTCTGGCGAAAAGCGGCGCCCTGCGCGACCGCATCCTCGCGACGCTGGCTGAGGGAGACGAGGGCGAGGCCGAGCTGCTCGCCACCAAGGACCGGCTCGAGGCGCGGATCGCCGAGCTCGGAATCGAGGCCAAGCGCCTACTCGGCGCGTTCAGCAGCGTCGACGCGGGCGGACGCCTCCTCGCCGAGCGCCTCGGCGAGCTCGAGCGCGACACGGACAAGCAGCGCGCCGGTGTCGCGGACCTCGAGCGGCGGCTCCGCGCTTGCGCGGCGCTCCGCACCGAGGGCGAGCACGTGGCCAAGCTGCTCGACGCGTTCGACGAGGTCTGGGAAGCGCTCGTTCCCGAGGAGCGCCGCGAGGTGCTGCGCGCCCTCATCGCGCGCGTCGGCGTCGACCCCGAGAACGGCACGCTTCGCGTCACATTCCACGAGCCCGCGCCGCCGCCCAGCACGCAGCCGACGACGGAGACCGTGCCGTGACCGACGTCGTCATCGCCTTCAAAGGCGGGCGCACATGGCGCCAGCACCAACAGGCCGCGAAGCGAGCCCCGACGCGCCGCTACCCCGCGCGCATCGCCCGGCAGCTCGCCCTCGCGCACGCCCTGCGCCGCCGGCTCGAGCGCGGGGAGTTCGCCGACTTCGCCGACATGGCCCGCCAGCTGGGTTTCACGCGCGCCCGCGTCACCCAGCTCATGGACCTGCTCCTCCTCGCGCCCGAGGTCCAGGAGGAGATCCTCTTCCTCGAGCTGCCCCCGGGCGCCCAGCCCGTGAGCGAACGCGGCCTGCGCGAGGCGGTGCTCGGGACGATCGACTGGCAGGAGCAGAGGCGGCGATGGGAGGGGTTGAGAGCGCAATTCGCCGCGGCGATGCTGAACGAGCGTTGAGCCGCCGGTGGAGCTTGGCGTAGGATAGCGCGGCTTGGAGTCTGATGCCGCCGCTACCCGTGAGTTCCGGCCAAGATGGAATCCCCATGCCTGACGAGGTCCTGACCATCAAGGAGGTCGCGGCGCTGCTCAAGCTCGCCGAGAAGACCGTGTACGCCATGGCGGCAGCCGGGGAGATCCCGGCGTTCAAGATCCGCGGGCAGTGGCGCATCAAGCGCACTGAGCTCGACCAGTGGATGGATGCGCAGCCCCGCGGCGGCGACGCCGGTGGAGACGACGATGGCCGCTGATCACAACTCCTTCGCGAACCTCATCTGGCAGATCGCCGACCTCCTGCGCGGCCCCTACCGCCCGCCGCAGTACGAGCGCGTGATGCTGCCGATGACGGTGCTTCGTCGCTTCGACTGCGTCCTCGCCGAGGCGAAGGCCAAGGTCGTCGCCGCGCACGAGAAGCACAAGGGCGGCAAGCTCGCGGGCGACGCGCTCGACACCACGCTGAACAAGGTCGCGGGCCAGCGCTTCCACAACCATTCGCCGCTCGACTTCGAGAAGCTCAAGGGCGACCCGGACAATATCAACAAGCACCTGGTCAGCTACATCAAGGGCTTCTCGACGAACGTCCAACGCATCTTCGAGTACTTCGAGTTCGAAGCCGAGATCGAGAAGATGCACGAGGCGAACATCCTCTACCTCGTGGTCTCGAAGTTTGCCGACGTCGACCTCCACCCGTCGAACGTGCCGAACGAGCAGATGGGGCTCATCTTCGAGAATCTCATCCGCCGCTTCAACGAGCTCGCGAACGAGACGGCCGGCGATCACTTCACGCCCCGCGAAGTGATCCGCCTCATGGTCAACCTGCTCTTCATCCACGACGACAAGCTGCTCGCGACGGCGGGCACGGTGCGCAAGCTCCTCGACCCGGCGTGCGGCACGGGCGGCATGCTGGCCGAGGCGCAGCGCTATCTGCGCGAGCACAACACCGAGGCAAAGCTCTACGCCTACGGGCAGGACTACAACAAGCGCGCCTTCGCCACGGCGGCCTCCGACATGCTCATGAAGGAGGTGAGCCACAACGGCGGTGGCGACAACGTTCGCTTCGGCGACATCTTCACCGAGGACCAGTTCCCGTCCGAGACCTTCGACTACTTCCTGAGCAACCCGCCCTTCGGCGTCGA
>JADZDP010000039.1 GCA_020850995.1 Deltaproteobacteria bacterium
CGCCTTCGCCCTCGCCCTCGCCGGGCTCGCCTTCGCCCTCGCCCTCGCCGGGCTCGCCTTCGCCCTCGCCCTCGCCGGGCTCGCCTTCGCCCTCGCCCTCGCCGGGCTCGCCCTCACCCTCGCCACCGTCGCTGTCGGAGTCGCTGTCGGAGTCGCTGTCGGAGTCGCTGTCGGAGTCGCTGTCGGAGTCGCTGTCGGAGTCGCTGTCGGAGTCGCTGTCGGAGTCGCTGTCGGAGTCCCTGTCGGAGTCGCTGTCGGAGTCGCTGTCGGAGTCATGATCGCCGCACCCGTGGCCGTGGCCGTGGCCGTGCCCGTGGCCGTGGCCGTGGCCGTGGCCGTGGCCGTGGCCATGCCCGTGGCCGTGGCCTCGGTCGTGGCGGTTGCCGTTGCCGCTGCTGGCAAGGCTGAACATGGAGCTCGAGGGACCGGCCACGACGGTATTCACCGTGTTCGATGAGCTCACGCTGAGCTCGCGCGTGAAACAGCTGCCGTTGGCAAGGAGATCGCCGGCACCGACCACCTCAGCGCCGTTGACGGTCACGCGCGCGGACTCACAACCTTCGTTGTGGATGATCAGGGTCGCGTTGCCGGGCATTGCCGCGAAGGTGCTCGTGAGGTCCAGGGTCTCACCGGGCGCGCGCGTGAAGGTCTCGCTGTACACCGTCGTGAAGCCCGTGAGATCGGTGCAGAGGTCGGTCGAGGGCACCGGGCACACCTCGTCTGGGCTGACGATGGCGACGCCCCAGGTGGAGAAGTGGCCCACCACGTTGCTGAAGCGGATGATCGCGGGCGTGCCGGTGGTGGGCTGGCCGAGCGCGTCGAAGGTCTCGATGCGCACGCAGCCGTCGACCGTCGGGATCTCAGCGCCGCTGCAGACTGGGAAGGCCTGGAAGGCGCTGCCCACGGCATCACCCTTGGTCACCATGGTCGCGGTCCCGGCGGCAATGGCGTCGAGCAGCGCGGTCTGCGTGGCGGCGTCGAGCTGAGCGACGTCGATGTCGAAGGAGAGCGTGGCGTCGCGATCGAGCGTGGGGACCGCGAAGGTGAACTGATATGCCGCCACCGGATCGATGGTCGCGGACGCGGCATCGGCGTCGATTCCGCTCTCAGGCGCCAGGGCTACGGGGTCGATGCGAGCCACGGAGAATGTCACCGGCGTTGCGAAGCTCGCAGACTGGATTTGCAGCTCCATGACCGCTTCGAGGTTGGTGGACGAGAGGCTCGTGTCTGCGCCGCCGGTAGTGCCCGTCACGGTGTCGTAGTTCGTTGTATCGAGGGTAACACTGCCGGTGATCTCGCCGTTGCCAAGCGAAAATGTACCGCTCCCTGTGGTTTCGATGACAACGTCGCCGCCGACGGTTCCGAGGGAGCCTACGACGACGGATGCACCGCCATTGTCGATGATGGTCACGTCACCAGTGACAGCGGAGACGCTCGAGAGGTCGACGGTAGCGGCGGAGGCGTTGTCCGTGATGACGACACTTCCCGCGGATACCAAGCCCGAGAGGTCGACCGTGGCAGCCGCGGTGTTGCCGTCGATGGCGACCGTTCCGCTTACGGTGCCGAGGTTACTGAGGTCGACGGTACTTGCCGCGGTGTTGCCGTCGATGGCGACGGACCCGCCGACGGCGGTGAGGCTGCCGAGGTCGACCGTGGTCGCTGCGGTGTTGCCGTCGATGGAAACGCTCCCTGTGGTAGAGCCTAGGGAGCTGAGGTCGACCGTGGTCGCGGCAGTGTTGCCGTCGATGCTGACGCTACTTGCGCTGGTGAGCTGGTTGAGATCGACGGTGGTAACAGAGGTGTTGCCAGCGATAGTGACCCCGCCGGTGACGGAAGAAACGGAACCAAGTGCAATGGTCGTGGCCGACACGTTGTCCTCGATTACGACGCTGCCGCCGACGGAAGACAGCGCATTGAGGTCCACGCTAGTTGCGAGCGCGTTGTCGCTGATGGTGACGGTGCCGGTCACGGCGCTGATCGAGCTCAGGTCGATAACCGTCGCTGCCGTACCAACGATCGTTAGGTCACCACCGATGGTCTCGATACCACCGACAAGTACAGCGTTGAGATTCGGGTTGTTCGTGATCACGACGCTCCCGCCAACGGCGGAGAGCGAGCTCAGGTCAAGGGTGGTCATTGAGAGATTGCCGGAAATCGTGATGCTGCCGCCGGCGTTTTGCAGGGCGTTGAGGTCAATAACGATGAGCTGATCATTGTCGGTCAGCGTGACATCGAGCCCCACGCTGGCGGCGTTTGGCACCACCAGGTACTCGCGACCGTCCACGTTGATCATCAGGATGCTGCCCACCACCAAGCTGAAGCTGTCGATGAAGGCCTGCGAGGTGGTGAGCTCGATGATCAGATCATCCGGCAGCGGCGGCGGTGGCACCACGGCGCGGATGCGGTTGTTGTCGGAGTCCGCGATCAGGACACGGTCGCCCCAGGTTGCCACGCCGCCGATGCCTTGGAAGGTGGCGTCTTGCGCTGGGCCGCCGTCGCCCGAGTAGCCCGTGACGCCGGTGCCGGCGAACACCGAGAGGATGCCGGTGCCGAGATCGACCTTGAAGACCTGGTTGAAGGTCGAGACGAAGAGGTTGTTGAACGCGTCGATGGTGATGTCCGAGGGCGCACCGATGTCCATGGTGGTGGCGTCGCCGAACCCCGGCGTCGTGGAGCCACCGCCCGCGACGGTCGTGATGATGTTGGTGCCGGCATCGACGCGACGCACGGTCCGCGATCCGCTATCGAACACGAAGAGGTTATGGGCTGGATCGAGGGCCATGCGGCGCGGCAGTGAGAACTGTGCCGCCAACGCGTCCCCGCCGTCACCGACGCCGGGGGCGCACAAGCCCGCCACGCCCGCGACCGTGCTGATGATGTTCGTGGCGATGTCGACCTTGCGCACCACGCAGTTCATGGTGTCGCCGATGTACACGTTGCCCGTCGGGTCGACCGCCACTCCATCGGGGACCTGCAGCGAGGCGCCGGTCGCGGGGCCGCCGTCGCCAGCGTAGCCGAAGCCGCTCCAGCCCGCGCCCGCGAAGGCGGTGATGATGCCCGTGCCGAGATCAACCTGGCGCACGCGGTTGTTGTCGGTGTCGGAGAGGTACAGGACGTCGCCCCCGGGGCTGAGGGCGACGCTCAAGAGCCCAGACAGCGATGCGCTCAATGCGGGGCCGCCGTCGCCGCTGTCGCCCCAGGTGCCGTTGCCGGCGATGGTCTGAATGATGCCGCTCGTGTCGATGCGCCGCACGCGGTGGTTGTTCGTGTCGGCGACGTACACCGTGCCGTCGGCGGCGACCGCCAACCCGTTGGGGATGCTCAGCGCCGCCGCGATCGCGGGACCGCCATCACCAGAGAACGCCATCGTGCCCGTGCCGGCGATGGTGCTCACGTCGGCCGCGAGCGCGGAGCTCGCGGAGAGCAGCGTAAGCAAGCCGACCGAGAGCAAGGAGTCGGAGCGGTGGTGGCGCTGCATCGAGTACCCCCGTGACCGGGTCAACGTACGGGCCAAGGAACGAACACCGACAGTAGCAGCGCGGTGCTGGCAGCTTCCAAAATGTGTCGTGCATGAGACATACTCGAAGCGATGTGTACGCGATTGGCGGGGAGGGCACACATGCGCGGCATGGTACGAGCGTTCACACTGATCGAGCTCATGATCGTGGTTGGGATCATCGGCATCCTGGCCGCGATCGCGTTGCCCAACTACCAGAAGATGACCTGCCGCGCGCAGCAGACCGAGGCGAAAGGCAACGCCTCTGCCCTCGCGAAGCTGGCCGATGCGGCGCGAGAGGACATCCGCACGAATCCGTTGTTCCCCGACCCCGTCATCGACTCCGCATGCGGCAGCCCCATCCCACCCAATCAGCTCGGCTTCAGCGCCAAGGGTAAGAGCCGCTACAAATATCGGCTGCAGAAGAATGCCGGCCCCGCCTTCTGGATCCTCACGGTCACCGGCTGCCCGGGGACGCCAGTGTCGGGCGACCTTTGGCAGGCCAGCGGCATCCTGAACTTGCGCTCGATGGCCGACGCCTGTCGGTGATTTTGCAGCTCAGGGCGCCGGCATCATCGTGTAGGTGTTGAACACATCGAGCACGCCCTCCTCGGGCGTGGTGCCGATCACGGTGACCTGGCTCACGCCGCGCGCCGCGAGCGCCTGCAGCGTGGTGAGCGCCTGCGCGGAGCGATCGGGAGCTGCGACGCGCCGGAAGGCGCTCGCGTCCATCGTGCACAGCGCGTTCCCCTGCAGCACATCGACGCGCTGACAGGCGAGGCCGCCGATGGGCACGGGGACGGTGGTGAACGGCGCGCGCAGCGAGATGAACGCGTAGGCGCCAGCGCCGACGAGCGCGCACAAGAGCAGCGCCGCCACCGGCACGCGCGCCGCTGTGGTGAGCTGCCGCAGCCGCGCGCGCAGTGCGCCACCGCCGGTGCCGCGGCGCTTGTCGAGCGTGAGCTCGAGCAGGCGGTAGCGCGGATCGGCGCGGTCGGCGACCACCACGCGCTTGAGTGCTTGCGCGGCGCCCTCGTAGTCGCTCTCCTCGAGGAGCAGCTTGGCGAGCGCCAGCTGCAGCTCCTTCGAGCCGCGATCCTCGTGCGCGGCGGCCGCTAGCGCGTCGAGGTGCTGCCGTCGCTCGCTCGGCAGCGCGCTGGCCGCGTAGCCGACCACGGCCACGCACGCGATGGCGGCGCCACTCTTGGGGGCCACGTCGCGCCAGCGCTCGACGATGCGCTGCAAGCCGGAGAAGTGCGCGTGCAGCGCCGCGTCGAGCGCGTTCTGCTCGGCGACCGCGATGGTGAAGGCGACGCCCACGCGGCCGGCGTCGCGCCAGATCACGTCACCCGCGAGGGCGATGCGCGCGTTGGTCGCGGGGATCAGCGCGGTGAACGCCACCTTGTTCGCCGCGAAGCCCGCCGGCACCTCGAGGCACACGCCGTCGCGCGACAGGTTCTGCATCTGGCAGCGCACGATGGAGCCACCGACGTCGATCTCCACGTCGAGCAACAAGGGGACGCGCAGGTTCCTGCGCAGCTCGGCGTGCGCGCCATCGGGCGGCATGCTCTGCCACACGGTGCGCGGCAGGTGCTCTTCGAAGAACGCGGCCTCGAGCGTGGTGCGCAGCTGTGGGTCGGTTGGATCCTGCTGCAGCGCCTCGGCGCGCGACAGGATGTACCACTCGACCGGATCGTGCAGCAGCGCCTCCACGCCCTTGAGCCGCTCGAGCGCGGTGACCCGTATCGGATCGTTTGCGGCGAGGTGCGCGCACAGGCCGTGCACCACCTCGCGCAGCTCGCTGACTCGACGAACCAGCACGTCGGGGGCGGGCCTGCTCTTGATGTTGAGCAGCGAGAGCATCTCCGTGCCCTTGATGCGCTCGCTCAGCGCCGCCAGCTTCTCCGCCGGGCTCTCGGTTGCGCCGCTCATGGGGCGGATAGTAGGCGAAGCGGCGACCGGTGTGCACGGTGTGCGTTGTGCGCCGTGGTCAGGGTGCTCGGCGCCCGCCCTTGGCGATCCGACCCAATGCTCGATCGTCTCGCGGCGCGCGCGCGTTTGCCCGGTGTCGGATGCCCATGCGAGCGTGGGCGCGACGGTCAACGACACGAAAGAGGGGATGCTCATGCTGCCGACGACTCAACGGTGCACCAGCGCGTGGCGCGCCTTGCTGCTGTTCCCGATGGTGGTGCAGGCCTGTGTCTGTGAGGAGGTGCCCGAGGTGCCCGACGGGCCCGCGGCCGCGGTCGCCAGCATCTTCGTCGAGGTCCAAGGGGTCGTGCGTGACGCCGTGACCGGTCTGCCCATCGCGGAGGCCGACGTCGACATCCCCGCGGCGGGCGCGGCCAAGCGCCACCTCGTCACCGACGAGCGCGGCTTCTACTCGGTGCGCTTCGAGGGCTTCGGCTCCTTCCTCGTGTTCATCAGCGCCGACGGCTACGTCGACATGCGGCGCACCGTGGTGGCCGCCCTCGCCGACGCGCCCGAGGCCTCCTTCGTCATCCACGTCGTCAATGACGTGAGTATGGCGCCGCTCACGGGCGCCGTGAGCGGCGTGGTGGTCGGCACCGGTCCGCTCGACGCCGTGAGCGGCGCACGGGTGGTGGTGCGCCTCGACCCGAGCCTGCTCGCTGCCCTCGACACCTCGGGCGTGACGCTCGAGACCACGACGGACGCGGACGGCGCGTTCGCGTTCACCGGCCTGCCCGCGGGCGTCGCGCTGCGCTTGCTCGTCCCCGCCCAGGATCTCGACGGCGACGATCTCCCCGACTTCGCGACCTCGCTGACGCAACTGGGCACGCTCGACGAGGCACCCGTGGTGCAGAACGTCGCGGTCACGCCCTTCGAGATCGACGAGGTGGTGTGGACGACCTTCGACAACGTCGAGAGCTTCGCCGTACAGCCCGAGGCGAGCTTCGAGTTGGTCTACGCCGGACCCATGAGCAGCACGCCCGGTGGCACCACCGTGGACCTGCTGCGCGCGGGCGTGCGTGTGGCCACGGAGCACCAGTGGGACGCCGACGGCATCGTGCTCACCGTGACGCCGCGCGCGCCGCTCAGCGTTGGGCAGGAGTACAGCATCACGGTCACGGCCACCACGCGCAACAACGACCAAGTCAGGTGGGGTCCGCATGTGTTCTTGGTGGGTGGCGATCGCCTGCCGGGAGCAGTGACCAACCTCGCGCTCGTCGGTGACGCCGAGGATCTGGGCTTCGTGTCGCCCACGTTCACGGTCAGCTTCGACGCCGTGGACGACGCCACCGGCTATCGCGTCTATGCGCGCAACGACGCAGAGCAGAGCGACTGGCTGCAGGTCGCGAGCGCGGCGGCAAGCGCGCTGAACCCGGCGGCGCCCGAGATGAGCTTCGCCTTGCCTGCGGCCTTCGACAGCGTGCCCGGCACGCACACGCCCTTCGGCTTTGGCGAGACCGTCGAGATCGCCGTGGTCGCGCTCATCGGCGAGAACGAGGGGCCCTTCCCGACCGCCACGCTCTCGGTTGCCGACGTGGCCTGCCCCACCCTCTCGGTGACGCGCGGCGGCACCTTCAACAACAGCGGTGGGTCCAACGAGGTGGCGCTGTACTTCGATGTCTCCGCGGTGGGCGGCGAGTGGCTCGACCCGAGCACGCTCCCTGGCGTCACCTTCACCGACTTCGCGTTCCCCGACGGCGACGGCTTTTTGTTCGGGCCCGGTGACTTCAGCGTCGAGATCATCGACCGCGACACCCTGCGTTTGAGCGCCCTGCTGCCCCCCGGCGAGAGCGCCATGCTCGACCGCTACCTCGTCGATGTCAGCGCGGTGGCCGACCCCTCGGGCAACCTCGCCTGCGACGACGCGTACCCGGCGCCCGGCATGGCTGGCGACGGCAGCTACCAAAGCGCAGTCAACGCCTGGGACATGGAGGCCGCGCTCGGCTGGAGCGGCCAGAGCCCATGGGAGCGCGGGGCGCCGACCAGCGGCCCCGGCGCCGCCTACGAGGGCAGCTCGGTGTGGGCCAGCAACCTCGCGGGCGACTACCCCGACACCGCCGCCGGCACCGCCGTGCTCTCGTCGGGCAGCCTGGTACTTCCCACCTCGAGCGCTTCGGTCTCGTACCGCATCTGGCACGCCCTCGGCGCCGGTGACACGGCGGCGCTTTACTGGGTGCAAGACGGAGGCACCGCGCAGCTCTTGCGCCAATACCTCGGGTCCAATGGCCTGTGGCAGAGCGAAGCGGTCAGCCTGAGCGCGTATCCGGCCCAAACCGGGCACCTCGAGCTTCGCCTGACGGTGGACGGGGCGAGCACGGCGGGCGCCGGCGTCTACCTCGACGCCATGACCTTCCAGGGCTACTGGTATTTGCCCTGAGCCGTCGTGGCGGGCCGGCACGGGCTGGCCCGTCGTGGATCGAGCCCATGGCCTACGCGGCGGCCTTCGGCAGCGCGCGCTCGATGTCGTGCGCGAGCGAGCTTGGCTCGTCGCGCGGGCCGAAGCGCTTGATGACCACGCCATCGGGACCCACGAGGAACTTGGTGAAGTTCCACTTGATCGCCTCGCTCCCGAGCAGGCCGGGCGCGGCCTGCTTCAGGTGGTGGTAGAGCGGGTGCGCGCCGTCGCCGTTGACCTCGACCTTGGCGAACATGGGGAAGGTGACGTCGTAGGTGAGGCTGCAGAAGCTGGCGATCGCCGCCTCGTCGCCGGGCTCTTGGTGGCCGAACTGATCGCAAGGGAAGCCGAGCACCGCGAAGCCGCGATCTTGATACTGGCGGAACAGGGCCTCGAGGCCCTGGTACTGCGGCGTGAACCCGCACTTGCTGGCGACGTTGACGATGAGCACGGCCTTGCCCGCGTAGTCGCGCAGCGAGCGCACCTCGCCGGTGATGGTCTTGGCCTCGATGTCATGGATGCTGGCGCTCATTGCTCCTCCGTGTGGGGCGTTCTTGTTGCTGCCACGCGGCCATCATGCCGCGCAGCGTGTCTCTCAACTCGATGAGCTGGGCCGGCGCGGGCGTGCCGCTGCCGAGGCCCTCGACGAAGCGGCACCAGAGCGCCTCGGGCACCGCGCGCGCGTGCGCGCGCAACGCCTGGCCGCGCGCGGTGAGCGCCACTACCACCCGACGTGCGTCGTGCGGGTCGACGGTCTTCTTCACCAGGCGGCGCGTTTCGAGCCGCGTCAGCAGGGGCGAGAGGGTGCCGCTCTCGAGCAAGAGCTCGTCGCACAGCGCCCGCACCGTCAGCGCTCGACGCTCCCAAAGGACCAGCATGACCAGGTACTGGGGATAGGTGAGCCCGAGCGGCTTGAGCAGCGGACGATAGAGGCGCACCACGAGGTTGGTGGTGGCGTAGAGCGGGAAGCACAGCTGCGACGCCAAGCGCAGCGGATCGCCGGGCGGCGGGAGCGACCTGGTGGTGGCGTGGCGCTGCATGGGACCACGGTAGGAACCGAATCAGTTGCGCGCAACTGATTTGCATCACGCAGATCTGCGCGGGGGCGCACGTGCCGCCGCAGCTGGCGCTCAGGGTGCAGGGCGCGGCGCGGCGAGGAAGCGCTCGTGCGCGTCCACCGCCGCGAAGCCTTGCTGGTCGGCGCCGCCTGGGACGTAGAGCACGTCGTCAACGGCGGCGGCCCCCATGCCGTGCCGCGGCGTGCGCATGTCGAGCAGCGAGCGCCAGCTGTCGGTCGCTGGGTGGTAGGCCTCGGCCTGCGGGAAGACCCCGCTGCCCCCCACCGCGCCCTCGCCGCCGACGATGAAGATCTCGCCGCCCACCACGGCGCCGGCGAACCCCGCGCGCGAGGTGGGCATGGGCGCTCGCGCAGAGAGCTGGAGCGTTTGGGTGTCGAGCTCGAAGCTCTGACTGCTGTGGTTGCGCAGGCCGTCGGTGCGCCCGCCCACGATGGTGATGCGCCCGTCGACGGCGTAGGCGCCGAGGTGGTCGAGCGCCGCGGGCAGGTCGCCGAGCGCCTCCCAGGTGTCGGTGACGACGTGGTAGCGCGACACCGTCATCACGGAGCTCGCGCGCAGCCCGCCGACGACGTAGAGGTGCTCGCCGGCGGCCGCGCAGCCCGCGGCGCCTCGCTCGGTCCCGGGCGGCAGGGGCGCGCCCTCGGTCCAGGCGTCGGCGCCTGCGTCGTAGCGGAACACGCGCCCGTCGGGTTTGAAGTCAGCGCCGACCAAGAAGCCCGCAACGACGAGCGTGCCGTCAATGACGGCGGCGTTGGCGTGGTGCAGCGGCACGGGCAGGTCCGCCAAGCGCCGCCAGCCGTCGACGGCGGGATCGTAGGCCTCGACGAGCGCGAGGGTGGCGCCGAGCTCGTTGACGCCACCGAGGACCACGACCTCGCCTCCAAGGGTCACGACCGCGGTCTCTTGTCGGGGCCCGAGGGCCAGGGGGGCGCGCTGCTCCCAGCGTCCGGTCGCGTCCGCGATCGCAGGCGGTGGCGCTGGCACGCAGGAGCCCAGCACGGCGACGGCGAAGAGCCCGACCCTCATGCTCGCCACGATAGCGCGGCGATCGTGGCGCTGGCGCAGCTGCCAGAGCTACCCTCGGCGCCGGACCGCGCCGCTGCGACCGGCCCGTCGTCGGCAGCGCCAGGAGTGGCCCCATGGACGTGCAACGCGTGATCGCAGGCGCTCGGTGCGCAGTACTGCTGGTGGCGCTCTCCGGGACCGTCGCGTGCCAGCGCGATCAGGTCGCCGCCATCGAGGCCCTGCACGCGGCGCGCACGGCACCGGCAGAGCGCGCCGCGCTGGAAGCGATCTGGCGCGTGGCGCGCGAGCGCGGCGCCCCCCTCACGCTGACGGTGCGCGATCGCGGTGACGCGCTGGTGCCCGTCAGCGACCAGCGCTGGTGGTCGCGCGCCGACCACGTCGTCATTGGGCTCGGCGATCGCCAGATCGAGCACCGCGTGGTGCAGGGAGACAACCTGCTGGTGTTGCTCAACGAATAGCCGCCCACGCGCTCGGGTGTGGCGCGACGCTGTGATGGCGTGGCAAAGACGGTCGTGCGCTCGTGCCGCGCCAAGGTCTGTTGACGAGCCGCGCGACGCCAGACAACACCCTGCAAGCTCTGCACCGTGGTTGGAATGGGGGCGCTGCCATGCTGAGGCTCTTCGCTGCACTGACGCTGCTCACCGCGCCCACGGCGTGGGCCGGCACCCCGTGGGTCGACGTGCAGGAGGTCTACGGCGGCAGCAACGCGAACCCCGATGCACAGTACGTGCTCGTCACGGTGGACCCCGCGTGGGAGAACTCGCGCACCGCCCTGGCAGGCTCCACCGCCGAGTTCCGCGACCGAAGCGCGGCGATCACGCAGACCACGGCGGCCACCACCGCCGACATCACCTGGGCGCTGCCGGACTACCTCATCATCGCGACGCCTGAGGCGGAGGCCGCCTTCGGCGTCACGGCCGACATTGCCATTGCCAGTGGCGCCGTCGATCGGGAGGGCGGCTCGCTCACCCTCAACCTGCTTGGGCTCTCGGTGCGCGGCGGCGTGTTCATGTGGGGCACGCTCGACGGCGCGGCACCGACGAACGCCGCGCTACCCGAGGGCGAGGCGCTGATCTGGAACGAGGACGTGAGCGATCCTTCCTACGCGCTCGGCGCACCGTCGCTGGGCGACGCATCGAGCGAGGGCGAGGGCGAAGGCGAGGGCGGCGCAGACGACGAGGTCGGCTGCACCTGCCACACAGCCTCGGGAGCCACCACCAGCGGGGCCGCTATCGGTGGCGTCGCGCTCGCGCTGTTCACGCTCGGCCACCGACGCCGGCGCTGACAACCACCAGTGCCCGCAGGAATAGCGGGGTCGGCCGCGCGCCGCGGCCGCGCTACCCTCGCGCGCACCATGGACCACGAGCCGCACTCCGCCCGCTACCTCAACGACACGCGCGACCTTTGGTGGAACGAGGACTTCCTCGCTCTGATCGCGGCGCGCACCGGGCTCGCGCACGCCGCGCGTGTGCTCGACTGCGGCGCGGGCTTGGGACACTGGACGCGCACGGTGGCGCGGCTGGCGCCCCACGCCGAGCTCACGGGGCTCGAGCGCGAGCCCGCGTGGGTCGCGCGCGCCAGCGCCGACGCGCCGCCGCGGGTGTCATTCCTCGCCGGCGACGTGTACGCGCTGCCCTTCGCCGACGGCGCCTTCGACGTCGTCACCTGTCAGACGCTGCTGATCCACCTGCGCGATCCCCGCGCGGCGGTGCGCGAGATGGTGCGCGTGCTGCGCGCCGACGGTCGCCTGCTGTTGTGCGAGCCCAACAACCTCGCCGAGGGCGTGGCGCGCCTGTGCGTGCTGCCGAGCTTCGATCTCGAGGACGCGCTGGCGTGGCTGCGGCTCGAGGCCACCTGCGAGAAGGGCAAGCACGCGCTCGGCCTCGGCTACAACTCGCTCGGCGAGGGCCTGGTCGAGCTCCTCGATCCCTCCCTCGTCGACGACGTGAGCGTGTGGAACAACGACAAATGCACCGTGTTCGCGCCTGGCGAGAGCGCGGCGCAGCGCGCGGCGCGCGCCGAGATCGCAGACGAGCTGCGCATGCTCGCGGACGATGGCTTCACCTGGTCGCGCGAGGAGACCCTGCGCTACTTCCGCGCCGGTGGTGGTCGCGACGAGGACTTCGCGCCCTTGCTGGCGCGCACGCGGCGCGCCTGGGCGCAGCGCATCGAGGCGCTCGCGCGTGGCACGCTGAGCCAGAACGGCGGCGGCATGTTTTACGTCGCCAGCGCCCGCAAGCGCTGAGGGCCGCCGCGCCTCGATCGCGGTCATCGCGCAACGCGCCCATTCGCGGGCCCTTAGGGCCCGCGAACGGACAACTCAATCGTCCTCGCGAGCGATCCATCGTCGCTGGCGGCGTCGCGTCCTCGGTCCGTGGCGACGGCCACGGCCCTGCGGGGCTCCTTGCCATCGACG
>JADZDP010000040.1 GCA_020850995.1 Deltaproteobacteria bacterium
TCCACCGTGTGCGCCGCCACGTGCTGCTCGACCATGTCGAGGTAGCTCTCGAGCCGCTCCACCGTGCGATCGAGCAGCGCGGCGTCGCTGCGGCCGACGACGAGCAGCGCGGCCGCCTTCACGTCGAAGCGCCCCTGGCTCTCGCAGTGGCACAGCGCCTTGAAGCACATGCCGCGCAGGTGGTTCGTCAGCGTGCGCGACTTGGACGAGAGGCCGAGCTCGATCTCGGCGGCAGCGATCTTGAAACGATGGCGACGCAGGGCGCGCAGCTCTGCCATCTCGAGCTCGTGCCAGAAGCCCCCGCCGTCGTCGTCGGTGCCCGGTGGCGGCGGCGCGGCCGCGAGCTCGGGGGCGAGCTCGGCCGTGGGCGCAGCCGCGTCGAGCGGCGCGCGCTCCCACGCCTCGGGCAGGTGCTCGAGCGTCAGCACCGTGTCGAGCTCGAAGGCCGCGCGCCGCGCGACCTCGCGCACCAAATTGCGCAGCTCGCGGATGTTGCCCTCGAAGCGTCGCTCCGTCAGGTGCTTGAGCAGGCTGGGCGCGAAGGTGGCGTTCTGCAGCTCGTACTCGCTCTTGCACTCGTCGAGGAAATGCGCCGCCAAGGTGGCGATGTCCTCGCGCCGCTCGGAGAGCGGTGGCACGTGGATCTGGCTCTGCGCCAGGCGCTGGAAGAGATCGAAGGGAAAGCGCCCGGCCTGCGCCTCGGCGCGCAGGTCGACGTTGGTGGCGAAGATGAACTTGACGTCGACCGTGCGTGGCTCGCCCTTGCCGACCGCGGGGTGAAAGGGCCGGCCCTCGATGGGCAAGAGCAGCATCGCCTGCGCATCGAGCGGGAGGCGGTGGATCTCGTCGAAGAACAGCGTGCCGCCGTCGACGTCGTCGAGCAGGCCCGGCTGGCCCTCTTTGGCGACGTTGGCCAGGCCCGAGCCCTTGCCGAAGCCAAAGAGCCTGCCGGCGGTGATGGCGTGATCGGCGGCGCCGAGCTCGGCGCAGTTAACGACGCGGAAGGGCTTGTCGGCGCGCGGCCCGAGCTGGTGGAGCGCCTCGGCCACCCCGGTCTTGCCCGTGCCGGTCTCGCCGATGATCAGCACCGGGTCTTTGCCGGGAGCGCGCACCAGGATCTCGCGCAGCAGGAGCATGGTGCGCATGGACGCGCCCACGATGGAGTCGGTGCGGATGACCGCGAGCGCGGGGAAGCGGCGCTCCCACTCCGCCACCTTGGCATAGAGGTCGCCGGTCTGTTTTGCCGTGCCGGGCTTGGCGGCACCCACGTCGGCAGCGGGCAGCAACTTGCGCATGCGCCGCGCCGTGTACGCGCGCCGCGCCAACACGTGCACGCGCGCCAGCAGCTCCTCGATGTCGAAGGGCTTGGTCAGGTAGTCGTCGGCACCCAGGCGGAAGCCCTCGACGCGATCAGCCGTGTCGCCCTTGGCGGTGAGGAACATGAAGGGCAGCTCGGCGCTGGCCGGGTCGCCGCGTACCGCGCGCACCAGCGCGTGGCCGTCCATCACCGGCATCATCACGTCAGACACCACGATCTCGACCGGTGGCCCTTGGGCCTTGAGCGCCGTCAGCGCCTCGTGTCCGTTGCCGGCGTCGGTGACGGCGTAGCCAGCGCGCTTGAGGTTGTAGCGGAGCGTGCTGCGCAGGTCGGGCTCGTCTTCGACCAGCAGCACGTGTACCGGGAGCTCTTCGCTCTCGACGGTCTCTTCGCCTTGTAGGTCCATCGATCACCCCGTCGGCGCTGCGTCATCGCTGGCAGCCTGGTCGCGCGCATCGTGCACCAAGGGAGACGACGCTGGCAATGCGGTGCCGGCGGAGAGCGCCGGCAGCTCGACGGAGAAGGTGGTGCCGCGCTGCTCTTCGCTGCGCACGGTGATGCCGCCGCCATGGGCGTCGACGACGGCCTTCACGATGGCGAGCCCCAGTCCCGAGCCCTGGCCGGCGTGCGCGTTGGTGGGCACCTGGAAGAAGGGCTCGAACAGGCGCGCCAGCGCGTCGGCGGGCACGCCCACGCCCGAGTCCTCCACCTCGACGCGCACGGCGCGCTCGTCGCCGCCCACGCGCACCTGCACGCGGCCGCCGCGTGGCGTGAACTTGAGTGCGTTGTCGACGAGGTTCTGCACCACCTGGCCCAAGCGGTCACGATCGCCGCGCGCCATGGTGGTGCCGCCCACGCTGACCTCCACCGCCAGCTCCACGCCGGCGTCGCGCGCGCGGGCGGCGAGGTCGTCGACCATCTGACGCGCCACCTCGGCGAGATCGACGGGCGTGTCGGGGGCGCCGCGTTGCTTGAGCCGCGCCAGGTCGAGCAGGTTGGTGCACAGCGCGGTCAGCCGATCCTCCTGGCGCGCGATACCCTCGAGGAAGCTGCGCAGGTCGGATGCGTCCATGCGCGGCAGGTCGCGCAGCAGCGTCTGCACGTTTTGCCGTATGACCGCGAGCGGTGAGCGGAAGTCGTGAGAGATGGTGGCCACCAGCTCGTCTTTGCGCTGGTTGAGCGTGCCGAGCTCGGTGTTCTTCTGCTCGAGCTCGGCGGTGCGCGCGACCACGCGCGCCTCGAGCTCGCGGTTGAGCTGCGCCACGGCCTCGAAGGCGCGCGTGTTGACGAGCGCGGCGGCCAGCGGGCCACCGAGCGCGGCGGTGAACGCGACATCGGCGTCTTCGTAGGGCGTGCCGTCGGCGCGGCTGCCGATCACCAGGAGCCCCACCGGCTCGTTGGCGACCGCCAGGCGCACCGCCAGCGCCGCGCCGCGCAGCGCTGGCGGCACTGCGGTGTCCTCGTCGATGACGAGGGGGTCGACCTGATCGAGCCAGGCGCGCACCGCGTCGTCGACGACGACGGGTGCCCCCTGCACCAAGGGCACCAGCCGCGCGGCCGCGGGATCGAAGGAGTAGAGCTCGAAGGAGCCGGGCGCGATCGACTGCTGCAGCGCCTCGCGCAGGCGCGTGAGCACCTCCGCCAATTGCGTGGACGTCGACGCGCGGGCGGTGAAGTCGGCGACCAGGCGGCCGGCGTCGTAGCGCCGCGAGCGCAGCAGACCCTCAACGTGGCTCTGCACCCGGTGCGTCAAGGGAGCGGCGACGGCGAACAAGAGCGCGGCCAACGCCACCATGGCGGGCGCGTCGTCGAGCTTGAGGAACTGCACGGCGGCCCACAGCACCAGGCCGAGCGCCATGCCGACCAGCGCGGCGACCGTCAGCCCGCCCACCAGGCGCCGCGCGGTGCGGTTGAGGCGCAAGAGGTCGTGGCGCACGATGGCGTCGGCGGTGGAGATCGGCACCAACAACAAGAAGCCGTTCCAGATCATCGACATGGGCTGCAGACCGAGCACGTTGCCGAGGAACAGGTTGGCGACGGGGATGCCCGCGCCCACGGGCCAGGCCCACAAGATCTGGCGGATGCGGGCGCGTCGACGTGGCGAGCGCCCGCGCAGGTAGCCGAGCGCGAGCAGCGCGAGCCCGAGCACGCAGGTGAAGCACAGCCACGCGTAGAGCAGGCCATCGACGATGTCGTAGCGCACCGTGCCGGGCGATGCGCCGACGAGCAGCGCGGCGAGCACCGTGGAAACGGCCGTCAGGCTCGCGGTCAGCACCCACATGCGCCGCTGGGGCGCAAGGCGCTGCTGCTCATGGAAGCCCGGCTCGCCGGCCTCCGGTGCGCCCTCGAGCAGGCGCGCGCCGTCGTGCTTGGTGTAGCCGCGCACCAAGACGCCGACCAGCACGATACCGAAGGTGCCAAGGTAAGGAGCGACCAGCGGGAACAGGCGCGGCAAGGTCCACAAGAGCGTCAGGTCGACCACCGACGCCATGGCGATGCCGACAGACGCGAACAGCAGGAAGAAGGCCCAGGCCTCGGGCGTGCCGGGGCGCAGGCAGTAGAGCAGGATGGCGATGACCACGAACACCAGGCCGAGCAGCGCCAGGCTGGTGTGGCTGCGCACCACGTCACTGGCGACGAAGTTGCGCACCTGGAGCTCGACGAAGCGCGCCCGGTGGTCGCGCCCCTCCACCTGGTACACCACCGCGCTCCCTGACGGTCGGGTGAGCGCGCGCTCCACGATGTCGTCCTTGGAGAACACCAGCTCGCCGTCGACGGCGACGATGCGATCCCAAGCGCGGAAGCCGGCCGTGCCGCCGCCCCAGCTCTGCAGGCCCACGGGGTTCACCAGGCCTTCCTCGACGATGGAGAGGCCCGCAAAGGGTCGCCCCACCATGGAGAACACGCCCACGCAGACGTTGACGCACACGAACAGTGCGCTCGCCGCGAGCACCGCAAAGACTGCGTGGAACACGAAGCGCATGACGACGACGATCCCGTGGAGCGGAGTATGGCACCACGCGGCGCCCTTGTCCCCCGGCGTCCTCGCGATAGCGTGCGTTGGTGCCGCGACCCTTGCTTGGCGTGCTGTTGCTGCTCGTGGCCGCGCTCATCTGGGGCGGCGCCTTCGTCCCCCAGAAGCTCACGGTGGTGGCCTTACCGCCGCTGCTTGCCACCGCGGTCCGCTTTGCGCTGGCGGCGCCCTTGGCCCTGCTGTTGGCGGCGCCGCGCCTTCGTCGCCGGCCCGTCGACGGCGGCGAGGGCGGGCAGGGACAGTTGCTCGTGCCGCTGGCGCTCGGCGTCATTCTGTTCCTCGCCTACACCACGCAGACGGCGGCGCTGGCCCTCATCCCCGTCGCGCGCGTCTCGCTCATCACGGGGCTCTACGCGGTGTTCGTACCCTTCCTGGCGCCGCTGTTCGGCTTGCCGCGGCCCAAGGCGCTGCATTGGATCGGCGCCGTTATCGCGATGGTCGGCTTGGGGCTCTTGGTCGCACCCGGCGGCGAGGGCGCGCTGGCGGCGCCGCTCGGCGTGGGCGACCTGCTGGTGCTCGTGCATGCGCTCTTTGGCGCCCTGCACGTGCTGGTGGTGTCGCGCGGCGGTCGGCGCATCGACCCCTTCGTGCTCAACGCGCAGCAGTTGAGCGTGCTCTTGATGCTGAGCGCGCCCATCGCCCTCGCCGTCGACGGCGTGGCGCACTTGGCGACGCTCGATGTTCGCACGCTGCTGGCCTTCGGCTACTTGTCGGTGCTCTCGACCGTGGTCGCGTTCACCTGCCAGATCGCCGGGCAACGCCACGCCTCGGCGCCCGCGGCGGCCGTGGTCATGTTGCTCGAGACGCCGGTAGGCGTGCTCGGTGCCGTCGTGTTCTTCAACGAGGCCATGGCGCCGATGCAATGGATCGGCGCTGGCGTGCTCTTCGGCGGCGTGGTGCTATCGCTCATGGCAGAGCTGCGCCGCCCTCGGCACCTTGGCGCCGCGCCCCCCGCCACCACCGACGATAGACCGCGGCTGTCGGATCGCTGAGCAGGCGCGCTACCATGCGCCATGCGCGTCGCGCGGCACCAGCTCCGTCCGTCGAAGCGCGCCGACAGCGTCGGCGCGCGGCCGGTGGTGCGCGCGCCGCCTGCGCCGACGGCGTCAGTCCTCGACGTGGGCGCCGACGCGTTGGGCCCCCGCGGCATCGAGGCGCTCCTCACCGCCGCGGCGCTCGTGCGCAAGAGCGAGGGGCCCGAGGGGCACGAGCCGTTGGTGGGGCCGCACCAGGCGGGCCAGGTGCGCGTCGTGTGGGCTCGCGCCAGCGCCGAGGTGCGCCGCGAGCTGACGGCGCTGCTCTCGTCGCTGGTTGGCCCTGGCGCGGCGGTGGCGCGCGCCTTGCTGCTGCGGGCCGTCGCCGTGCGTGCGCGCTCGCTGATCGACGAGGCGCGCGTGCCGTCGGCGCTCGAGGTGCTGCGGCGCTTCGCGGCGCGCCTGGCGAACACCAGTGCCGACCAGCTTCGTCGCCGTGCCACGGTGCTCGATCTCGACTCGCGCCACAACACCAGCGCCTTCGATCCCCAACAGCTCTGGGCGACCCGCGGCACCGTTGTCGATGTGCGTCGCGTCGACACCCACGCCGACAACGACGGCCTGTTTCAGCGCTTCACGGGCGCGTGCGGCGCCGCCACCTTGCAGATGATCTTGGCCGAGGCTGACCCGGTGATCGCCTTCGCGCTGCACGACGTGGGCCTCACGTCGGACGCCACCGACGACGCCATCGCCGACTTTCAGCGCGCCGTGCTCGACGAGTACGGCGGCGGCAAGGCGCTCGGCCGCACCGAATCGTACCTGCGCAGTCGTATCCATAACGCGCTCGGGCGCATGGTGCGCGACGGTGAGCTCAAACGTGCTGCGTGCGTGGCGCTGCGCGACGCGCTGGCCGGCGCCGCGCCCGTGCGCGGGCTCGCCGCGCTCGCGTTGGAGCGCGTGCGCGCACGGTGGGGGTTCCCCAGTGACGAGGAGGTGGCGCGCCTTTGTCGCGTGGCGCTGCCCACGGCCGACCAGGGCATCAGCGTGGCGGCGCTCACCACCCTGGTGAACGAGCGCCACGGCGCATGCATCGGGGTTCGCTACGCAGCGCGCGAGTTCGCGCGCGGGCATGCCTGGCGTCACGTCGACGCGGTGGCCGCTGCGCTGCGCCAAGGCATCGACGTGCCCTTTGGCTGCTCAGAGCCGCCGCACTGGATGCTGCTGACGGCGGTGAAGGGTCGCCGCCCGCATCGTCACCTGCTGGTGTCGGATCCCGACGGCGGTCGCACCACCTGGGTGCACGAGCGCTCGCTGGTGCGCGGCACCTTCCTCGACGAGCAGCTCCACCTGGCGCGGCCCGGCGATCGACCCTACGTCGATTGCTTCCTCGTGCCGGAGCGAACGTGACCCGCGATGACGAGGCGCTGTCGGCGTTGGCGGCGGGCGGCGCGCTCGACGTCGACGAGCTCGAGCCCCTGGCGGTCGTCATGGGGGCGCTCGAGGCACAGACGGCGCCCAACGCCGGGGCGGTCGCCAGCCTGCGCCGGGGCTGCGCGTTCGCGCTCGGCGACGCGTTCGCGGCGGCGCTGTGCGACGACGCCGGCGCTCCCGCCGAGGTGGCCGCGCGCTTCTTCCGACTCCGCGACCTGGTGCGACTGCACGGGGAGCTGCGACGCCACCCGCGTCATCACTGACGGCGCTGGCGCGGCGCCGGTTCGGTCGAGACCACCAGCACCTTGATGCCCTTGACGCGCTCGAGGCCCGGCAGCGCGCGCAGCGTGCCGACGAATTCGCGCGAGCGCAGTTGCGCCTCGTGCGCCGCCGCCGACGACGCGACCTCCACCAGGACCCGGGTCTCGGCGTGGTCGGCGAAGCCCACCGGCCGCGCCAGCGCCCACAGCTCCTCACCGAGCGCGCTGCGCATCGGCTCTTCGGCGAAGCGCGCCGCGTGCTGCAGCGCGGCGCCGAAGGCCGAGCCGCGCGCGCTCTCGACGATGCGCGCGCGCAGGTCGTTCTTCGGCAGCCACACGCGGCCGCGGCTCGGCAGCTGCAGCACTGCGCGCAGCGGATCGCCCTCCTCGACGTCGAGCGGGACGTGGCCGCGACGGCCGCGCTTCTTCTCGCGCAGCGCGCGGGTGACGGCGCGTCGCACCAGATCGTCGTTGTCGCGGGCGCGCCCGGCCTCGGCCCACACGGCCGCTCGGGCCAGCGCCGCGGCGCCGTCGTCGATGCGCTGTGAGACGGAGGCTCCTGGATGGCGCGGTGCTCGATGGAGCGCCAAAGCGGCCTGCACGGCGTCGCGAGCGAACGCCAGCAGCGCGCGCGGCATCGGGCCCGTGGTGGCGAAGGGGCGCGCCAGCGCGGCTACGGCCACCCGCAGCGTCGCGCGGTCGGCGGGGCCGAGGGGCGCACCGGGCCCGCCGGCGCGCAGCAACTGCTGCAGCGCGGTGCTGGTGGCGATGTCGACGTCGAAGCGGCCGTCGTCGACGCGCCGCCGCAGCGCCACCACCAGCACGCGCACGGCGTCGTCGGCGCGGGCGTCACGCGCGCGCGTCGGCGGGCGCTGGCGCTTGGTGGTCACGGGAACGACCAGGTGCCGCCGACGTCGACGCCGGCGTACACGGCCGAGAAGGGCCCGGCGTCGTAGGCGCGCTGGAAGGGGTTCGCCGTGGCGCCGGCTCGCCCGCCCACCAGGCCGCGCGCCTCGCCGGTGAAGGGGCCGATGGAGTAGCGAAAGGCCAGCGCCGTCCCCATCTCGCCGCCGATGGCGAGGGCCGTGACGTCGGTGAGCGCCGCCAGGTCGGCGAAGCCGTACAACGAGGGACCCGAGTAGAGGTCCCACAGCAGGGAGAAGCGCCCCTCGCGCACCAGGTCGTAGCGCACGCCGGTGACCGCCGAGAGCACCGTGGATGCGGTGGTGCCCGACGCAGGCGCGCCGTCGAGCCCACCATAGCCGCGCACGCCAAACACCACCGCCAAGCGATCGACGGGGTAGTAGCGGCCGAGCAGGTTCACCACCACGCCGCCGATGGTGGGCAGGGCGTCTGACTGCAGGGCCTCGAAGGCGCCTTCGCCGCCGATGAGCACCGACGCTTCCCAGCGCTCACCTCGGCGCGGCGCCCACTCTGGCTCTTGCGGGTCGAGCCAGGTGCCGGCGAAGGTGTCGCGCAGCAACGCCTCCACGTCGATGGGCTCGGCGGGTGCGCCCGCGGGCTCGGCGGCCTGCGCCGGCAGCGCCACGGCGCCGGCGCACAACCACAGCAAGAGCGAGGCGCGATGCACGCCGAGGACTGTAGCAGTCGTCACCCTCGTGCCAAGCGGCCTTGGGGCAGCTCGTGCGAGTGGCCCATGCGGCCCGACGCGGCGCGTACGGTGGCGGCGCGCGCTGGCCGCCGTGTGAAGTGGGCGCTCGTCAGTCGCCATCGCAAGAGAGCGGGTCGGCGGTGGCGAGGCATGCGCTCAGCCACTGGTGACGGGCGCGCAGCCAGTCCTTGAGGAGCTGGACCTCGCCGGCGAAGCCGCCGCGCGGGGCGACGTCGGTCCAGCGCGCGAAGTTGCGCGCCTGCGCCTCGTTGAGCGCGGCGGCCCAAGCGTCGATGAGCGCGTCCGTGTGCGCGGGCGCCAGCGGACCCTCGAGCAGCTCCTCGAGGCGCGCCAGGTAGGCGCTGGTGAAGGCCGGGTCCGAGAACAGCCCGCCGTAGAAGCCGTGCGCGAACATCTGCGTCGTGTCGGAGGTGGCGTTGGTGGCGTCCCACCAGGTGGGATCGCCGGCGCGATCGTCCGAGGCGCAGCCCATGGTGCGGTCGAAGTCCCATGCCGGTCCGGCGTTGAGCAGGCCGAGGCGGTCCTTGAAGAAGTAGCCGGACAGGCGGAAGGCGTCGGGGTTCTTGGCAAACATGTTGATGATGTGGTGATCGATGAAGCTCGGCACGTCGATGAGGCCGCTGTAGTGCAGGCCGCTGCTCGGGCTGGTGAAGTCTGGCGCGGTGAGCGCAGCGCCGAGGTCGTTCAAGACGCCGATGAGGTAGCTGCGCTGCGCGGCCACCACCTCGCTCTCCTTCGGCTCAACCCACACGAAGGGCTGCTCGAACCACAGCGCTCCGCCCGCGGTCCCCGCCCGGAAGCCCGCTTCGTCGGGCCCGGTGCGGTCCTCCTTGAAGATGTAGCCGCCGGTGAGCGCCGGCCACGCGAGGTCGGTGGGCTCGATGCGCTGGACGGCGATACGGTCGCCGTCGCGCTTGAGCTGCTCGGTCAGCTCAAAGACGCCGAGATAGTCGTCGCTGCCGATGGGGTCGACGTCGCCGCCGAAGAACACCTCGACGTGGACGGTACGCGCGGCGTACCGCCCGAGATCGCGCGAGAGCTGGTACGCCAGCGAGTTGCGCATGAGGGCGCGATCGAAGTCGTAGGGCGCGCCCAGCACCCAATCGGACTCGCTCGGCATGCCGAGCAGCGGCACGTCGTCGTCGTCGTCGCTGCGCTCGTCCCAGGTCTCCAGACGCCACTGGTGCTTTGGGTCCCACGCAGTGGAGGAGCCGCGGATCTTGATGCCGGCTCGGGTGTGCAGCGTCGCTGGCGCGGGCAGCTGCACGCGGCCCGACGAGGCCTCGGGCTCGAACACCAAGAGCGCGCTCGTCGTGTACTCCTCCGTGCGTTCCGTGGGCACGGAGTCGCGCGACCACACGACCATCACCGGGAGGTTGCTGGAGAAGGTGGCGGCATCGGGCTCGAGCAGGACGTAGGCACCAGCGAAGGACAAGCGCACCACGCCGAAGCTATCGCTCGCCACCACCCGAAGCTCGGCGCTCTGCGCGAGCGCGATGGGTGCCGTGGCGATGGGGCTCACGCCCGGGACCGGTGCGCCGCCGTCGAGGGAGTACGACAGCGTCAGCGGGCCGAGCGCGTCGGCGTCGGCCACGCTCAGGGTCACGGCGGTGGCGGCGAGGTAGGCACCGGGGCCGGGCTCGGCGAGGATGCGCGGCGCTGGCTGTTCGCCCTCACCTTCACCCTCGCCCTCGCCTTCGCCTTCACCTTCACCCTCGCCCTCGCCTTCGCCCTCGCCCTCGCCTTCGCCCTCGCCCTCGCCTTCGCCCTCACCCTTACCCTCACCCTCGTCGTGATCGTGGTTGTGGTCGTCGTCGGGAGCTACACACGCGAGCGTGATCAAGACGACGGATGCCAGGAGCGGGAGCGTGAGCCGCATGCCCCGAGCATAGCTCGGGAGCACGAGGCGGGCGCGTTGTCAGGAGCCCAACGGTGCGCGTCGCTCGCGGGCGCGAGCGCGCGCCGCCGCCGCGCTCAGGCGCGCGCGAGCCGCGCGGATGGTACGCGCGTCTGGTGGGTCGCCCCCGAAGCGTATGCCCTCGTAGAGCGTGAGCGCGTCGTCGAGCGCATGCGTCAGCGGGTCCGCCGCGGCCAGGCCGGCACGCGCGGCGGCCACGGCCTCGCGCACGGTGGTGGCCGTCGTCACGGGGCGGCGCATGCGTTGCGCTGCGACCTCGAGCAGCGCGCGCGCCAAGGGGTGCTCGGGCGCGCGGCGCGCTCGTCGGCGCCAGCGCACCCACACGACCACCACGAGGACCAGCACCATCGCCGCGCCGCTCGCCGCGAGCACGCGACGCAGCCGCACGTCGAGGCCACGGACCGCCCGGCGCAGGCGCTGGAAGGCGTCGCTCTGGTCACCGATGGAGTAGTCGAGCACGCGGTCGTCCCACTGGCGACGCAACGCCTCGATCACGGCGGCGAGGCCCGTGAGCTGCTCGCGCGGCGCGCTGGCGAGCGGCGTGCCGTCGTCGACCACCCAGCCATGCCCAGGCAGATACCACTCGACCCACGCGTGCGCGTGCCGCTCTTGGAACACGATGGTGCCCTCGTCCCATGCGCCGCCCTGGAAGCCGCCTACGACGCGCGCGCCGATGCCGTTGGCGCGCAACAAGAGCGCGTGTGCAGCGGCAAAGAACTCGCAGTGCCCCTGGCGATCTTCGAGGAGAAAAGCGCGCAGCGGCGCGCGCGCAAAGCGCGGCGGATCCAGGCTGTAGCGGAACTGCGCGAGCAGGAAGGCGCGCACGGCCTCGGCCATGGTGCGCACGTCGGTGGTGCCACCGGCGGCCTGCGCCGCGAGCTGCCGAAGCTCGTCGCCCATGTCGGCGGGCAGCGTGAGCCAGCGCGCATCGTCGGCATCGGAGGGATCGAGCGCTCGCGCGCTGGCGCGCGGCGCGCCGATCTCGCCTGGCGCCGCGATGCCGCCGCCGACCTCGTAGCGCAGCGACGACACCAAGGTGTCGTTGGCCTTGAGCTCGTCGCGCGAGGTGCGCCCGGCGAAGCCGAGCGAGAAGTTGGGGTTGGCCATGCCACCCGAGACGATGCGCAGCGCGTCGACCTGGCCAAGCGACACGAGCGTGTCACCGACCATCGGCGCCAGGGTGACCTCGTAGCGCGCGCGCGCGGCGTCGACGAGGGTGGCCGAGCGTGGGCGGCGAGCGATCTCGGTGGTGCTCGGCGTGCGCGAGAAGCCGTCGAGCGTCACCACGTCGTAGACGGTGGCGCGAAGGTAGAGCCCCCGCTCGAACACCTGGTACGGCACGCCGCGGACGCGCGCCACCGCTCGCGACCCGCCGAGCGCGCGCGGATCGCCGCGCAGCCCCACCTCGCTCGGCAAGGTGCTCTCCTTGCGCAGGAACGCGCCGATCTCGCCGAAGCCCACGCGGGGGAACAGCGCGAAGACCAGGGCCGCGACCGTGAGCACGCTGAGCGAGAGCGCCGCGGTGGCGCCGAAGAACGCGGGCGTGACGACGTCGGTGCGCTGGCGCCGCGTCGTGTGCTCCTGGGCGAGATCGCGCGGCGCCGCGGCGAGCAGTTGCCGAGTCGCCAACGACCACACCAGCGTGACGGCGAAGGTGATGAACAGCCACAGGTACGACAGGGTCACGTTGAGCACGCTGCCGGCGAGCACGAGGAGCAGCGCCACCAAGAGCGCTTGCACATCGTGGGTGGCAGTGCGGCGCACCAGCAAGCGAGCGCACAAGAGGCCGAGCAAGAGCTCGGCGAACGCGAGCACGCTTGACTCGACGCCGCCGTTCACCAAGGTGGCCACGGCGAGCGCGACGCTGGCCAAGCCCACGAGCGTCCCCGAGCTCGCGGGCGGCTGCTTGCCCGCGAGCTGCAGCGCCAGCGACAGCCAGGGCGCCGCCAGTGTGACCCACGCGAACGCCGGCAGCTCACCGCCGAGGAGCACGATGAGCAGCGACGCCGTGCACGACGCGGCGAGCCCGAGCTCGTGCGCGAGGCCGAGCCTCATGTGGCTCTCGCGACGCTGGCCGCATCGAGGACGATGGACGCGCCGGCGGGGGCGGTGCCCCCTTCGGCGACCACGGCGATGACGGCGGCGCGGCGCGCGGGCAGCGCGGGGATAGGCGCCGTGTCGTCGATGAGCGCCAAGGCGTGTAACACGGCGCTGCGTTGGCGCGGCCCGCCGGTCGGCACCAGCGCGCAGCCGGGCGCACGCAGGCCCACCGCGTGGCCGGCGCCCAGCAGGTCTTCGGCGAGGCTGGCGGCGACGTCGAGCGCGTGGTCGGCGCGGTCGCGGTCGGGCACGGCCGGCAGCACCACGTCGAGGATCAGGTCGCGGCTCTTCTGCGCCTCGGTCTCGCGCACCACCAGGCGGCCGGTCTTGGCCGAGCGTCGCCACGCTAGGCGCCGCGGATCGTCGCCGGTGCGAAAGGGTCGCAGGCCAAAGAGCTCGTCGCCCGGCCCGGCGCGTCGCGCGGGTGCATCGCCCAGGCGCACGAGCAAATCGTGCGCCGCGTCGCCCACGTCGACGCGTGCGGGCAGCACCACCAGGTCCACGGGGGCGTCGAGCGCCGCCAGCTTCTCCTTCTCGAAGAAGCCGAAGGGGAAGCCCGTGGCGGCGCGCACCGCGTCGATGCGGTGGCGCCCACGACGCTGGGGAACGAAGCAGGCGTCGACGGTCTTCTTGCTCTTCGGCTCCATGCGCAGCTCGAAGGCGCTGGCGCCGGGCAGCCGCACGCCCATGGGATCGGTGACGTCGGCGCGCAGCTCGACGGCGAACGCGGGCAGGCGCCGCGCGTTCTCCAGCACCACCGGCAGCCGGGCAGGTGTGCGCGCGCGCGCCTCGCCCGCGGGCAGGGGCCACAAGCGCACGGCACGCAGCGTGGCCTCGCTCAAGATACCGGAGATGAGGATGGCCGAGAGCAAGAGCCCCCAGCCGAAGAACAGCAGGTTGTTGCCCGTGTTCATGGCCGCGAAGCCCACCGCCAGGGTCAGGCCGATGACCACGCGACCCGTGCCCGTCGAGGTCAGGCGCCGTCGTCGCCAGGGCGCCGCGCGCGCCAGCAACGATGCCCACCATGCTCGGGCCCGCGATGCCGCGCGCATGCGCTACCGGGGCGCCGCCACGCGCGCGAGCAGCTCGTCGATGACCTCGTGCGCGCGCCGGCGCGCCTCGGCGCCCTCGGGCACGCCGCGCGGCGCCAGCCGGTGCGCCAACAGCGCGTGTGCGGTGGCCTTGACGTCGTCGGGTAAGACGAAGGCGCGCCCCTCGAGGAAGGCGCGCGCGCGCGCCAGCGCCCCCCAGGCGAGGGCCCCGCGTGGCGAGCAGCCGAGCTCGAGCGCCGCGTGGCGCCGCGTGCCGTCGACGAGCGCCAGCAGGTAGCGCGCCACCTCGTCGCCGAGGGGCACGGCCTGGCTCGCCTGCTGCAGCGCGCGCACACCCAAGGGATCGAGGCGCGCCGGCAGCCCGCGCAGCGCATCGTCGGCGCTGCGGTTCTGCACGATGAGCGCCCGCTCGTCGTCGGCCGGGGGATAGCCGAGCGCCAGGCACACCAGGAAGCGATCGAGCTGGCTCTCGGGCAAGGGATAGGCGCCGTGGTGCTCCACCGGGTTCTGCGTGGCGAGCACGCAGAACGGCGGAGGCAGCGCATGGGTCTCATCGTCGACGCTGACCTGAGCGTCGGCCATGGCCTCGAGCAGCGCCGACTGGGTCTTGGGGCTGGCGCGGTTGATCTCATCGGCCAACACGAGGTGGGCGAAGATGGGGCCACGCTTGAAGCGCAGCGTACCCGTGGCGGTGTCGAGGATCTGCACGCCCACCACGTCGGACGGCAACAGGTCGGCGGTGAACTGGATGCGGCTGAAGGTGCAGCCGAGCGCGCGGGCCAGCGCGCGCGCCAGCGTGGTCTTGCCCACGCCGGGCACGTCCTCGAGCAGCACGTGACCGCCCGCGAGGATGGCCGCGAGCGCGAGCCGCACCGCCTCGGGGTTGCCGCGCACGACGGTGAGCACGTCGCGCTCGACCTGCAGCACGGCTTCGCGTTGTGGAGGTGCCTTGGGCTCGGCGTCGTCGGCCATGTCCGCGTGACCATAGCGGATCGCGCGGTCAGCCGTGTGGTTCAGGGCTGCACGTCGATGGCGATGCTGACGGTGGGGTCGGGCTCAAAGAGCTGGTGGGGGTCGAGCACCGTCGCCGTCAGCGTGTGCGCGCCGGTGCCGGGCAAGGGCAGATTACCGCTGGCGCTCCCCTCCACCAGGTCGAGCTCGCGCGCGTGCGTGCTGCCGTCGCTGCTGGCCACGGCGTCGACGCGCAGGCGCGCGCCGGCCATCAGCTCGCGCTGCTCGACGCTGAGACCTGAAAGCACGCAGGCCACGCTCACGTCGACGCTGTCGGCGGCAATCACCGCGCCGTCGAGCGGAGCGGTGAAGGCGCACGCGATGCTTGGGGGCGGGACCAGGCAGTCGACGCTCACGACGGCCGAGACCGCGAGCACGCGCCCGTCGTCGTTGGCGGTGCTGGCCTCCAGCGTATTGTCGAGGGCCGGCGCGCTGCCGGCAAGCATCTGGACCCGCAGGAGCGCGCGGCCGTCGGCGAGGGCGGCCACGGCATAGTCGCCGCTCGTGTTGTTGCCGAGCTCGATCTCGGCGAACCCAGACCCGTCGTCATCGCTGAGCGCCACGGTGATGTCGAGCTGAAGTCCGTCGGCGCCGGGATCGTCGTCGGCGTCGCAGTCGATGGTGCTCGGCAGCCCCACGAAGGCGATCGACGGGTCCGGCGGCCCGGCGTCAGCAACCGAGGCGGAACGCCCAGCGCACGCGGCCAGCGGGACCAGCGGCACCAGCGACAACAGCGCAACGACGAACACAAGGCGAGCGCACAGCATGAGAACGACCTCTGAGGGCTATTCGGCCAGCAAGGCCTCGACCTCGGCGCGCAGCACCGCGATCTCGGTGTAGCCGATGTGGAGATGGCGCACGACGCCCTGCCTGTCGAGGACGTACGAGGTGGGCAGCGTGGTCAGGCCCAGGCGATCGCCGAAGTTGCGGTCGTCGAGCACGTTGTCGAACGAGGGCTTGAGCTCGGCCAGCGCCGCGCGCGCGCGCCCCGGCGCCTCGGGCTCGCGGTTGACGCCCACCACCACCAGGCCGCGCTCCTTCAGCTCGAGGGAGAGCGCCGACAACTCGGGGATCGACTTGCGGCAGGGGTTGCACCAGCTGGCCCAGAAGTCGAGCACTACCACCTTGCCGCGCAGGCGCTCGAGCTTGATGCGCTTGTCGTCGACGCCGAGCTCGTCGATGCGGCGCAGCGCCATGGGCGGCGCCTCGTCGCCGGGCAGCACGGGCCGGATGCGCGACAGGTGCGTGAGCACGCCGGTGACGCTGCCGGCGACGAGCGCGACGCTGCAGAGCGCTGCCACGCCCACGCCGACCCGCCGCCGCGTCATCGACGGATCGGCAAGCGGAGCACCGTCATCGCGGGTGAAGGTGCGCAGCCACGCCAAGACGATGCCGAGGGGCAGGCCGTACGCGACCACGCACTTGATGGCGAAGCGCACCCATGAGATGCGCCGCTCGACGACGATGGCGGCGAGCGAGTCGACGGCGCTGTGGGGCAGCCACCACTGCTCGAGCCCAAAGCCGGCCAGGGCGCCCCCGAGAGACTTCAGCGCCAACAGGGGCACCAACAGCCACAGGGCCGCGGCGGCCGCGGCCATCGGGGCCACGCGGCCCTTGGCCAGCACGCGCGCGAGCAGCGCCACCACCGCCACGGTGACGACGAGGACGAGCAGATCGGTGCGCGCCGGCTCCCACAGCGCCTCGCGCGCGCGCCGCAGCATCACCGAGCCGCCGTCGGACACCAGGTAGGCGAAGCGCACCATGAGCTTCGCCTGCAAGAGCAGCAGCACCGCGAGCCACACGACGAGCGGCGGCCACAGCGGCGGTCGCGTGCGCGCCGCCAGGTCGCGCAGCGTGGACACCGGTGCGCTCACCATGCCGACGAGGTCGCGCAGGTGCTGCCTCACGCGCCGCCCCCTCGCCGCTCGCGCAGGCGCGCGAAGAAGGCGCTCAGCACGGCGCCGCACTCGTCCTCGAGCACGCCGCTCGTGATCTGCAGGCGATGGTTGAGGCGCGCGTCGCTGCACACGGCGCCGAGCGAGCGCACGGCGCCCGCCTTGGGGTCGGCGGCGCCGTAGACCAGGCGATCGACGCGCGCGTTGACCAGCGCGCCCGCGCACATGAAGCAGGGCTCGAGGGTGACGTAGAGCGTGCAGCCCGACAGGCGCCAGCGGCCGAGCGTCGACGCGGCCTGGGCGAGCGCGCGCAGCTCGGCATGCGCCAGCGGATCGCGATCGAGCTCGCGCCGGTTGTAGCCCTCGCCCACCACCACGCCCTGGTGCAGCACCAGCGCGCCCACAGGCACCTCGCCCTGCGCCGCCGCTTCGTGGGCCAGCGCGAGGCAGCGGCGCAGCTGCGCCTCGTCGACGTCGAGCGCGCCCGCGGGCTCGTCCATCGCCATCATCCCGCGCGGTACCACAGGTGCATCTGGTGAATGGGTCCGTTGCCGCGCCCGATGTCGGGTGCTTGGCGGATCGCCTCTTGCACGTAGGTGTGCGCGTCTTGCACCGCTTGCACCAGCGTGCGCCCCCGCGCCATGCGCGCCGCGATGGCGGAGGCCAGCGTGCAGCCGGTGCCGTGGGTGTTGCGCGTGCGCATGCGGGTGGCCTTGTAGTGGAGGGTCTCCTTGCCGTCGCACAGCACGTCGACGGGATCGCCGTAGGCGTGGCCGCCCTTCACCAGACAAGCACCCGCGCCGGCCGCGCACAGCGCCTTGGCCGCCTGCTCCTGCTCCGCCACCGTGCGCACCGGGAAGCCCACCAGGCGCTCGGCCTCGGGGAGGTTCGGGGTCACCAGGGTGGCGCGCGGCAGGAGCTGGGCCTTGAGCGCGGCCACCGCGTCCTCCTCGAGGAGCGCGCTGCCGCCCTTGGCCACCATGACGGGATCGAGCACCACCGGCACCGCCGTCTTGGCGAGCTCCTTGGCCACCGCCACGACGATGGCGGCGTTGGCCAGCATGCCGATCTTGATGGTGGCCACGCGAATGTCGTCGAGCACGGCGTCGATCTGCTCCGCCACCAGCGAGGGTGGCAGCGCCAGCACGCTGCGCACACCTTGCGTGTTTTGCGCCGTGACCGCGGTGATGGCCGAGCAGCCATGCACCTGCAGCGCCGCGAAGGTGCGCAGGTCGGCCTGGATGCCGGCGCCGCCCGACGAGTCGGAGCCGGCGATGGTCAGAACGCTCTCGAGCGTCGCGGAGGGGGAGGCTCGGCTCATGCGCATGGGGTATCACCTGTGGTCGTGGCCGGCACCCCCCTCGCGAGCTCACCCCCGGTACCGCGGCGCCGCGGCCGCTCCATCGCCGCGCGTCTGTTCTGGGCCGTGGGTGTGCCGGCGTCGCTCATCGTCGTCACCTTGGGCGCGCTGGCGTGGCGCACCACCACCACCGCGGTGCAAGACTCGCTGAGCCGCGAGCTGCGCGCCACGGCGCAGGCGGCGGCGTCGTCGGTGAGCGTGCGCTCGGCGTCGACCTTGATCGAGGGCAGCGAGGACACCGCGGCCTACCGGCGCACGGTGGCCCGCTTGCGCCAGATCGCGTCGTTCACCGGGTCGAGCCGGGTGTTGCTCGTCGACGAGCGCGAGCGCGTGCTGGCCGACCACGAGGGCGCCATCGCCATCGGCACCCCCGCGCCGCGCGTGGCCCTCGATCGCGTGGAGCTGGCCAGCGCGCGCGCCGGCACCGCGGCGGTGAGCGCGCCCTTCACGCTCGACGACGGTCGGCGTTTCTTGGCGGCGTACGCGCGCTTACCGGCGCCGCAAGACGAGCTGGCCGTCGCCGACGGCGAGCGCGGCTTCGCGGCCATCGTGCTGGTGCTCGAGGCCCCCGCGGTGGCGCTCGATGCCACCAACGCCACGGCGCGCCGCGTCGCCGTGCTGGTGGCGCTGGCGGTGCTCTTGGTGGCCGCGTCCTCGCTGGTGGTGGCGCGCACCATCACGCGCCCGCTCTTGCGCCTAGCCACCGAGGCCGAGCGCCTGGGCACGGGCGAGCTGCAACAGGCGCTTGCGATGCCCGCCGGCGACGACGAGGTGGCGCGCCTGGGCGCCACGCTCGAGAGCATGCGCAAGGCGCTGGTCGATCGCGACGCCGAGCGCCAGATGATGCTCGCCGGCATCGCCCACGAGGTGAGGAACCCGCTCGGCGGCATGGAGCTGTTCTCGGGGTTGCTCGAGGAGGGCCTGGTGGAGCTACCGGCCGAGCGCGTGGGCGCGCCCGTGAAAGACGAGCTGGTCAACCAGGCCCAGCGCGTGCGCAAGGAGCTGCGCTACCTCACCGGCGTGGTCAACGACTTCCTCGCCTTCGCGCGCGACACGCCGCTGCAGCGGGAGCCCGTCGACGTGGCCGCCCTGCTCGACGACGTGGCCACGCTGTGCCGCCGCGAAGGCGCCGCGCGCCTCGTGGTGCGGTGCGAGACCACCGGGGCGGTGGAGCTCGATCGCAACCGCATCAAGCAGGCGCTCTTGAACGTGGTGGAGAACGCGCTCGCCGCCACGCCGCCCGAGGGCGTGGTCACGCTCGGCGCCACGCAGGGCGACGGGCGGCTGCTGCTCACCGTCGAGGACAGCGGCAAGGGCATGGACGCCGCCACGCTGGAGCGCATCTGGACGCCCTTCTTTACCACCAAGGAGAAGGGCTCGGGCCTCGGCCTGCCGCTGGTGCGCAAGCTGGCGCGCGACCACGGCGGCGACGCCGAGGTGAGCTCCACGCCGGGAGCGGGCACGCGGGTGACGCTGGCGCTCCGGTTGGTTTGAGTTTTCTAAAGTAGCGGTTTAGATTGCTCAAAATGCGAGCCATCGAACGCCGGCTGGCAACGACGCTGACACAGGCGCTCCGCGACTTCCCCGCGGTGGTGCTGACGGGCCCGCGGCGAGCGGGCAAGACGACGCTGTTGCGGCGCGCGGTGCCGGGCGCATCCTATACTTTGCTGGAGGATCCGGACGTGCTGGCGCGCGTGCGCGCCGACCCGCGCGGGTTCCTCGACGAGCTGCGCCTCCCCGCGATCCTCGACGAGATGCAGAACGCCCCGGAGCTCTTCGCCTGGGTGCGCACGCGCATCGACGCCGCGCCGTCTCGCAAGGGCCGCTGGCTTATGAGCGGGTCCCAGGAGGCGCCGCTCATGCGCGGCGTGACTGAGTCGCTCGCCGGCCGCGCCGCGCTCTTTCAGTTGCTGCCCATCTCGGTGGAGGAGTCGCCCAAGGTGACGCTGTTGCGCGGCGGCTTCCCCGAGGTCCTCGCTCGTCCGGCCGCCGCGTCCACATGGTTTCGCTCCTACGTGCAGACCTACCTCGAGCGCGACGTGCGCGCGGTGACCGACATCCGCGACCTCGCGACCTTCCGCCGCTTCCTGTCTCTCGTGGCCAGCCGCGTGGGGCAGATGCTCAACAAGACCGACCTGGCCGCGCCCTTGGGCGTATCGGTCCCCACCATCGCCCAATGGCTCTCGATCCTCGAGATCACCGGCACGCTCTTGTTGGTGCCGCCCTACTTCGAGTCGTTCGGCAAGCGCATCGTCAAGTCCCCCAAGCTGTACTTCGTCGACCCAGGGTTGGCGTGCCACCTGCTTGGCATCGAGAGCGCCGCGGCGCTCGACCGCTCGCCCTTCCTGGGCGCGATCTTCGAGGGCTTCGTGGCCGCCGAGATCGTCAAGCATCGGGTCAACGCAGGGAAGCGACCGGAGCTGTACTGGTTTCGCGATCAGCAGGGGCTGGAGGTCGACTTCGTGGTGCCTCAGGGGGAGCGGCGCCTCATGCTCGTCGAGGCAAAGGCGGCCCGCACCGTGATGCCCGCCGACGCCGCCTCCCTCGAGCGCCTGGCGAGCGCGGCCACGGACCACGATGTCGAGCGGGTCGTGGTCCATCGACGCGCCACCACGGCGGCGGGAACGACGCTGCGGCCGGGCACGCGCGCGCTCGATGTGGAGGGCCTGTTGCGCCGGATGTGAGGGCGGGGGCCCTCCATTCGAGCGAAGCGTGACCACGGTCATCCCCGTTGAATCGTCGCTCGCGCCGTGCGTCAAAGCGCTCATGCTGCGTCACCTTCGCGTCGTCCCGCTCGCGACCGCCTTCACCCTCGCCCTCGCGGGCACCCCGGCGCACGCCGGCGGCGGCCTCTCCTGGCAGAGCGTGCTCAACCAGGCCGAGCGCTTGGCCACCGACGCGGCCTTGCCGGTGGCGAAGGAGAAGCAGCTCGGCAAGAAGCTCGCTAAGGAGGTCGAGAAGGAGAACAAGCTGCACAAGTCGAAAGAGCTGCAGGAGTACGTCGCCAAGGTGGGCAAGAAGGTGGCGGCCAAGGCCAAGGACACGCCCAAGGGCATCAGCTACACCTTCAAGGTCATCGACGACGACGAGAGCGTCAACGCCTTCGCGCTGCCCGGTGGCCACATCTATGTCTACACGGGCCTCTTGAAGCTCGCCTCCGACGAGGCGGAGCTGGCGGGCGTGCTCGGCCACGAGGTGGCGCACGTGAGCCAGCGCCACATCGCCGAGCGCTTGATGGCCCAGGTTGGCCTCGAGGGATTGATCGGCATGGCCACGGGCAAGAACAGCGAGGGCCTGACGGCGCTGGCCGCCAACCTGGCGGGGCAGGGGGCGCTCTTGTCCTTCGGGCGCGATCAAGAGAGCGACGCCGACGAGCACGGGCTGCCCTACGCCGTGGCGGCGGGCTACGACCCCATGGGCTTCGTGCGCTTGTTCGAGAAGCTCAAGAAGGGTGAGGGCCCGGGCTTCCTGGTGTTCCTGCAGAGCCACCCGCTGCCGAGCGAGCGCATCGACGACGCCAAGGCGCAGATCGCCAAGCTGAAGGACAAGGACGGCAAGCGCAACGAAGCGGCGTACCAGAAGATGCTCGAGAAGCTCTGAGCAGCCGGCCGGGTTTGATCCAGTCGTATTTCGTCGACGTGCTGCGCGGGCGCATCGAGGCCGGCACAACAATGGTACTGCATTCCCCACTCGCAGGTTGACGCTCGTAGGGGCGATAGTCCCTACGTGACCCTGGGAGTCGGCAGGAGGAATACCAGTGAACGAGAGGAAGCATGATGAGAAGCCTCGTGACGTCGAGGGAGAGCATGGACGAGGTCGACCTGGTCGTCGTTCTGCCGCTGAGCGTCGTGAAGCCGTGATGGCCGTGATCGCCGGCAAGTCGAGCATCGACCAGGCCGCGAAGCAGCACGGCGTGTTGCCGTCGACGGTCGAGGGATGGCGCGACGCTGCGGTCCTCGCGATCGAGCAGGCGATGGCGATGGGCAACTCGACACCGAAGGAGCACGAACACGAGGCCAAGGTCGAAGGGCTCGAGGTCGCGCTCAAGCGCATCTCCATCCAGCACGCGCTCGCCATGAACGGCGTCGAGGAGTGGACGAAGACGGCGCGCCCTACTCGACCCGCACGGTCGCGGCGATGAGCCTCGAGACCGGTGCGGGGAGGGCAACGGTCGAGTTGGTTTGCATGGTCTACGGGCGCTCTCGCGCCGCGAAATACGCCGCCAAGGGGGTGCGGCCTCTGCCGGCGCCGTCCACGCTCATCCTTGGTGGCTCGTCGACGACGACGACCAAGGAGGAGCAGCTGCGTACGGCGATACACGAGATCGTCGACGGGCATCCGGCCTGGGGCGTTCGCAAGGTGTGGGCGACCTTGAGGCGCAAACCGCGCGAGCTCATCGCGGGCAAGCGGCGCGTCGACGAGTTGATGAAGGATATGGGCCTCTGCCTCGACGCTGAGCGCAAGGAACGCGAGGCCGCTGCTCGCGGTCACGTCGCTGTCAAGCAACCGAACCGTCGCATCGCCGCGGACCTCACGACGGTGACGACGAAGGAGGACGGGCTTGTCGCCATCGCCATCGCCATCGTCATCGACTGCGGTAGCCGCTCAATGCTCGAGGTCGGCGTCACGAAGAGCCAGGAGTCGACGCCCATCCTCGCTCCGGTGCGCGCAGCGCTCGCCGAGGCGTTCGGTGCGCCGGAGAACGGCCCCGAGGGCTTCGAGCTGCTCATCGACCACGGTCCGCAGTACACGGGCTCCGACGCTGCGGACCTCTGCGACGAGTGGAACGTCGAGCGAATTTTCTCGGCCGTGGGGCAACCGACGGGAAACGCCGTGGCCGAGCGCGTCATCCGGACGATGAAGGAAGAATGCATCTGGCTGCGCGACTGGTCGAGCGCCGCCGAGCTGCAGCAAGCGCTGAACCTCTGGAAGGCCTCGTACAACGACGAGCGCCCGCACCAGGCGCTCGCGTGGCAGACGCCCTCCGAGCGGCGCACAGCGCGCCTCAGCGTGCGGAGAGCCGCATGAAACGGCGCGGCGCTGTCTTCGTCGACGAGAGCGGGGCCTGGCCATCATGCCGGCGCTCTCGTCGACCCGCACGGGGCATCGGCAACGGTCACATCACCACCATCAAGCGCCACCATCAAGCCGATTCCCGGACGCGCATGTGTTTTGCGAACCGGGGGACAGTGACGCGCCGAGCCGCCCTATTGGTCGCGGCTGGATCGCTCGTCGCGTGCTGCTCGCCTGTGGAGAGCATGCAGGACGGCGGTGTTCAGGGTCCCCACGTCTGCTCCGGCGTTGGGGGCGACATTTGCGCCCCTCTATCGGGCGTGGGTATCGCAGTGCAACTTGCGGGGTTTGATGGCGGCAATCCGGACGCTCTGCGGATGACGGTAGCAGCGTTGGGAGCTCAATCCATCACCTTGTCGGACGGGGCCGGTCGCACGGTGTCCGTCACGCTTTCGCTCCCATGCTCGTCGCTGCTGATGCTCCCAGCCAATGGGAGCGAGCTCGATGTAACATTCGGTGGTACTGAGCTCTCCGAGGGCTATGTGCGCATTGCCCATCCGGACGGGCAACTCTGGCTCGAAGGCGGGGCGTATTCGTATGACGGTTTGCAGTTCGAGGATCGCAGGTCGTCGTTTGTGGCCGGTGACCCTTGCGCCGGGATGGTCTGCCGCAACGGCGAGAGTCCTACTGTCCCAGCGACCGTGGAGTTCCGGGCAGACGGGACCATCGCGCTTGCGACCGGGCAGTCACAACTCCTCACGATCAACGGCATTGACTATCTCGCCATCGTGCTCTTGGCCGTCGAGCAGGGCTGCTTCCCGGACGCAGAAGAGTGCGGCGGCCCACTCGGCCAAGCCTTCTTGATACAGGCCGCCGCGCAGCAGTGACAGCGCGCGAGCGCCGCTACCGTCACCGCTGGGCCTGGCGGACGGATACGCTACGACGACGTGCTAGCGTCGTCGCTCATGGACCCCGACCTCGCCAACGCCCCGCCCCACAGCGTGCGCCGCTCCCAAGTGGAGATGACCGAGCACGTGCTGCCCGAGTTCACCAACTCGCTCGGCAACATCTTCGGCGGGCAGATCATGAGCTGGATCGACATCTGCGCCGCCATCGCCGCGCAGCGGCACTGCCGCTCGGTGGTGGTGACGAGGTCCATCGACGCCGTGGAGTTCATCAACCCCATCAAGGCCGGGCACATCGTGGTGCTGCGCGGCCAGGTGAACGCGACCTTCACCACGTCCATGGAGTGCGGCGTGGCGGTGTGGAGCGAGTCGCCGCTGACGGGCGAGCTGCGCAAGGCGGTGAAGGCCTACGCCACCTTCGTGGCGCTCGACGAGTACGGGCGGCCCAAGGCGGTGCCGCCGCTGGTCTTGGGCAGCGACGAGGATCGACGCCGCGCTGAGGCGGCCAAGGCGCGGCGCGACGCGCGTCTCGCGGCGCGCGCGCGGGAGGGTTGAGGCCGCTTCCACGGCGCGGCACGGCGGCAACGTTGCGCGGTGTCGCCGCGACGAACGGCGGTCTGCACGTCGCGCACGGCCCTTCCTCGTGCTACACGGCCGCATGGCCACGCTCCTGATCATCGACGACAACGAGACCCTGCGCGAGGGCGCCGCCAGCGTGGTGCGCAAGATGGGGCACACGGCGGTGCTCGCGGCGTCGGGCGCCGAGGGCCTGGGCGCCTTCAAGGCGCAGGTGCCCGACATGATCCTCACCGACCTCAAGATGGAGGGTGCTGACGGCATCGAGGTGCTCGACAAGATCCGCGCCGATGACCCCGACGCCGTGGTCATGATCATGACCGGCTTCGGCAGCGTGAAGACCGCGGTAGAGGCGATGAAGAAGGGCGCCTACGATTTCATCGAGAAGCCGTTTTCGCCCGACGTGCTGCGCGCCAAAGTGACTGCGGGCCTGGCCTTGCGCGAAGAGCGCAAAAAAATGGAGCGCGTCTCCCAGCTCGCCGATGTGCGCGAGGCCGACGCGAGCGCGCGCTTCGCAGAGGCGCCGCGCCAGGGCGAGCGCCGCAAGGTCAAGGGCATCCTCGGCAAGAGCGCGGCCATGGAGGCGGTGTTCAAGAGCATCGAGAAGGTCGCGGCCACCGACGCCACCGTCTACATCCACGGCGAGAGCGGCACCGGCAAGGAGCTGGTGGCGCGCGCAATTCACGATCTGTCGGCGCGCCGTGATCAGCCCTTCGTGGGCGTCAACTGCGCCGCCATCCCGCCCACGCTGCTCGAGAGCGAGCTGTTCGGCCACGAGCGCGGCGCCTTCACGGGCGCGGTCAAGCGCAAGCTCGGTCGCTTCGAGCTGGCGCAGGGCGGCACCTTGTTCCTCGACGAGATCGGCGACGTGCCGCTCGAGATGCAGGCCAAGCTATTGCGCGCGCTGCAAGAGAAGCAGATCGAGCGCGTGGGCGGCGAGGCCCCCGTCAACGTCGACGTGCGCGTAGTGTCGGCCACGCATAGAGACATCACGCAGATGGTCACGGCGGGCACCTTTCGCGAAGACCTGCTCTACCGCCTGCACATCATCCCCGTGGAGCTGCCGCCTTTGCGCGAGCGCGGCGACGACATCGCGGTGTTGGCGCAGCACTTCTTGGAGAAGCTGGCGCCGCGCACCAACGTTAAGGTGCGCGGCTTCGACGAGGGCTGCTTGGCGGCGCTGCGCGCCTACCGCTGGCCGGGCAACGTGCGCGAGCTCGAGAACGTCATCGAACAGGCGCTGGTGTTCGCCGAAGGCGAGCGCCTGAGCGCCGACGACCTGCCGGCGCTGCTCGGCACGCTCAAGCCCTCGGTGGCGGCGCCCGCCGAGCAGCTGCCCCCCGAGGACGACGCGCGCACGCTCGACGAGATCCTGGAGGGCCTGGAGAAGGCGCTCATCTTGCGCGCCTATCAGAAGGCGCAAGGCACCAAGACCGAGACCGCGCGGCGCCTGGGCATCAAGACCAGCGCGCTTTATTACAAGCTCGCCAAGTACAAGATCGAGTGATCCCTCGATCGATCAATCGCACGGTCAGAAGCGCCCGCCGAGCGCCAGGCCCACGGGCGGCGCGCTGCCGTCGACGGCGGGCACCATGAGCGGGCTCACCGCGACCAGCTCGGGCAGGCTGTCGACGAGCGGCGGCACGAAGCGCGCGGCCGCGCCACCGGCCACCATGCCGCCGGCGCAGCCGAGCGCCATGGTGCCGTAGCCGAGGACCGGGTTGGGCGCGCGCATGCCGAAGGCGAGCGCGGCGCCGCCGAGCAGGCCCACGGCGCCGCCCACGTCGACGGCCCAGGTCTCGGCGCGGGACAGCGGCAAGACCGTGCTGGCGAGCGCGCCGCCGGCGACGAAGCCGAGGTTACCGGCCAGGCTCACGGTGAGGGGTGCGAAGCGCGCGTCGCCTTTGAAGGCGTCGGCCATGTTGGCGACGAGCACCGTCAGCACGCTGCCCCAGAGCGCGCCCGAGATGGCCGCCGCGCCCGCCCCCTCGGGCAGGTCGAGCAGCGTGGCGGCGGCGCCGAGCCCGGCGGCCAGCGTCTGCACCAGCACCATGGCGGCGAAGGTCGGCGCGCCGGAGCCGACGCTGGCGATGCCCAGGCTCGCCGACGAGAAGCCGAGCGTGATGGCGTCGAAGATGCCGAGCAGCAGGAAGGCGCGCGCGACGTTGGCGTCGCCGGCGCTGAGCTCGGGCAACGCCAGCACGGCGCCCGCTCCCGCCGCGAGCCCGGCCAAGCCGCCGCCCACGGGTGAGAGCAGGATGGCGGCCGCCACCAGCATGGCGTTCGAGCCGAAGCCGTTGGTGGCCATGAGCATGGTCCACGCCGTCATCTCGGCGGCGAAGGCCCCCGACAGCGCGGCCCACAGCACCAGCTCGGCCTTGCCCGAGCTCACGAGGGTGCCCGGATCGAGCAGGTTGCTGGGGAGCGGTGCTGGCACCTGCAGCTCCTCGTCGGGAACCGTCAGGCGCAACGACGACACCACGTCGGCGAGCTCGCGCGCCAAGGCCGCCTCGCGTTCGTCGACGTCGATCGCGGCAGCGCGCGCCGCGTAGCAGGCCTGCGCGCCCTCGCGCTCGCCGGCCTGCAGGAGCGCGAGGCAGGCGGAGAAGTCGGGGCTTGGGGCGCCCTCGCCGGGGTCGGGCGCTTGGGCGATCACCAGGGCGGCGACGAGCGCGAGCATCACTCCACCCCCTCGTCGTCACCGGCGCGGGCATGCGCCTCTTTGCGCACGGCGCTCGACACCATCCACGCGGCCGTGGCCCCCACGGCGATCCCAGCGGCGGCGCCGACGCCAAGCACGCCCGCCACCACCGGCGCGCTCGGTTGCAGCGCGCCAGCGCTCACGCTGAGGAAGGCGCCAGCGATCAAGAGCCCCGCGGCGCCGCCGCCGTCGATGAGGAAGCTCGGCCACCGCTCGATGTCGATGAGCGAGTGGCAGGCGAGCGCAGCGGCATAGGGCACGCCGACGCTGCCCGCCAACACGGCGACCACCACCGGGAAGGGTACGCCGCCGAGCATGCTCGAGGCGCCGCTGATCCCAATGGTGGTGAGCACGCCGCCCCACAGCGCCGCCGAGTGCGCCACGGCGACGTCGCCGTCGTCGACGTCGACCAAGGGCGCCAGCGCGGCGCCGGCGCCGAGCCCGAGGGCGCCACCGCCGAGGATGGTGCCGAAGCGCATCGGCGTCGCACCCACGTCGGGCGATTCATGGAAGACGATCCACTGCAAGAAGAAGCCCTGAGTGGCGCCCATCCACATGGTGGAGGTGGCCAGGCGCAGGTCGCCCGCCTCGGGGCGCAGCGCGCGCGCCAGGCCAAAGCCCCCGGCAGCGCCGACGACGCCGCCGACGGCGGGCGCGGCGATGAGCCAGGGAAGGGTGTCGGCCTCGGACGCGCGCGTGGCCGACGCGACGCTGGCGGCCAGCAAGAAGCCGGCGCCGGCGCCGCCGACGGCGCCGTGCACGCTGGCCTCTGCGCTGATGGCGTCGACGAGCTCGCTCACCTTCACCTGCGCCTGCGCCTGCGCCTGCGCCTCTGCGGCAGGCATGGCGGCCGGCGGCGCCGGCGCGTCGAGGTGCCGACCCCACGCCGTGATCAGGTCGCGCAGCGCGCGCGCACGCCGGTGCAGCTCCGGCGCAGCGCCCTCGTCGTTGAGCAGCTCGCGCACGCAGTGCAGCGCGTCGTCGAGGCGGCTGTCGACCACGAGGGCGCGGCAGGTGGCTAGCGGGTCCTCGAGGGGGGCGCTGGGCGGCGCGGGCTCCTGCGCTGGCTCCTGGTCGCCGGTGGCGGGGGCCAGCGGGGCCTCGCTCGGCGTGGGCTCGATGGGGGCGTCGGGGGTGTCGGGGGCGTCGGGGGCGGGCGCTGGCGGCGGCGGCGCGGCCAGCTCGCTCGGATCCTCACCGGCGCGCGCCCCGACGGCGGCCACGAGCAGCGACGACAGCACGAGGAGAGGAGGGATCTTCGACACGTCGCCTTCAGCCCGGAGTCACAGCGAGCCGGTGAGGCTGTCGCACGGCGCGTCATCCTGGTCGGCGATGCGCACGCTGGCCACCGTGGGCAGATCCTGCTCGAGCGCCGCCGCCACCACGCCGGCGGCGGACACGGCGTAGACGAAGGCGCCCTCGGCGACGTCGCTGATCATGACGCTGCGGCGCACCGACGCGCACTGCGCGCCGCCCCACATGGTGAGCTCGCCGAAGGTGGTCTCGAGCAGGCCCGCCTGCTCGATGGCGCCGAGGGGCAGGATGCCCTGCTCGAGGTCGATGCGGAACACCGCCAGCGCCGACGAGGTCAGGATCGCGTCGCTGCTGTCGAAGCGCTGCACGGGGATGGCCAGGGCTCGCTCGGCGGGGAAGTAGGTGAAGGCGTGGCGATCGACCAGCGCCTCGGAGCCCGACTCTTGGCCGCCGAAGTCGTAGCGGTGCTGCACGCTGGGCGCGTCGGGGTTGGTGACGTCGAAGACGATGAGCGACAGGCCGAGGTAGGCGCCGCTCGACGCGTCGGTGTTGGCGCCGATGGCGAGCAGGTGGCCCTCGTCGATGGGGTGCAGGTAGGCAGAGTAGCCGCCGAGCTCGAGGTCACCGCGCAAGAGCGGGCTCTTCGGATCGGCCAGGTCGATGACGAAGAGCGGGTCCATGAAGGGGACGCTCGGCATGCCGGTGACCGGGTCGAGGACGAAGTCGCCCAGGTCGCGCGGGTAGGTGACGACGTAGGCCTTGGTGCCGAGGAAGCGCACGCTCTCCACGCTCTCGCCGCGGCCGATGTCGTCGACGCGCGCCACCTCGACCAGCTCGGTGCCGCTCTCCTCGATCACCAAGAGCGAGGTGCTGCGCTCGCTCGGATCTTGGCTGTCGGCCTCGTTGGTGATGACCATGCGCAACAACCCGTCTTGCTCGTCGAGGCTCATCTCGTCGCGAATGATCCCGTCGAACACGCCGGTGGCGCGGTACTCGGCGGCGCCCTCGCCCTGGAACGCGGCCAGCTTGTGCAGGCGCGTGCGGTTGAAGTTGGGCGTGAAGTAGCCGCCGTCGTTCAGCTCCACCGAGGCGAGCACGAGGCTCTCGGGTGAGGCGTAGACGTAGGAGAAGCCCGCCACCACGCCGGTGGCGCGCAGGGGCGTCGTCGGGTCGCGCAGCGAGAGCGTGTGCGCTAGCAGCATGCTCTGGCCGTCGCTGACGCGGGGCGCGTAGGTGTGCTCGCAGGCGGCGGCCTTGTCGACGCGCGGCGCAGCGTCGACGCCCACGATGAAGTCGCTGACCGCGGGCAAGAGGCGCTCCACCCCCACGCTGCGCAACGCCGCGCGGTTGGCGTCGTCGGAGAAGGGGGCGCCATCCAGATCGACGTCGACGGCGAGCTGCGCGCGGGTCACCAGCATGACCTGGTCGCCCACCCGGCGCGCGCCCTGGAAGGCGCCGTCGATGGCGGTGGTGCGCAGCGCCACCGGATTGCCCGGGTCGCTGACGTCGAACAGGTGCGCCACCACGCGTTGGCGATCGGTGAAGGTGGTCGAGAGCACCAGCGCCTGCTCGGGCTGCCCGGGCTCGGCGTCGCCGAACAGCATGGTGAAGGGCGTGCCGTCGATGGCCGTGCGCGAGAGCACGGTCATGGCGTCGGCCGGCCAGGCGGAGAGGATCACCATCTGGCCGCGCCGCAGCACGAAGATCTTGTCGCCGTCGTTCTTGACGAAGTCGGGCTCGTCGACGCCCTGCTCTTGCGTGGTGGTGGTGGTGTACTCACGCGCCGGGACCTCGTCGGCGGGGGGCGGCGCGCTCGGCGGGGCGCCCATCGCCACGTCGGTGCACCCCTCGAGCACGCCGGTGCTGGTGACGCTGGCCTCCACGCCGGGGTGCAGGATCTGGTCCTCGAGGTAGAGCTGCAGGGCCTCACAGGTCTCGAAGCGCTGCAAGGGCTCGACGGGCAGGTTCACCTGGCAGCGCAGCGAGGCGACGAGCACCACGGCGACGCCGCCGGCGAGGCGGCGGATGGCGAAGCGGGCGGGGACGGGAGTTGCCATGCGCGCGGTCCTGCAACCCCCGAGCCTCGCATATGCAGGGGCAGCGCGGCGCGTGCGGACGCGGCCTGGCGCGCGCCGCGTCCCCTCAGAAAACGGTCGATCCCCGCCAGGCTTTTCGTGCGTCGGGGGGGGTCTACCGGATCTGCTGCACGACCCCGGCGACGGCGGCGAAGTGGCAGACGGCGGCGGCGATGACGAGGGCGTGGAAGATCTCGTGGTAGCCGAACACCCGCGGCGCGGGGTCGGGGCGCTTGCGCGCGTACACGATGGCGCCGGCGGTGTAGAGCACGCCGCCGATCAGGAGCAGCGCGATGCCGCGCGCGTGGATGGCCAGCTTGAGCGCCGGCAGCACGGGGACCACGATCCAGCCAAGGCCGATGCACAGCACGGCCAGCACCCACTTGGGCGCGCGCGGCCAGGCCACCGAGAGCACCACGCCGGCGATGGCGCCGACCCACACGAGCGTCAGCAGGAGCGCGCCGCCCTCCACGCCGGGCAAGAGGCAGAAGGGCGTGTAGGTACCGGCGATGAGCAAGAAGATGGCGGCGTGATCGAAGCGCCGCATGAGCATGCGCCACGCCGTCGACCAGCTCGGCCGGTGGTAGAGGGCCGAGATGGTGAAGAGCGCCGTGAGGCAGGCGCCGTAGACGGCGGCGCCGA
>JADZDP010000041.1 GCA_020850995.1 Deltaproteobacteria bacterium
GAGGCGCGTCGATGGCAAGGAGCCCCGCAGGGCCGTGGCCGTCGCCACGGACCGAGGACGCGACGCCGCCAGCGACGATGGATCGCTCGCGAGGACGATTGAGTTGTCCGTTCGCGGGCCCTAAGGGCCCGCATCGTGTCGGCGCTCTACGGCGGGCCGATGGAGAGCGCCACCGGCAAGTGGTCGCTCACGCGCTCGCGGTAGTCGTCGACGTCGCGCTGCAGGCGCGGGATGACGGCGTGCGCGCCGTCGATGGCCGACGCGAGCGACGTCGTGGTGACGATGTGATCGAGGATGACGCCCGACGACAGGAAGCTCTCTTCGCCGGCGTTGTGGTTCGATTGGGTCTGGATGGTGTAGCGCGCGCCGTCGCGCAGCGGCTGGAACACCGGCAAGCCGGCCGCGTCGAGCGTCTCGTTGAAGTCGCCGAGGACGATGATGTTGTCTTGCCCGTCGCCGTCGACCAGGTTGCCCACGTACTGCTCGAGTTGGGCGATGGCGCGGGTGCGCTCGCCGCGATCATCGGAGCTCTCACCCGCCTTCAAGTGCAGGGCGATGACCAGGAAGGTGAGCGGCTCCCCTGACCGGGTCCAGGTGAGCTCGAGCTGGTAGGCGGGGCGCGGGAAATCGTCGCTCGACGCGAACAGCTGCACGGGCTCGCCGGCCGAGAGCTTGCTGGCATCGTAGATGACGCCGATCTTCTGGTAGGTGCCGTCGAAGTACTCGTCGGTCGACAGCACCCCCTCGTGATTCGGTAGCCGCTGCACGATCTCTTCGAAGGCCTCCACGTCGGCGATCTCTTCGACGGCGAGCACGTCCAGCGCCAGCGACGCGATCAGGTCGGTGACGAGCTCGACGGAGCCGGCCGGATCGTCGCGGCACACCGTGGAGAAGGACTCGTTGCCGCAGGGGAAGTTCTTCAGGTTCCACGCCGCCACCTCGAGCGTGTCGTCGTCGCCGAGGGCGTCGGTCAGGTCAGTGCGCGGCGGTGGGTAGCCGGTGTCGTCGGGGCCGCCGTCGCGCTCGTCGTCGGGGGGCGTGCCGATGGGACAGGCGCCGAACGTGAGCACGACGAGGGTCGCGGCCACGACGACGAGGGCGAGGGGTGGGGCGCGCACGCGGCGGCACTGTACCAGGCGTCGGCGGATCCGTCAGCGCCGGTCGTCGTCGGGGATCACGATGATCTCGGGTGGAGGTCGACCGGCGCGCCAGAACAGCCGCGCCACCGCGCGCACCGCGTCGCGCTCGGCGTCGGTGCCCACGGCAGCCAAGAGCGCGCGCGCTTGGCCGCGGACCGCGAGCAGCAGCTCGTCTTGGAGCGCGGGCGCGACGCCGCGCAAGAGCAGGTCGGGCGCGCCTCCCTGGGCGTACACCACCAGCGCACCTGCGGTGGCCATGCGCCGACGCGCCTGGATGGTGCTCTCGGGGAAGTGCTCGACGACGCCGAAGGCGGCCAGGGGCTGGCGCGCGCGCTCACCCGTCGAGCGCTCGAGCTGGCCGTCGCTGTCGATGCGCAGGCTGCCGCCGTCGCGCAGGTCGACCACGCGCTCGGGCGCGACGCCGGCGCTGCGCGCGAGCGCTTGGTGCGCCAGCAGGTTGCGCGCGTTGCCATGCAGCGCCACGAAGCTCGCGGGCCGCGTGGCCAGCACCAGCGCCGCGAGATCGCCCGCGTAGCCGTGGCCGCTCACGTGCGGCGCTGCTGAGCCGTCGACGATCTCGACGCCACGCTCGGCCAAGGCCTCGAGCACCTCGAGCACGCGAGCTTCGTTGCCGGGGATGACGCGCGCCGACATCACCAAACGATCACCGCGCTCCAGGCGCAGCGAGGGGTGCGTGTCGGCCGCCAAGCGCGACAGCGCGCTCTGCGGCTCACCCTGGGTGCCGGTGACGGCCAAGCACTGACGCCCCCGTGGGAAGCTCACCAGGTCGCTCTCGTCGACCAGCAGGTCGTCGAGCGTGACGAGGTGCAGCTCGCGCGCGATGGCGTGCACCTCCTTGAGCCCCAGGCCCACCAACGCCAGGCGCCGTCCGTGCGCGCGACACGCATCCGCCAAGAGCTGTAAGCGCTGCACGTGGCTGGCGAAGAGCGCGACCGCCACGCGCTGGGAGGCGCCGGACAGGGCCGCGCCGAGGGCGGCGCCCACGCTGCGTTCACCCGGGTTGTCGCCCTCGCTCATGGCGCCGGTGGAGTCCGCTAGCAGGCAGAGCACCCCCTCGTCGCCGGCGCGGGTCAGGCCCTCGAGATCGGTGGCGGGGCCGAGCACCGGATCGCGGTCGACGCGGAAGTCGCCGGAGTGCACCAGGCGGCCGACGGGTGTGTCGATGACGAGCGCGGTGGCGTCGGGGATCGAGTGGCTCACCGCCAGCCAACGCACCGTGAAGGGGCCGATGGCGCGCACGTCGCCGGGCTGCACCACGTCGATGGCCGGGGGCCGCGCGCCCAGGCGCGCGAAGCGCCGCTCGATGAGGCGCGCGGTGAACGCCGTGGCCCACAGCGGCTTGTCGTTCTCGCGCGCGGCGTAGGGCAACGCGCCGATGTGGTCCTCGTGCCCGTGCGTGATCACGGTGCCGACCAGGCGCTCGCCGAGCGCGCCGATGCGCTCGAGATCGGGCAAGCCGACGTCGAAGCCCGGCGCCTCGTCGTGCACGAAGCGCGCGCCACAATCCACGAGCAGCGCCGGCCCGCGCGCCCCACGCTCCTCGACCTCGAGCAGCAGGCAATTCCGGCCGAAGTGCCCGACGCCGCCGAGCGGGGTGATCACCAGCGCCGACCTGCGGCCGCGCGTCATGCGCGCGCCTTGATCCAGGCGGCGAACTCGGCGAGGCCGCGCTCCAAGGGATAGTCCGGGTGATAGTCGAGGTCGCCCTCGGCCCGGCGCACGTCCGCGTAGGTGATGGGCACGTCGCCGGGCTGCTCGGGCAACGTCGCGATCCGCGGCGTCACACCCAGCGCGCTGGCCAGCTTGTCGATGAGCTCGCTCAGCGTCACGGTGCGCGAGTTGCCCAGGTTGTAGATGTGGAAGCCCGCGCAGCGGTCGACGGAGGCCAACACGCCCTGCACGATGTCGGCGATGAAGGTGTAGTCGCGCCGCGTGCTGCCGTCGCCGTAGCGAGGCACCGGCGCACCGTCGAGCATCAGGCGGGCGAACTTGTGGATGGCCATCTCCGGGCGCTGGCGCGGGCCGTACACTGTGAAGAAGCGCAGGCAGGTGACGTCGAGGCCGAACAGGTGGTGATAGGTGTAGGCGAGCAGCTCGCCGGCGCGCTTGGTGGCCGCGTAGGGGCTCAGGGGCTGCGCGATGGGGTCGCTCTCCTCGAAGGGCACCTTGGCGTTGGCGCCGTACACGCTCGACGACGACGCGAACACGAGCTTGGGCAGCGCACCGTCCACGCGTGGCTGCGCGCGCAGCGCGTCAATCACCGCCACGGTGCCGTCGACGTTCTCGCGCACATACAGCGCTGGGCGCTCGATGCTCGGCCGCACGCCGGCCCAAGCGGCGAGGTGCACCACCACGTCGGGGCGGGCGGCGCACGCCCGGTCGAGCACGGCCGGGTCGAGGATGGAGCCGCGCTCCAAGGTGAAGGCCGCGTTACGCGCCAGCAGCGCGCGGTTGTCCTCTTTCAGGCGCGGGTCATAGAAGTCGTTGAAGTTGTCGACGCCCACGACGGTGTTGCCACGCGCGAGGAGCGCCTGGCACACGTGCGATCCGATGAAGCCGCACGCGCCGGTCACGATCACCTGCACTAGCTACCCCCCTGCTGGCGTGGCCGGATGGCGGCGAGCACCTCGCCGTCGTCGATGACCGACACGGTGGTCACCGACAAGGCGTAGGGCGGCGACGCCCCCTTGGCGTCGAACAGCTGCTCCGTGAGCACCGTGACCTCGACCTCCTCGGGCAAGGTGAGCGGCTTGGTGCGCCACACGCCGGGCACTTTGCGCCCGTCGAATTCCACGCCCTCGCCGCGCACCTCGACAACCACGCCCTCGAGATCGCCGTTGTCGATGTTGGTCACGCGGATGGCGGTCTTGAACGAGAGGCCGAAGCCGAGCCGATCGGCGGTGGCGCGCCAGTGCTCGCCTTCCGGCGGCGCCAGCCACACCGTGGCCAGCACGACGGCCACGTAGCCGACGATGAGCCAGACGCGCGCCTGGAAGTAGGGGCTCTCCTTGCGGAATGCGCCCCAACGGTCGCGCGCCCACTCCCCCGAATGCTCGAGGACGCTGTTGATCGAGTCCTTGGCGGCCATCCCGCCGACCTTACACCACCGTGCCGGCGGCCCGCCTCGAGGCGCCCCGGCGGGGCGCACGGGCGCTCCCGCGCCGCCTTGACGACGGCGGTCCCAGACCGCATATCTCGCTCGTTCACTCCCCATCGCCGATGCGAGGACCGCCATGGCCGACAAGAAGAAAGATCCGAAGTCTCCCCTGCTCGACAAGCGCGTGATCGAGCGCGCCGTCGCCAAGGGTGCGCTCTCCAAGGCCGACTTCGACGCCCACCTCAAGGGCCTGCCGGATCTCGCCGACCAGGCCGACAACATCGCCGACAAGGTCTACGGCGAGCGCAAGTGAGCGAACGGCCATGAGCGAGAACGAGCGCGAGACCAAGGGCTTCAAGGTCGTCGATCGGCGCCGCTTCACCGAGGAGGGCGACGAGCGCAGCGGCCCCGACGTGGCGCCGGCGGTGCCGCCGCGCAAGGACCCTCCCCCCGCAGCTGCCGCGGCGGCCGCCGCTCCCGCCGCCAAGCCCGGCCCAGCGCCCGCGGGGAAGCCTGAGGCGGCCAAGGCGCCGGCCGTCGCGCCGGAGGCGAAGAAGCCCGAGCCCCCGGGCGCCCTGTCGTTCTCGCTCTTCGTGCAGTCCCTGGCCCAGCAGTGCCTGATGCAGCTCGGCCTGATGCCCTGGCCCCACGGCCAGCGCGAGATGCACCTCGAGCAGGCGCGCGACACCATCGACATCCTCGTCATGCTCAAGGCCAAGACCGCTGGCAACCTCGACGCCGAGGAGCAGCAGCTCGTCGACGCGGCGGTCTACGAGCTCAAGATGAGCTGGGTCGAGGTGCAGCAGGCCATCGCGCGCAGCAAGGGCGCGCCCCGCCCGCCGCCGCCGCCGGGGCGCTAGCGAGCTGATTCGGTGGAGCCGAAACAGCTCGCCCGCCGCCGCCGCCGCCACCACGCCAAGGCCACCAGCCCGAGCGCCGCGGGCGCAGCCTCGCTCTGCGCGCAGCCGAGACAGCTGCCGCCGATGTCGGGCGGGTCGTCGTCGGGCGGCGGCTCCTCGCAGGCCCCCTCGTTGCACACCAAGCCCTCGGCGCACGGCACGTCGTCACGGCAGGCCACCGCGCACTGGTAGCCCGGGTCGCACCGGTCCACCTCGTCCACGCCGCCCTCGGGGCTCAGGCACACCAGCACCGTGCCGCGACGTGCGTTGACCTCGCGGCACGCGGAGTCGCCCGGGCATGGATCGGCGTCGCCGCAGGCCCATGCGCACTGGCCGATGCCGTCGTCGGACAAGCCGATGCACGCGCCGCGGCCCGCGCAGTCCTCGTCGGACGCGCAGGTCTTGCAGATGTCGCAGCCGGCGCGGTCGTCGAGCTGGCAGCGCCCATCGTGGCAATAGTCCCCGCGCTGGCAGTCGAGATCCGACTCGCACACGTCGGCGAAGCCGGCGTTTGGCAGGCAGAGCGGGAAGGGGAAGTCGGGTGCGCCGACGGCCTCGTGGCAGGCGTATTGGAAGCAGCCCCAGTTGCTCTCGGCCGTGCAGTCGCAGTCGGCCTCGACGCAGGAGAAGCCCCACGGGCACGCGCCCGGCGCGTCGCCGAAGCACAGGTCTGAGCACAGCTCGCGACCCTCCTCGCTCACGCCCACCAAGGCCGCGCCGATCTGGCCCGAGAAGCACGCGAAGAAGTCGTTGGGCTCGCCGGCGCTCAGGTCGCCCGGGCTGCAGATGGAGGGCCCGCCCGGCTCGGTCAGCCGGCAGTCGAAGCCGTCGGGGCACTCGTCGTCGGCGCCGCAGGCGACCGTGCAGATCTCCACGGCGTTGAGCTCGGTGTCGGCGGTGGCCGTGCAGTAGGCGCAGTCCGAGGTGCACGGCGACAAGAAGTCGCCCGGGCGATCACGTGGCAGCTCGCAGGCGCCGAGCGCCACGTCGCACACGCTGCCATCAGCGCAGTCGTCTTGGGCGTCGCAGCGATCGAGGCACACCCCGGCTGCCGAGCAAAAGGTGCAGCCGGGCGCGTCACAGGGGCCGCCGGCGACGCCGGGATCGCTCGCGATGGCCACCGCGCGCGCCGCGTTGACGCGCCCGTAGCCGAACGCGAGCGAATGGCCGTTGTCGTCGTAGCCGAAGAACTGGTCGAGCAACGCTTGGTCCTCGCCGAGCAGGTCGGCCCAGGGCATCTTGTCCGCCGTGATCTTGTCGGCGCTGCGCGTGAGCACCAGGCGCACCTGCTCGGCGGTGAGCCCGGGGTTGGTGCTCAACACCAGGCCCACCACGCCGGCTGTTACCGGCGACGACGCCGAGGTGCCCGAGAAGCCCGGGTTGTAGTCGCCGGCGTCATAGCCGTTATCACCGCTGTAGTCGGTGCACACGATGCCCGCGTCGTCGTCGGCCACGCCGTCTTGTTCCGCCGGCAGACCCTGGCTCGGCGCCGCCACGTCGACGGCCGGGCCGTAGCTCGAGTAGGGCGCCCAGTCGTCGAGGTTGGTGGTGGCCGCCACCGCGATCACCGAGGGGTCGGCGGCGTAGGCGTCGATGGCGACGTCGCGGGTCTCGTTCCCCGCGGCGAACAGGATGACGGTGCCGAGGCCGCCGCGCCCGGCGCTGCGCGCGTGCTGGAAGGCGCCGCGCTCGGCAGTGGAGAGCGGGAAGTAGAGCGAGAAGCCCGGGCCCCAGGAGTTGTTGATGGCGGCGGCGCCCTCGTCGACGGCGCGGGTGAAGGCCTCGGCGATGGACAGGCCGCTGGCCGCCTCGTCGCCGAGCAGGCGTACGGGCATGATGCGGCAGCCGGGGCACACGCCGGCCACGCCGAGGCCGTTGTTGGCGACGGCGGCGATGGTGCCCGACACGCTGGTGCCGTGTGACTCGCGGTACGGAGCCTCGTCGGGGCAGCCGGCCGCCACGTCGCGCCCATCGAAGCTCATGGAACACTCGGCGCGCGGATCGTCGTCGTCGCCGGCGGCGTCGAAGCCGGCGTCCATGTTGGCGGCCAGATCCGGATGATCGACGTCGATGCCGGTGTCGAACACGGCGATGACCACGCTCGGGTCCCCCATGGTCAGGTCCCACGCGTCGTCGGCGAACACCTCGCCCACGCCCGGGATGCTCGGGTCATGGGACAGGTGCCACTGTTCGGGGAAGCGCGGGTCGTCGACGGCGGCGCGCGGCGCGAGCTCGCGGTACAGATCGGGCTCGGCGGCGATGAGCCCGGGCGTGCCGTCGAGGGCGGCGCTCGCGTCGACGGCGTCGTGTGCGAAGGGGGCGCCCACGGCGATGAGCGCGGTGTCGGGGATGGGCGAACGGCGCACCAAGCGCCCGCCGGTGGCGCTGAGCAGCGCGGGCAAGAGCTCCTGCAGGCGCCCCGGCGCGGCGGTGACGACGAGGCGGTCGTCGGCGAAGGCGCGCCCGCGCTGGCGGCCGAGCGCGGGCCAGACGCCGTCGGTGACGCCGGCAAGATCGGTCGCCACCAGCGCCAGCGCCGCGCGCGGGGCCGGCGCCGCCAGCTCGACCAGGAACAGGCCGTGGGGCCGCACCCGGCGCGCGCTCGCCACCAGCACGTGGTCGGCGGCGCGCGATCCGTCGGCGAGGGCGAGGCCGAGGGCGCGCTCCTCGACGAGCGCGGCCACCGCGTCGGCCGTCGTCGCGGGCGGCAAGCGCACGAGCAGCACGTCCGCACGAGGCAGCACCGGCACCGCGCGCCCCGCGGAGCGGTACGCGCGCGCGCGCAAGAAACGCGCGTCGGGCGACGGAGCGGCAGGGCCAGGCGCCGCACCTACGTCGACGACGGAGCTGGACGCGGCGGCGAGGGTGGCGCTCAGGGCGAAGGCGAGAAGCATCATGGGCGCGGGCTCGCACGTGGAAGGGTGATGTCAACCGGTGGTGCTATGGTGTCAGTTACATAACAAACGACAGCTGTCGTCGACGACAGGCGGGTGGTTGCGTCCGGGTGATGGCCGCGCCCAGATCCTCCCCAGGAGGTGCCATGCGCACGCTCGACATCGACTGGGCCGACCTCGAGCTCGCGTTCCGCGACGCCACCGGCGCCAAGAGCTGGCTCGATCGCGAGACCGGCGAGGTGCTCACGCTGGTGCCCGGCTTCGACGACGAGGCCGATCTCAAGGGCAAGCTGCGCACCTCTCCGCAGCGCTTCGCGCCGCTGGCGCCCGTCGACACCTCGTTTACGCTCGAGGTGCTGCGCGCGTTCATCGAGCGCAGCACGGGCACGCTCAAACGCCAGCTCGACGAGGCGGCGACCGGGCCCGGTGGCTTGGCGCGCGCCATGGCGCTGCTCAAGGGTGACGGCACCACGTGGGCGCGCTTCGCCCGCCTCGAGCAGCAGGCGCTCATGGCCCGCATCGAGCGCTTCCTCGCCGAGCAGGGCATCCAAGCGGGCACCAGCGCGCCGGCCCCCGACCTGTTCGAGGGGCAGGCGTAGCGCCGCGGCGCGCGCGCAAGAGAGCTGATTCGGTTACATCGCCTGCTGCGCGCGAGCCGGTGGTGCGACGGCGGCGTCGCGTGCTCGGCACGTGGCTACGGCCACGCGCCTGCGCGTCTCCTTGCCCTCGCACCACCGGCTCCCGCTCGCGACGGCGCTGC
>JADZDP010000042.1 GCA_020850995.1 Deltaproteobacteria bacterium
GAGCGGGCGCGCGCCAGGCGGGCGAGCACAAGGCGCGAGGAGCCGGCCATCCTCGACGGATGGTCGGCCCGCAGCAACGAAGTGATCGCCCGCCTGGCGCGATGCACGCGACGGGAGGGGTTTTGAAACGAACTCTAGAGAGCTGATTCGGGGCGCGCTCGGTCGTCGGGGGTCAGCGCGAGCGCCTGCCCTTGCTGACCGAGCGCTCGCAAGCGGCGCAACACCGGCTCGCGCCAGTCGACGGCCGTCTCCTCGGGTTCCTCGTCCCAGCGCGCAAAGGAGAAGTGGTCGCCACCGCGGTACATGAAGTCGTTGATGACCACGCGCACACGCTCGGCGTCGGCGACGGGGCGGCCGTCGTTCCAGGTGAGCGCCGTGACCACGCGCCGCTCGCCGACGTCCTTGAAGCGGTACCGCACGCCGGCCACGACGGACTCTGGGTTCGTCAGGGCCTCCTTGAGCTCGGCGCCGGTGAGCTCGACCACCACGAGGAAGTTGTTGAACGGCAGCACGCTCGCGATGTCGCGGACGCGCACGGGCCCCGCCGGCAGATCCTGGCGGATGCCGCCCGCATTCGTGATGGCCACCTGCGCCCACGGCAGGGCGGCGAGCCACGCATCCACCACCAGCTGCCCAAGCTCGCCCTGCGTGCCACGACGCAAGGGTCGCGCGGCCTCGACCAGCACCTCGCCGCCGATGCGCTGGGCATGTTCCTCGGCGCGCGCCACGATGTCGACGAGCGCGGCGTCGCGGTTCGGCAGCGCTTCGTCGTGCGCGCCGCTGACCTGCGTGACGGCAACGGCGCGCGCCGTGAGCGCGCCGCCGGCGAAGCGCAGGTCGATGCGGCAGTACGAGCGCAGGTACGCGCCCCCATTGCAGATACTCACGTCGTCGTCGAGCTCGGCGGTGCCGCCGTCGTCGATCCGAGCGCCGGCCTGGTGGTGGTGACCGAAGCTCGCGGCGCGCACGCGGTGCTTGCGCAAGGTGGGCATGAGCTCGTCCGCGCGCAGCAGCTCGTCGTGGACCAGCACCACGATCTCCTCGGCGCCGGCGGCCCGCGCGCGCGGGATCCAGCGCTCGAGCGTCTCGATGTAGGGCAAGAACGACAACCCGGTCAGGTGCCGGGGGTCCGAGGTCACCGGCGTGTCGACGTTGGTCATGCCCACCACGCCGAGCTTGACGCTCCCCACCTCCACGATGGTGAAGGGGCGCGCCCACGGCGGCGGCTCGCCGGTGGCGGCCTCCACCAGGTTCGCCGCCAAGAACGGAAAGCGCGCGCTCGCGTGGTGCTCGGCCAGCTTGCGCACACCGAAGTCGAAGTCGTGGTTGCCTACTGCCGCGGCGGCGTAGCCCATGTGGTTCATGGCGGCGACCATGGGTTCGCCCTCGACCAGGGTGCTCTCGTAGGGGCCCGTCCACATGTCGCCCGTCGACAGCAGCACGAGCCCACGCGCGCGCCCCTTTGGGCTTGCGGCGTAGCCCTCCACGCGCGTGAGCCGATCGAAGAGGCGCACGACGCCGCCGCGCTCCTCCTGCGCCGCGACGTCCACCAGCGGCGCGAGCCAGCCGTGTTCGTCGGTGGTGATGAACAGGTGCAGCTCGCCGGCACCCGCGGGCGGCGACGCACCCGGCGCCCCTGGACCGTGCGGATGCTGCGCGGGGGTTGAGCAAGAGAGCCCGGCCGTCAGCGCGGCGACGAGCAGGAGCGAGCGCATCCGGAGGTTCTACCGCCGAAGCACGACGGCGCGGAAGATCGGCACCCCATCGGCTCGGCAGCGCCGCTCCCGATGCGACGAGGCCCCCACCGGCTTCCTCGGCGCCAAGCGGCCCGGGCCGTTTGGGTTGACGAGCCCTGGCTGCGCCTCGAGGCGCGCCAACAGCTCCTCGAGCAGCGACGCCACGTCGGTCTGCACCAGCACCATGCCGCCGGGCGCCAGACGCGAGGCGAGCAACGCAGCGAAGGCGTCGCTCACGATGCGTCGCTTCTTGTGCTTGGCCTTCCACCATGGGTCGGGGAAGTTCAGGAAGATCGAGGTCACCGACGAAGGCGGAAACAGTGCGCCGAACAGCAACCAGGCGTTGCCGTGCAGCGCGCGCACGTTGGTGGCCGCGCCGCGCGCCTGCCGCTGCCAGACGGCGCGCGGCCAACGGCCCTTCCACTCGATACCGACCACGTCGCGCTCGGGTACCTCGGCGGCGCGCCCGAGGAGGAAGTGGGGCCGGCCGAACCCGAGCTCGACCTCGAGCGGCGCCACGCGGCCGAACACGTCGCGCCAACACGCGGGGCCCGGCAGGATGGTGGGCAGCACCGCCGGCATGCGCTCGTGCATGCCGAGCTCGCTCACGTGCGCTCCGGCGGCGACGTCGTCCGCTCTCCCCCGGTGATGCGCTCGCGGCACGCCCGGCCGCGTGCGAACAGGTCGCGCATGCGCTCGCGGTCCTCGAGCGAGTCGGCGATGACCCCCAGGCGCTCGCGCAGATCCTCGAGCGCGGCGCGCACGGCCTCGGCGTTGGTGGCCAAGGTGTCTCCCCAGGTCTCAAAGGGCGCGCCCGCCACCTTCAAGACGTCGCGCAGCGAGCCGCCGGCCGCGTCGAGCGCGCCGCCGTCGAGCACGGCCTCGGCGATGGCGTTGGCCACCACGTGCGGCAGGTGGCTGGTGAGCGCCACGGTGCGATCGTGCTCGGCAGCGTCGAGCTCCACCGGGCGCGCGCCCAGGTCACGCGCCCACTGCCGCAACAGCAAGAGCGCGGCCGGATCGACGCCCGCCGCCGGGCACAGAAACCAACGCGCCCCCACCACCAGAGCCGCGTCGGCGTGCGCGAGCCCGCCCTGGGACTTGCCCGCCATGGGGTGGCCGCCGACGAAGCGGCGCAAGCCCAGGCGCGCCGCCGTCTCCACGATGACGCGCTTGGTTGAGCCGGTGTCGGTGGCCACGGCGCGCACTCGCAGCGCCGGCGCCAAGCGCTCGAGGCATTGCGCGATGCCGAGCACGGGCAAGCAGAACACCACCAGGTCGGCGCCGGCCACCAGGTCCGCGGCGGCGTCGAGCGGCGCCGCCTCGTCGATGAGCTTGGCGTCGCGCGCCACGTCGAGGATGGCGGGGCGGTCGACCCCGATCACCGTCACGCCGGGCCACGCGCGGCGCGTCGCCTTGGCAAGCGAGCCACCGACGAGCCCGAGGCCGACGAAGGCAACCCGCGCCGCCGGGAGCGGCCGCAGGGGCGCGCCCGGTGTGCCGCTGGCCGGGTGTTGGGCTTCGTCCACCATCGATGCCGTTGATAACCCGAAACACACCGGCATTGTCCGCTCGGACGCCCGCCATGCAGATCTTCGGTATCTCCGACCTCCACCTGTCCTTCGCCAGCGACAAGCCCATGGACGTGTTCGGCGAACACTGGCGCGACCACGCGACCCGCATGGCCGCCGCCTGGGACAGCGTGGTGGGCAAGGACGACGCCGTGCTGATCCCGGGCGACATCAGCTGGGCGTTGCGCCTCGAGCAGGCGAGCGCCGACCTGGCGTGGATCGCGGCGCGCCCCGGGCGCACCAAGGTGCTGGTGCGTGGCAATCACGACTACTGGTGGAGCGCCATCGGCAAGGTGCGCAAGGCGCTGCCGCCCTCGCTGGTGGCGCTGCAGAACGACGCCGTCGACCTCGGCGAGGTGGTGGTGACCGGCAGCCGCCTGTGGTCGTGCCCGGGCGCGCTCGACTTCGGCGCCGACGATCAGAAGATCTACCTGCGCGAGGTCGAGCGCCTGAAGCTCTCACTCCAAGCGGGGCGCGCGCTGGCAGGGGCGCGCCCGCTGGTGGCTGCGATCCACTACCCGCCCTTCGCTGCCGACCGCGGCCGCACGGCCACTGCCTTCTCGGAGCTGCTCGAGCAGTTCGGCGTGGCGCTCTGCGTGTACGGGCACCTCCACGGCGCCCCTGCCCATCGCACCGCCTTCGAGGGCAAGCGCGGCGGCGTCTGCTTCCGCCTCATCGCCTGTGACCACCTGGCCTTCCGCCCCACGCTCGTCTGGCCCCTGGCCAGCGAGGCCCCGCCGGGCTGACCGGGGCGCCGGCCTTGGCCTCGTTTCATATCCCCGGACCGAGCGGGCGCACGCCAAGCTGCCGAGCACAAGGCGCGAGGAGCCGGCCACCCTCGACGGATGGACGGCCCGCAGCAACGCTGTGATCGGCAGCCTGGCGCGATGCACGCGACGGGAGGGGTGATGAAACGGGCTCCAGGCCGGGTTTCCGACGTGAGGCCGCCTGTGCCAGACTGCGGGCGGTTCAGGAGGGTGGTGGTGAACTTCGCGCCGGTGCTGCTGGCCCTGACCCTGGGGGTGAGCGGCGCGCCCAAGACGGGCAAATGGGTCGTGCTCGTGCACATCGACGGCGAGGTCCCGTCCTCCTGGCCCGAGGCCCTGCGCAAGGCCGCCGAGACGGTGCGGGACGGCCGTGTGTGGACCGAGCCCCCGGCCGTGACGCTGGCCGAGGCCCAGGCGGCGCTCGGCTGCCCGAGCTGGGGCCCCGCCTGCGCTGCCCAGGTGGCGAAGATGACCGGGGCCACCACCGCCTTGCTCATCGACGTCACCAGCACCGGCGCGGGCGTGGGTCTGTCAGCCGAGGCGGTGCTCGCAGCCAACGGGCAGCCGGCCAAGGGCAAGAACGAGGTGCTGCTGCCCGACACCAGCGACGACTCGCTGCGCTTCGCGGCGGCCTGGGTCAAGGGCGCCCTCGCCGACAAGCTGCCGGCGCTCCTCATCGTCGAGACCGCGACCCCGGGTGGCGAGGTACGCCTCGACGGCAAGCGCGCCGGCACCACGGAGCTCGGGCCCGTGCGCATCATCGTGGACGCGCCCGGTACGCACACGCTGCTCGTCACCAAGGAGGGAGCGGCGCCCGTCACGCGGGAGCTGCGCCTCACACCCAACGAGACCGCCCGCGAGCTCATCACCATGAGCGCCGAGGGGCCGCCGGTGGCTCCAGACGTCCGCATCGGCCAGCCAGACGTCATCACGCCGAAGCCGCCGCTGGCGCCCCAACCACCGCCGCCGCTCGACAACCGCGGCGCGGTGGTTGGCTGGTCGGTGACCGGCGTCGGCGGCCTGGTGGCGCTCGGCGCCGGCGTGTTCACCACCACCGTGGTTTGGAACCTCTTCTACGATGTGGCGATCTGCGAGGACGGCACCGGACGCTGGTGCCAGCCGGTCGAGATCAAGTCGCCGCTCGGCGTCTACAGCTACCGGGGGGCCGCGCGCGACACCTTCAACGACGTCGACGGACCGCTCATGATCACGCTCGGCTCCATCGGCGTGGGCGTCGGCGGCCTCCTGATCGGCACCGGCGTGTGGCTGGTGCTCGCGGGCGCGCCGGAGCCCACCGAGCTGGCGCCCTGAAAGGCGGCCCCGGTAGTGGCACGGTGGCCCCGCCGCCCGTTGTCCGGTCCTACCAGATGCGTACAGTGCGTGAGAATCCGCCATTCAATTGGTGAAGTCCGGAGCGGCGCTTCATGCAGTTCGTCGACTACTACGAGGTGCTCGGCGTCGAACGCTCGGCCACGCAGGACGACGTCAAGAAGGCGTTCCGCAAGCTCTCGAAGAAGTTCCACCCCGACATCAACAAGTCCAAAGACGCCAAGGCCAAGTTCCAGCAGGTGAACGAGGCCTACGAGGTGCTGAAGGACGCCGACAAGCGCCGCCGCTACGACCAGCTCGGCCGCACCTACCACGGCGGCGACGAGTTCCGGGCGCCGCCGGGATGGCAGGGCGTGGAATTCAACTTCGACGGCGGCGGGCCCTTCGGCGGGCGCGGCGGTGGCGTGCCGTCGGGGTTCTCGGACTTCTTCGACACCTTCTTCGGCAGCGCCGCGGCGGGGCAAGCAGGGCGCGCGCGGCGCGCGCCCTACTCGGCGGGCTACGACTATGGCGAGGCGCCGCGCAAGCGCCGCGGGGCCGACCAGCACGCGGACCTGAGCATCTCGCTCGACGACGCCTACCACGGCGTCACCAAGCAGATCACGCTGCAGCAAGGCGTCACCGGCGCCGACGGCGGGCACCGCGTCGAGGAGCGCAGCTTCCAGGTCAAAATCCCCGCCGGCACCACCGACGGCACCAGCATTCGCCTGGCGGGCCAAGGCGAGCGCGGCCTGGGCGGCGGCGCCGCCGGCGATCTCCTGCTCAAGGTGTCCATCACGCCCCATGCGCGCTTCACGGTCGACGGCCACGACCTGCAGGCCGTGCTGCCGCTGGCGCCATGGGAGGCGCTCCTTGGAGCCAAGGTCCCGTTCCGCACGCTCGACGGCGAGCTCCAGCTCAAGGTGCCGGCCTGCTCGCAGGGCGGACAGAAGCTCCGCCTCAAGGACAAGGGCCTGCAGAAGAAGGGCGGCGAGCGCGGCAACCTAACGGTGGAGCTGCGCATCGTGGTCCCGCAGAGCCCCACGGCCGAGGAGCGGCGCTTGTTCGAGGAGCTGGCGCGCGCGTCGCGCTTCGACCCACGCGCCTGACCTTCAGCGGCGCCGAACGATCAGCGCCACGCCCACCACGATGAGCGCGCCAGCGGCCAGCACATTTGGCGTCACGGGCTCATCGGCGAGCAGCGCGCCGAGCAGCACCGCCACCACGGGGTTGACGTACGCGAAGGTGCTGGCCCGCTCTGGCGTGTCGTGGCGCAGGAGCCAGCCATAGGCCGAGTAGCCCACCAGGCTGCCGAGGATCGAGAGGTACGCGAGCGACAGCCAGCTGCGCCACGAGACCTCGGCGATGGCGAGGTCGGCCACCTCGCCGGCGCCGAGGGACAAGGCGAGGAGCAGGGCCCCCGCGGCGAGCATCTGCGCCGCGGCGGCCACCAGGCCCGAGGGTGGCCCGCCCTTCCTCGCGATCAGCGAGCCCACGGCCCACGACAGCGACGAGAGCATCAGGACGCCTGCGGCCAAGGGGTCGGTGGCACCGTCGTGAGCCAAGAGCGAGGGCGCCACCAACGTGGCGACGCCGGCGAGGCCGAGGGCGATGCCGACCACCAAGGCGCGCGTGGGCCGCGCGCGCGACAGGACTGCCAACCACAGGGGCGTGAGGGCGATGATCAGGGCAGCGGTGCCCGACGCCACGTACCGAAGGGCCCACAGCACCGCGGCGTTGCCGCCGATGAGCAAGAAGGCGCCCACGACGGTCGAGTGGCCCCATTGGCGTGCAGTGGGCATGGGCGACGCGCGGGCGGCGGCGATGCCGAAGAGCAGCGCGCCGGCCACCACGAAGCGCGCCGACGCGAGGAAGAAGAGCGGCAGTGTCTCGAGCGCGAAGCGCATCGCCAGGTAGGTCGAGCCCCATACGAGGGAGAGCACGGCGTAGCAGGCGATGCGGATCGCGCGCGTCCTCGCGGCGCTCTCGGGGGGGCCTGGCAGCCCGGCGTCGGCCACGGGCAGTGCTACAATTCCGCGATGGCGAACGCCACGCTGCTCGACGAAGTGCTCGCGCTCGCTCGCGCCGGCGCGGTGGACGCGGCCGCCGACCTGTTGCGCGAGGCGCGCAGGAACGCCCCCCTGCCCGCCGAGCTCCTGTCGCTGTTCTTTCAGCTCGCCACCAAGCGCGGCCCCTGCGAGGAGGGCCTGGAGCTCTGCGCGGAGGCGCTGACGCTCGCGGCGCGCCCGCTCGACCGCTCCAACTGGCTCTTGCGCCGCGCGCTGCTGCAGCTCGAGCTTGGCGACCGCGCCAACGCCCAGGCGGATCTGCTTGCCGTCCTGAAGCTGCGCGCCAACGAGGGCCATCTGGAGCAGGCCCGCGCCGCGCTGCTGCGCGTGGCCCAGCTGCCAAAGCCGTCCTGAGCTGGGCAGGGACTTGCTCCCTCGGCCCTGCCGCGGCCGCACGCTCCTGTCCTGAGCGCGGCGGGCCTGGCGTGGCCGACGACGCGCGCATCGACGCTGCCCGCGACCCCGAAGCGGCCGCCGGCTGCCCGTGCGCGGGTGGGCACGAGCTTCCCTGCGCAGGGCGACCCGCCCGCAAGGCCGGGGAAAAAGACGCGGGCCCCAGGGGGGGCCCGCGAGCGCGTCAGGACGCGGTCGTAGCGCTCAGGGTGCGATGGTCGAGAGGGTGTCCTTGAAGGCCTTGGCCGGCTTGAAGCCGACGGTCTTCGAGGCCGGGATCTTGATCTTGGCGCGGGTGCGCGGGTCGATGCCGTCGCGGGCCTTGCGCTTCCTGACCACGAAGGTGCCGAAGCCCGGGTAGGTGAACTTCTCGTCCTTGCGGATGGTCGTAGCCATGGCGTCGAACAGAGCGTCGAGGATGTCGGTAGCCGCCTTCTTCGTCATGCCGTCCTGCTTGGACGAGATGAGGTCGATGAGGTCGTTCTTGGTCATGTGCACGTGGCTCCTTGGGGGGCTTGGGTGGCGCGGTGTTGGTGCGGGGTTGCCAATTCCCCCGCCCGGGGGCGGGCGTCAAGCCACAATCCGCGTCCGGACGCGGAGAAACGCCCTTTGTCCTTGCCTGCTGGCTCCAGCCGCGCGACGATTCGTCAAGGATTACGCCCGCCTGAGCATGGCCCGAGAGCGCCGCCCCACCACCATGCAACGCGCCCCAAAGGGGCAGCCCGCCGTGCTGGTGGAGCACCTCGGCGTGGCGGTGGAGGTGGAGCTTCCGGGCGGCGAGCGGCGGCGCGTCCGCGTGGCCAGGAGGAGCGGCCTGGTGGTGGGCGACACCGTGCTCGTGGATGGCGAGCGCCTGGAGCTCTCGCCGCGCCGCACCGAGCTGCGGCGCCGCACCGCTGGTGGCGCCGTGCACGTGGTGGCCGCCAACATCGATGCCCTGTGCGTGGTGGCCGCCGTGGATCCGCCGGCCAAGGCCGGCCTGGTGGACCGCGCCGTGGTGGCGGCGCGGGCGGCCGGCATCGAGCCCATCGTGGTGGTCAACAAGAGCGACGTGCCCGACACCGAGGGCGTCATCCCGGCCATGCGCGCCCGCGGCGACGACGGGCTCGCGGTGCTGGTGGTGAGCGCCAAGACCGGCGCCGGCCTCATGGAGCTGAGCGCGCTCTTGGCGCGCCTCGGGCGCGTCGTGCTGGTGGGCCCCTCCGGCGTCGGCAAGAGCTCGCTGCTCAACCGCCTGGTGCCCGGCGCCGCGCGCGCCACCAGCGAGCTGTCGGTGGCGCGGGGCGCGGGCGTGCACACCACCACGACCAGCACCTTGTGGCGCTTGGAGGGCGGCGGCGAGATCGTCGACACCCCAGGGGTGCGCGAGTACGGCTTGGTGGACGTACCGGCGGAGGACCTGGCGGCCTACTTTCCGGCCTTCACCCTGGTCACCGAGGCCTGCCGCTTCCGCGACTGCCGGCACGAGGACGAGCCCGCCTGCGCCGTCCGTCGCGCGGTGGCCGACGGCCGCATCCCCGAGCGGCGCTATGTGGCCTACCGGACCCTCCTCGATGAGGCCAAGCTGGTACAACGAGCAGCGACGAACCGCTCATGAACCTCGACGACCTCACCGCGCGCATCGTCGCGAGCTACCGCGGATCCGGCGGCATCAATCACATCGGCGGGCGCAGCCTGCCCGCGCGCGCGGCCATCGCCCGCGTGCTGCATGAGATCGAGGAGCTGTGCTTCCCGGGCTTCTTGGCGGAGGAGCACCTCACCGACGCCACGCTCGCCCCCGTGACGCGCGCGCGCGTCGAGCGGCTGGCCCAGGCGCTCACCGAGCAGGTCGCGCTCGATCTGGCCTTCCAGCAGGAGCGCGCGCCCGACGAGGTGCGCGCCGACGCCACCGCGCTGGTGGGCGCCATGCTGCAGGGCATCCCCGAGCTGCGCGCCGCGCTCTCGCTCGACGTGGCCGCGCTGCTCGAGGGCGATCCGGCGGCGCGCGCCAAGGAGGAGATCATCCTCGCCTACCCGGGGCTGCGCGCGGTGGTGGTGCACCGCGTGGCGCACCGCCTGTGGACCGCGGGCGCGCGCCTGGTGGCGCGCATGATGAGCGAGGACGTCCATGGCCGCACCGGCATCGACATCCACCCGGGCGCCACCATCGGGAAGAGCTTCTACATCGACCACGGCACCGGCGTGGTCATCGGCGAGACCACGCTCATCGGCGACCACGTGAAGATCTACCAGGGCGTGTCGCTCGGCGCGCTCAGCGTGTCGCGCCGCCTGCAGGATCAGCGGCGCCACCCCACCATCGAGGACCACGTCACCATCTACGCCGGCGCCACCATCCTCGGCGGCGGCACCGTGGTGGGCCACCACAGCGTGGTGGGCGGCAACGTGTGGCTGGTGCAGAGCGTGCCGCCCTACTCCGTGGTCGAGCACGAGGCCACGGTGCGCGTGGGCTCGCGCCGAAGAGATGGTGGCGGTGAGTTCGACCCGAGCATCTGAGGTCAGCCGTGCAGCTCCCCCGCCTCGTCCTGTGTCCCCTGCTGCTCGTGCTCGCCTGCGACGAGGGCCCGCGCATCACGCAGGTCGATCTGCCCGTCATGGTGGCGGGCAAGAAGGTCGCCGACGCGCACGAGGTGGTACGCGTCACGGCGCTCGGCGGTGAGCAGGTGCAGCGCTCGGTGAGCCTGGTGGACGCGCCCCACGACCTGGTGATCGAGCAAGCCACCCTCGACCCGCAGGGCTTCGTCACGGCGGCGAGCTATCGGCGCGAGGGCAAGAAGGGCAAGCGCTACGTCGAGCTCAAAGGCGAGGGCGCCGCGCGCGTGGTGTTCTCCCGCGGTGACGACGAGCGCGTGCTGCTGCCGGATCTGCCCGTGGTGCTGTGGTCGCTCGCGCAGCACGTGAAGCCCGCGCGCGGCGACGACCAGGCAACGCCAGCCACGCGCAAGGTGCTGGTGCTCGACCTCGAGAACGCCAGCGTTCGCACCGGCACGCTGGAGGCAGGCGGCACCGTGACGCCCGACGCGCCACCGCCGCTCGGCGCCAACGACGCGCCGCGCCCCGAGCACACGGCGCCCGCGCCCTTCCTCGAGAGCGGCACCGCCAAGGTGGCCTCGTGGTGCAAGTCGCAGGCGGCGGGCGAAGCACCGGCGGCGGCGGCGCGCCGCATCGCGCTGGCGGTGAAGCCCAAGCTCGCCGCCGAGCGCGCCGGTGGCCCACCCTCGGCGCTGTGGGCCGTGCAGCTCGGCGGCGGCGACCAAGCAGGCGCCGCGCTCACCACCGCGTGCCTGCGCGCGGTGGGGCATGCGGCGCGCGTGGTCAGCGGCAGCGCAGACGGCGCGGCGCGCACCTGGGCGCAGGTGTTCGTGCCCGAGGGCCCGGGGGGCACTTGGCTCGACGTCGATCCCCTCGACGTCGATCTCGAGGGCAAGCAGGCGCAGGCGCACGTGGCGGTGGTGGAGGGCTTCCCCGGCCCGCTGACGACGGGGCTGCTGCGGCAGTGAGGGCGAGCGTGCTGCGACCCGTGCGGTGCCCAAGGGGCGCAGGGGTCGCAGGCGACCGCGAGCTGCCCCGCTGAGGAGCGTCCGCCTTTTTTTTGCGCGGCTCGCGTTGCAACAGCTCACCTGCTCGATCGCCACGACGGCAAGGCTGGGTACCTGCGGCGGGTGCCATCGAAGGGACCTTGCCCCTCGAGCAAGGCGCGGGCCTCGCACCCACGTCGGGCAGGAGCACCGGTCGCGTCGACGTCAGCCGAGGTCCCGGTGGCGGACGCGATCAGGTCGTACTACGAGCGCCCGAGGGGGACGGCGTGACGAGCGCGGTACAATCCGACGCGGGCAGCGAACCGGCGCGCATCATTGCCCTCGATGTGCTGCGGGGCGTGGGCGTCCTCGGCATCCTGCTCCTCAACATCCAGTCCTTCGCGATGCCGAGCATCGCCTACGTCCACCCGACGACCTTCGGTGATCTGACGGGAGCAAACCGCGTCGTGTGGCATGCGACGCACCTGTTGGGCGACCAGAAGTTCATGGGCATCTTCGCCATGCTCTTCGGCGCCGGCGTGGTCCTGATGACCGGCCGCGCCGAGGCGCGCGGCGCGCAGAGCGCCAGGCTCCACTACCGGCGCATGGGGTGGCTGCTGCTCTTCGGCGTCTTGCACGCGTACTTGCTGTGGTACGGCGACATCCTGTTCACCTACGGGCTCTGCGGGCTCGGCGTGTACTTGCTGCGGCGCCAGCCACCGCTGCGGCTGGTGGCGCTCGCGTTCGTACTGCTAGCAGGGGCGACCGGCCTCCTGGCTGCGTTCGGCTGGTCGCTGGCGGCAGGCCGCTGGCCACCCGAGGCCGCGGCGTTCGTGCGGGAGACATGGGACGCCTCGCCCGCGGCGCTGGCCCGCGAGCTGGCGGCGTTTCGGGGAGGCTTTCTCGCGCAGATGCCGGTGCGCGCCGAGGAGGCGCTGATCCTCCAGACCCTGTTGCTCGCGCTCGGCGGGCTCGGCGCGCGCGCGACCGCCATGATGCTCCTCGGCATAGCGCTGTTCCGCTGGCGCATCCTCACCGGAGAGCGCCCGGCGCGTGTCTACGCGCTGCTCGCCGTCGCGGGCCTGTTCATCGGCCTGCCGATCGTCGAGCTTGGTGTGCAGCAGCACGAAGCGCATGGCTGGGCCGTCGAGCATTCGCTGTTCCTGGGCACGCAGTACAACGTGTGGGGCAGCGTCTTCGTCGCCGTTGGCTATGTCGGTTTGGTGCTGCTGGCGTTTCGCGTCTTGGGCGCCGACCACGTCGTCGCTCGCCCGCTGGCGGCGGCCGGGCGCATGGCCTTCACCAACTACATCGCGCAGAGCCTGGTTTGCACCACGATCTTTTACGGGCACGGTGTCGGGCTCTTCGGGACGCTCGAGCGCACCGAGCAGCTGGTGGTAGTGGTGGCGGTGTGGGTGGCCATGCTGGTGTGGTCGCCGCTTTGGCTCGCGCGCTTCCACATGGGGCCGCTCGAGTGGTTGTGGCGCGCGTTGACCTACGGTGGCGCGCCGCCGTTCGTGCGCGCGCGGGGCGCCTGAATCGCCTCGAGCGTGTCGTGCGCACGAGCTCCTGCAGGAACGCGGCTCCAGCATCCCGTGCTTCGTTCCTCGCTTGGTCGTTGCCCCGTTGGCTGCGTCGCGTGCTCGGCGTGTGCCGACGGCCACGCGCCTCGGCTGCGCCTGGCCCTCGTGGCACGCCCTCTCGCGATCCGCCGATCAACGCACGCTGGTGCCGCGCTCCTGCCGAAAGATCGCGGCGAGCCGGCGCGACAGCTCGGCATCCTCTTGTGCCTCGATCGGCCCGCCGCTGGCGAGGCCGTCGAGCAGACGATCGAGGCCGCCGGCGACGCGCGCGAGCCGCGCCATCACCTCGGGCCGCATGCGCCCCGACAACGCCCGGAACCGCTCGTTGAGGACGTTGGCTCGGGCGAGGTCGGCCGCGGGCCAGTCCCGGCTCGCGAGCAGCTCCCAGGGGGGGCTCGGCGCGAACACCATGCCGTGCTTGCTGGCCTCTTCCACCATGGGCGAGCCCGGCAGCCCGAGCAGGCGGTACGACTCGACCGTGACGATGCCGTGCTCGAGCAGGAAGGTGAGCGTCTCCACGTGGTCGGCCAGCGTGGTCTCCGGTAGACCGCACAGCGTGTCGACGTAGAAGTGCAGCTCGTGCGCGCGCATGCGCGCGACGCCAGCCGCGAAGCGCTCGAGGTTTTCTGGCCGCGACGCGGCGCGCAGCCCGCGCACCGAGGAGGTCTGGAGCCCGACCCCCATGCGCACCACGCCGGCCGCCTTGAGGAGCCGGGCGAGCTCGTCGTCGATGGAGTCGGCGTAGGCTTCGATGTACAGCCCACCGGCGTCGCTGCGGCGCCGCTCGATGAGCGCGCGCAGGATCTGCTTGGCGCGCTCCTGCATCGTCGTGAACGTGGGGTCGCACAGCTCCACGACGTGGCCTTGATCCATCAGCGCGGCGAGCTCGTCGACGAAGTCGAGGGGGCGCGGGTTGGGCGCGCTCCTGCCATACATGCAGTAGCCGCAGCGATAGGGGCAGCCGCGCTGCGTCTCGAACAGCAGGTAGGGCCATCCCCACCCCTCCACCTCGGCGCGCGAGGGCGCCGGGTCCCACACCCCCGCGAGGCGCCGCAGGTCGACCCTGCCCTCGGGGCGCGGGTTCTCGACGATGTGCTCGCCGTGTCGCCAGCTGAGGCCCGGCACGGCGTCGAGCGGGTCGCCGCGCGCGAGCGCACCGAGCAGCGCCGCCAGCGGCAGCTCGCCCTCGCCGCGCACGACCAGGTCGAGCGCAGGCTCGCGCGCCAGCAGCGTCGCCGCGCGCGGGCCAACGTCGGGTCCGCCAGCCACCACGCGCGTGCCGGGCCGCAGTGCCTTGACCCGGGCCGCGACGGCAAGAGAGATCTCGACGCTCCACAGGTAGCAAGACACACCGAGTACGTCTGGCTCGCTGGCGAGCAGCTCCTGGATCAGCCGATCGACGTGGGAGGAGAAGGACCACACCAGGTCGGAGGAGCCGCGCTCAGCGAGGAAGGGACGGATATCGCGATCGACCAGCGCGACATCGACCTCGACGAGCGTGGGGTCGGTCTTCACGTAGCGCGCCAGCGACCGCAGCGCGAGTGAGGGGCTGTGCCCGAGGGCGAGCAGCGTCAACTTCACGCTGCGACGCTAGCAAGCGTGCCCACGACGGTCGAGCGTGCGCCGACCGTCCTCAGTCGGCCGCGAAGGTCAGCGTGATCAGATAGATGCTGGTGCCATCGAGCGCGCCTTGGCCCTCGAGCCAGGTGCGCTCGGGGTCATCGAGCGGTGAGGTGTAGTTCGCGATCTGAAAGGTGTCGGCGCCCGTGCGGCGCACCGAGGGGAACGCCGTGTCGCCCGCCGATGGCAAGTCGAGCACGTGCACGATGCGCCGCTCGACCTCGTCGATGCGATAGAGCGCCGTGCGCTTGGGGCGGTTCCAGTAGGCGGCGGCGTACTGCGTGCGTTGCTCCTCGAGCGTGAGGTCGTCGCGCCCTTGGTCGAAGGGCCCGCCCACATCGCGGCGCGCCAGCAGGTACACGTCGTCACCGTGGCGCAACATCTTGGGCGAGTCGTAGCGCTCAGGGTCGCTCTCGCTCGGGCACTCCCAGGCGGCGAGGTCGTCGGCCGGCGCGTGGCACAAGAGCGAGCCAAAGCCGCTCGCGTCGCCGTCTTCGTTGCGCAACACCGCCCACAGGCCGCCGTCGTCGTCGATCTCGAAGCCCGCTTCGGAGGCGCCGCCCAGATAGACATCGGGGCGATCGCGATCGACGTCGGTCCACGCCATGCCATCGGCGGTGCCGCGGAAGTGCACGCGCACGTCGGGCACGCCGCTGCCGTAGTGCTCGCCCGAGTACATGGTGAGCAGGCCGCGGCCGCCGCGCACCTTGATGTCCCACGGCACCTCGGTGGCGTCGCCCCACTGCTCGAGCTCGGTCCAGCCGCCGTCGATGGCGCGGCGCGCGCGCCACATGGCGACGGGCTCGAAGGCGTAGGGGTCGGTGCCGGCCTGGAAGAACGAGAGCCAGAGCGTGCCCTGCAGCACCACCAGGTTGGGCTCGCGCACATCGCTGCCCAAGGCGACGTCGAGCTCGCTCTGCCAGGTCTCGCCGTTATCGGCCGACGACACCACGTGCAGCTCGGCGTCGACCGAGGCGAAGTGCGTGGGCGCCGTGCGCCATGCGAGGTAGAGGCGGCCGTCGTACCGCTCGATGGCGACGTTGTTGTTGGCGACGTTGGTGAGCACGGGCAGGCCGTCGGACGGCACCACGAAGCGCGGCTCGGACAGCTCCGCCCGGTACTCGTGGCTGGTGTCGACGAGCCACGCGTCGGGGTCGTCGCTGGGCGAGGCGACCATGCCGGGATCGGGCGTGCATGCCAGCGCCGCCAGGGCCGTGAGCACGATCGCCGGTGACCACGACGTGCGCATCTGGTTAGGGCCCGCGAATGGACAACGCAGTCGTCCTCGCGAGCGATCCATCGTCGCTGGCGGCGTCGCGTCCTCGGTCCGTGGCGACGGCCACGGCCCTGCGGGGCTCCTTGCCATCGACGCGCCTCGCTCGCGA
>JADZDP010000043.1 GCA_020850995.1 Deltaproteobacteria bacterium
GGTCTTCTCGTCGATGCCTGCGTCGCGTCCTCGCCGCGTAGCTCTGCTACGCGGCTGCGGGGCTCCTTGCCCTCGAAGAGAATCCACGGCGCACAACCCCCTACGAACTTCGGGTTTGTGGCACTAGGTCTGGTACTCGGCGTCGGTGAGCTCGAGCGCGCGATCGACGATGGCGAAGCCCTGCCGGAGCTCGTCTTCGCTGATGCACAAGGGCGGCACGCAGGTGAAGTTGCTGTGCTTGACGAAGGTGAGCAGGCCCTGGTCGCGGAAGAAGCGTGAGAGCTTGGCCATGACGGGTCCCGACGAGGCATAGGGAGAGAAGGGCTCGCCGCGGGCGTTCTTCTGCAGGTCGATCATGCCGAACAGACCGATGGCCCTGCCCTCCTTCATCGAGGGGTGCTTGGCCTTGAGCCGCGCCATCTCCGCCTTCATGAGGGGCTCGAGGCTGGCCGCGCGCTCTACCAGCCTCTCCTCCTCGATGACCTCGATGTTGGCCAGCGCCGCCGCCAGACAGAGCGGGTGGCTGTTGTAGGTGTGCCCGCCGTAGAAGACGTTCTTCTTGAAGTGCTGCGCGATGCGATCGGAGAGCCCCACGGCCCCGAGCGGCAGGTAGCTCGAGGTGAGGCCCTTCGCCATGGTGACGAGGTCGGGGACGATGCCGCCGTGCTCGAAGGCGAACATCTTGCCGGTGCGCCCAAAGCCCGCCATCACCTCGTCGCAGATGAGCAGGATGCCGTGCTTGTCGAGCAGCGCCTTGAGCGAGGCCAGGTATCCCGGCGGCGGCGGGAGCACGCCGTTGGTGCCGGTGACCGTCTCGATCAGCATGGCAGCGATGGTGTGGCCGCCCTCGGCGGCGATGACCTCCTCGAGGTAGCGCAGGTGGTTTTGGCCGCGCTCTTCGTCGGTGGCGCCGAACGAATAGTCGTAGGGCTGCGGGTCGAGGACGTGCACGATGCCCGGCGGCCCGGGCTCGTTGGCCCAGCGGCGGTAGTCGCCGGTCATGTTGATCGCGAGCGCGGTGGCCCCGTGGTAGCTGCGGTAGCGCGCCAGCACTTTCTGGCGCCCGGTGACGGCGCGCGCGGCGCGCACGGCGTTCTCGTTCGACTCACCGCCGCCGAGCGTGAAGAAGCTGGTGTTGAGGTGGCCGGGCATGAGGGCGGCGAGCTTCTCGCCCAGGCGCGCGCGGACCTCGGTGGCGGTGCCCGCGTACGCGTAGGCGAGCTCGCGCGCCTGGCGCTCGATGGCCGCGATCACCCGCGGGTGACCGTGCCCGATGTGCACGCTCATGGCCTGGCTGTTCCAGTCGAGGTAGCGCTTGCCGTCGGCGGCGGTGAGCCACACGCCCTTGGCGGCCACCACGGGGATCGGGTCGACGCTGTCGCCGGCGGACCACGAGTACATCGTGGTGCGCTTGCACTTCTCGACGATTTCCTTGGCATCCATGCGCCCCGGATAGCCGGCGCCGGCGCCGGCGGGGAGCCCCGTTTCGCGCCTGGACACAAACCGGACAGTCTGATTGTTTTCCCGAGGAAGGCCATGGACAGGGCCCTCCTCGGGGCTATCGTCGGCGCGTGCCGATCCTCTCCCTCGAACGCCACATCGATGCCGCCGTGCTGGACGGCCGTGGCAGCGTCGAGGTGAGCTCTGGGGCCGCCCGCATCCAGGGCGTGCTGCGCGAGGTCCCGCACCTGTTCGTCGAGGGCGCGCAGCTGCAGGTGACCCTCCAGCTCGGCAGTGAGCGCTTCAACGCCGTGTGCCGCGTGCTCGACGACGCCGTGGCCTGCGCGCCGGGCTCGCGCGTGGCCCTGGAGGTGCTGCGCGCCGCGCCCGCCGGCATCTCGGGCATCGAGCCCTTCGACCTGGTGCCGCTCACGCCCGCCGAGGGCCCCGCGCTCAAGGGCGGCCACTACGTGCTGACGCCGCCCTTCGGGTCGCTGCCGCCGCAGACCGCCTTCGCCGACGCGCCTCTGGAGGACGACGAGCCCACGGGCGTCATTGGCACGCTGCGCGAGATGCCGGTGAGCGAGATCGTGCAGACGCTGGCCAGCGGTCGGCGCGACGCCATCGTCGAGATCAAGCCGAAGAACGACAGCGCCGGCTCGCTGGCGGTGGAGAAGGGCCGCGTGGTGTTCGCGCACAAGGGCGACCTTCACGGCGAGGACGCGTTCTTCGCCCTCTTCATGGTTGCTCGCGGCGCCTTCCGCATCCGCTACGGCCGGCGCGTGGAGCAGCCGAACATCGACCGCGAGACCACCTACTTGCTCCTCGAGGCCGCCCGCCACCTCGACGAGCTCAATTCTGGACGCAACCTGCGCCCGTCCGAGCCCCCGCCCGTCGAGGCCTCGGTGCCGCCCGTGACCGTGCCGCCGACGAGCGCGCCCCCCGCCAGCGTCGATGGCGGGTGGAAGGTCCCGTCGTCGTCGAGCGGCTTGTTCTCGCGCTTCTTCGACGAGGCCGGCGTGGACACGCCGCCGCCCCTGCCGTCCGAGGCGGTGCGCTTCCAGTCGCTCCGTGTGGCCGACGTCACCGAGCTCGACGATGCCGACGCGCTCGACTCGCAGCCCACCGCGCGGCAGCGCAAGCCCGTGGGCTTGTCGTCGAATTCGAACCCCTGAGCCGGCGGAGCAAGGGCGCCGGCCTTCGGCTACCATGCGGGCATGCGCGTCGCCCGCTTCCTTCCCCTCGCCGTCCTGTGCGCCACCCTGCCCTTCATCACCGGCCTCGAGGCGTGCCTCGGGCTGTGCGACTTCGAATCGGATCCGAGCTGCGAGGACCCCGAGCGGGCGCAAGTGCAGGGCTCCGTGACGGTCCCCGAGGGCGGCAGCGCCGCGCACGACCTACCAGGCGCGCTTCGACCCATCGAGCCCGGCTTCGCGCGCGCGCTCGCCGACGCGGTGACGAGCGAGCTGGCGGCGCTGCCGCGCACGGGCGTGGCGCCAACGAAGGGCGCGCGCCGCCCGCACCAGAGCAGCGCCAACTGGGTGGATGGCAGCAAGACGCGCGTGGAGCACTTCCGCCCCGGCGAGGTCATCGTGCGCGCGCTCGAGCCGGTGCGCGAGCGCAAGGCCGAGCTGTCGCGCGCGCTCGCCATCGAGCTCGAGAGCAGCTTCGGCAAAGACGCCATCGTCGTCGACGTGCGCCTGTGCGGCACGCCCACCCGCTGCCTGGCGGACCTGCGCACGCCCGCCGGGAAGCCCCTGGATCCCGAGGCCACGGCCGAGGCGGTGCTGGCGCTGTCGCGCTCGCCCTTGCTCGCCTACGCCGAGAAGAACCTGATCCTCCAGGCGGCGGCGCAGCCGAACGACGAGTTCTTCACGTTGCAGTGGCACTACGCGGCCATGGACCTGCCGGCGGCTTGGGACATCACCCAAGGCAGCGACGACGTCACCGCCGTGATCATCGACACCGGCATCCTGGTGACGCACCCCGACCTGGAGGAGCGCGTCACCACGCTCGGCGCCGATCTCATCGACGATCCCGAGGTGGCCAAGGACGGTGACGGCCGCGACGACGACGGTGACGATGTCGGCGATCAGGCCTGCGGCTCCGACTGCCACTCGTTCCACGGCAGCCACGTGGCCGGCACCATGGGCGCCGTCACCGACAACGGCGCCATGGTGGCGGGCGTCTCCTGGGCTGGCCGCATCATCCCCGCGCGCGCGCTCGGCGCCGGCGGCGGGTCGCTCGCCGATATCGCCGACGCCATCGAGTGGGCCGTGGGCAACGACGTCGACGGCGTGAACGGCAACCCCTACCCCGCCGACGTCATCAACATGTCGCTCGGTGGCTACGGCGAGAGCCAGGCCATGAACGACGCGGTGGCGGACGCGGTGGCGGCGGGCGCCATCGTGGTGGTGGCGGCGGGCAACGACAACACCGACGCGTCGGAGTTCACGCCCGCCAACGCGCCCGACGCCATCACGGTGGCCTCGCACGGCAACACCGGCACGGGGCGCGCCACGCCGCGCAAGGCGAGCTACTCGAATTTCGGCGACCGCGTCGACGTGGCGGCCCCCGGCGGCGAGCAAGGCGAGGACATCGACGGCGACGGCCAGGGCGACGGCGTGCTGTCGACGGTGGAGGACTTCGTCGTGTACTACCAGGGCACCTCCATGGCGGCGCCGCACGTGGCCGGCGTCGCCATGCTGTTGAAGTCGCTCGACCCAGACATGGACCAAGAGCAGGCGCGCCAGCTCCTGACCTCGACGGCGAGCCCCGACCTCGACTGCCCGGAGGGCTGCGGCGCCGGGCGCGTGTCGGCGGCGCGCGCCGTGCACGCGGTCGGTGGCGACCTCGACGGCCCCTTCGTGATCGCCAGCCCGTCGGTGCTGCGGGTGGGCCGGGGACAGGTGGCCACACCGGTGATCTTCAAGAACATCGGCGCTGCCGGCACCGACGTCGATCTGCGCGTCGGCGGCGACAACCGGGCCGACTGCGCGCTCGATCGCAGCTCGGCCACGTTGGGGCCCGACGAGACCGTGGTCGCCAGCGTCGACATCACCCGCAACGAGGCCGCCGACGACCGCGGCGAGTGCACGGTGACCGCGACCTTCGGCAGCCAATCGGCGGAGGCCCGCATCGTGTGGACGCCCGACGAGGTGCAGGGGCTCACCGTGGTGGACGTGGGCGCCGTGCGCATCGACGACGACGGCGCCTTGTCGGTGGAGCGCATCGTCACCACCAGCGCGGTCCAGCAGTTCGAGTACAAGCTGTTCAACTTGAGCCCCGGTGACTACCTGGTGGTGGGGCTGGTCGACGTCAACAGCGACGGCGACTACGACGACGACGTGGACGCCATCGGCATCTACCAGCCCCGCGGCGGTGACGACGACGCGTGCACACAGTCGAGCTGCGGGCGCCTGACGGTCACCGTGGGCGACCACGTCACCGGCGCCGACTTCACCGTCGCGCCCGGCTTCGGCGGCGGCGACGACGACACCGGCGGCACTGGCGACGGCGACCTCGGCGATGGGTGCGCCGCCAGCAACCAGTGTGGCGGCGGCCTCTACTGCGAGGCCTCGTTGCCCGGCGGCTACTGCACCACGGATTGCGCGGGCGACGCCGACTGCCCCAACAGCGGGCTGTGCTTCTCGCTCGTCGACGCCACCGGCGAGGAGTACACCGTGTGCTTGCAGTCGTGCGCGGCGCCGTCGGACTGCCGCACGAGCGAGGGCTACACCTGCGACGCCGACAGCACCTGCTACCCGGGCGGCTGAGCAGCGCGGCGCGCGGCCATCAGCGCTCCTCGATGTCGGTCTTCTCGAGGATGTCGCGCTCCTCGATGTCGGTCTCTTCGTCGGTCTCGCCGCCGAAGCGCGCCAGATCGGGCGTGGTCCTCCGAATGGGATCGTGCTCGAGCAAGAGCTCGGTGGGCCCGATGGGTGAGGGCACCACCTCGCGCTCGAACAGGTTTGGCCGCGGCGGCGGCGCGTCGAAGCCGTAGTCGCCGCCGGCCGGCGGCCGCACCACGGGCGGTGGCACCAGATCGACCTGCGGATCGGCCGGGCGGGTGGCGCGGGCGCGCATGCGCGGATCCGAGAGCACGGCCTCGCGCGCGAAGATGTTGGCCTCGACCTGCGCGATGACGGGGCGCGAGCCCTCGTCGCGGCCCGCCGCCGTACGCACCTTGCCGCGCCCGCCGTCGACGACGAGCCGCGTGCCGCTCTGAAACGACGCGGTAGCGGCGGGCGCGTCGACCACGCAGGGCAAGCGCAGCGCGCGCAGCACCCACGCGGCCGGCCCCCACACGGTGCCGCGCTCCGCCACCACGGCCTTGGCGACGAGCAGGAGCGGCAAGTCACGCAGCGTGATGGCGCGGACCACCACGACGCCCGTGGGCACCGGCGGCGCGCCCGGGCGCAGCGGGTTGCCGTCGAGGAGCACGCTGTCGTCGCTGACCACGCCCGCGGCCACCGACCGTCCCGACAGCTCGCTGTAGCCGCCGGGCATCGTGAGCGCGGGCGCCTCGAGCTCGTCTTCCGCGAACAGCGAGGTCGCGACCACACCTCGGGTCTGGACGCGCCGCGGGAGCCCCGGTGGCCGCGTCGCGGCCTGGCGTCGGCGTGCGGCGACGAGGGGGCGGCCATCGCCATCGACGCCGGTGCCGCGAACCAGGCCGGCGATCTCGCTGCCGTCGAGGAAGAGCACATCGGGCGGCAGCTCGATGAGGCCATGCTCGAACAGGCGGTCGCCGATGGCGAGCGCGCAGCCGCGCAGCATCGAGACCAGGCGCTCGGTGGGGATCCACAGCAGGGCGGCCGCGCGCCCGTGCTGCCGGACACCGGCGATGGCAGCCTCGAGGTGGCGGCGCGTGGAGCCCTTGAGCGTGCCGGCCTTGGCTGCTTGATCGATGGCGTACTCGGCCTTCTTCTGCGCGCCCGCCGCCGAGCGCGCCAGCGTGTCGAGGCGCTCGCGGCTGGCGGCGCTGTCGAGCAGGCGCTCGGTCATCTCGAGCAGCGCCGCCGGGCTCTCGTGCAGGCGCGGGCAATCGAGCGTGAGGTCGCCGGTGCAACTGGCGCCAGGCGTACGCAGCGTCTTCTGCAGCTCCTCGGCCAGACGGCGCCCGTCGTCGTCGAGGGTGCCGCCGTCGTGCAGCAGGCGCTCGGCCAACCCCTCGAGGCGGCCGTGGTACTCGTCGAACAGCGCCCGCAACCCTGGTGTGGCGCGCACCAGCTCGGCGAGGGCATAGGCGCGGTTCGTGCCCTCGAGCAGCTCCTCGGGTGGGTCGCCGCCGAGCAGATCGACGACGAGCCAGGGGCTGTCCTTCAGCTCGCACTCGCCCACCACGGTCTCGAGCTCGACCTGAAAGAGCGCGGCCGCGAGCCCCGAGAGGGCGAAACCCGCGACGCACTTCGACAGCGCGTCCTCGAGCAGATCGAAGGCGTCCATCAGCGCGTCGGGGTCGCGCGCGCCGAAGGGCTCGGTGCCGACGTTGCCGAGCGTCTCCTCGATCTCCACACGGAAGCGCTCGCTCTCGCGCGCCGCGAGCTCGGCGATGCGCTCGAGCTGCGCCGGCCAGCGGCCCTCGTCGAGCTTTTGGCGCTGGCGCTGCCAGAAGCCGGGCGGCGGCGCGCGCCGCGGCACGAGCTCGGCCTGGCCGGTCGCGTCGGCCAGCGCCACGCGCGCCTTGTCTGCGAAGGGCAAGAGATCGAGGAGCGCGGTCACCACCTCGACGTTGGCGTACAAGCGCCCGCCCACCGCGCCCACCACGCGCGGCAATTGCGGCCGCACTTCCTCGAGCAGGACACCCTTGATGCCGAGGATGCGGCCGGCGCGCTCGAGGCCACGCGCGGCGGCCTTCTGCCACACCGAGAAGGTCAGCGGCGTCGGGTTGACCAGCAAGCCCGCCGGCAACAAGCGGTCGTCCCAGGTGCGCGCCCGATCGCTTGCGACACGCTCCACGGGCACGAAGAGCGGCTCGGCGTCGAGCACATAGAGCAAGCGCCCGGCAAAGGCCCAGCTCACCACCTGCGGCTTGCCAAATGCGGCCTCGAGGCGCAGCGCCTCGCGCGCGATCATGCGAGCCTGCACCGGGGACACGCAGGCCTCGCGCCGCTGCAGGTCGGTCAGCGGGTGCATGCGGGCCGCTCGCGCCATGCTGCCGTCGGGGCGCGGCGCCGGCTCGTCGAGGCGCAGGGCCTCGGTCTTGGCGCCCACCTCGGCGTCGACGTGCGCGTCATCGGCGATGCCGTCGGCCGCCAGCGCGGGCCGATCGACGCGCGTCACATCGACGGGGATGCGCGGATTGCCGTCCTTCCCGCCGATGCCGCCGGCCAGCCCCCAGCAGCCGCGCACCACGGCGCGCGGCACGCGCGCGCCGCCCATGGTGGCGGCCTCCTCGCCCGGCCGTTTGACGTCGAGCGACACGCAGGTCCCGCTCGACTCCGACTGCACCATGCGCTGCACCACCACAGCCACCCGCATACCGAGCGGCGCGAGGCCGGCGGCGTCGCGCAGGCCGAGCGTGCGCGGGTGGAAGGCGAGCGCCATGATGCGCTGCACGGCCTCCTCGAGCTGATCCTTGCCCTTCACGCCGAGCGCCGCGTCGAGGGCGCCGGCCACGGCCGACGACTCGAGGGAGTCGCCCACCACGCTGGCGCGCACCACCAGCACGTCCTCCTCGGCGAAGGCGCTGAGCAGCTCTTGCAGGCCGATGCGCACCGCCACCGGCAGGGGCTGGCGCAGCACAGCCTTGACGATGGCGTCGCCGTGGCCGAGGCGCGCGGCCTCGTCGGGAAGCCCGTCGCGCGCCGCCGCGGTGACGACGCCGTGGATCTCGTCTTGGGCGATGTGGGCGTCGAAGGCCTCGGCGGTGAGGATGCCGAAGCGCGGCACCCGCGCCTTGAGCGCGAGCAGCTGCGCCATGCAGCGCGCCTTCACCCCCACCAGCTCGGGTGCCGGTGCCACGGCGCCGAGCTCGCGCGGCAGGATCACCAGGGGGGCGCGGCCGCTCACGACGCCAGAGCTACCTTGCGGCGTTCGGTTGCGCTAGAGACGCAAGGAGTGTCGACGCCCGCCGAAGCCCTGGACGCGATCAAGGCCGCCGAAGCCGCCGGCGACCCCGACGGCCTCGAGGCCGCGCGCAAGGCCTACCTCGAGGTGGACGACACGGGCCCCACCGCCGCCGACGTGCGCTATCGCTTGGGGCTCATGCGCCTCTTTCGCCACCAAGACGTGGCCGGCGCGCTCGAGCTGTTCAAGCTGGCGGCCAACGAGCGCGGCGCCCCGGTCTCGCCCGAGGCCCGCGTCAGCCTCGCGCTCTTGCTCCATGGCCAGAAGAAGACCAAGCAGGCGATCTTCGAGCTCAAGAAGCTCTTGCCCGAGGGCGTGCGCCCGTCGATCCACTCCGCCCAGGGCCTCGACTTCCTGTCGCTGTTGTTGCGCGAGGCGCAGGCGCCCGCCAACGAGGTGATGGCCTGCGACCGCCAGCGCCTCGATCACCTGGGCGCCTTGAGCGCCGCCGCCGCCGACCCGGTGGAGCGCGCGCACTTCATGCTGCGGGTCGCCGCCGCCCACGCCGACGGGGGCACCGCCGCGGACCTCGCGTTAGCGCGCAAGAAGCTCGACGAGATCCTCAAGCTTGGCGCCATCGTCGGCGAGAGCGCCGTCGCTGCGGCGCGCGCCGCGCTCAAGACCTTGCCGCGCTGACGTGCACCTCGAGCACCTCTCCTGTGACGGCCTCAGGAACCTGGTCGAGGTGGAGCTGTCACCGGGCCGGCGCGTGACGCTCATCGTCGGCGACAACGGCGAAGGCAAGACCAACCTGCTCGAGGCCATCCACCTGGCGAGCTCGTTGCGACCTCTCAAGCAGCTCGAGCGGCAGCGCGAGCTTCTGGGCGAGGGCCGAGAGCGCGGCGTCATTCGTGCGCGCTTCGAGGCAGACGGGCCCCTGCCCGTCGACATCGTCGTCGAGGGGCACGGCAAGCGCGCCACGGTCGCCGGCAAGGCCGTGCGCGACGCCAGCGAGCTCTGGCGCAAGGTCGGCGTGGTGGCGTTCCTGCCCGACGAGAACGCGCTGGTGCGCGGCGGGCCCGAGCTGCGCCGGCGCATGCTCGACCGCGTGGCGTTCTCGCTCGACCCCGGCTTCGCCGTCGTCGCGCGGCGCTTCGACGAGGCGCTCGAGCGCCGCAACGCCCTGCTCAAGTCCCCGCGCGTCGACGTGGAGCAGCTCGCGAGCTACGACGCGCCCTACGCCGCCGCCGCGGCCACGCTCACGCTGGCGCGCGCCGCCGCTGCGCACCGTTTGGCGCCGCGCTTCGCCGCTGAAGCGAGGGCCATCGGCGGCGCTGCGCTCGACGCGGCGCTGCGCTACCAGGCGGCCCTCGACGATGCGTCGGGCGATGCTGGCATGGCCCGGGGTCACGACGAGCTGGCCGCGCTGGCGCTGGCGGCGCTTGGGCGCGCCCGCGAGCACGATATCCGGCGACGCACCACCAGCGTTGGCCCCCACCACGACGACGTCGCGCTGCTCACCGACGATCGCCGCGCGCGCTTCCTGGCCTCGCAGGGAGAGGCGCGTGCGCTCGTGTTGGCGCTCAAGCTGGCGCAGCTCCGCTTGGTCACCGAGGTGCGCGGCCAGGCGCCGCTGTTGCTGCTCGACGACGTCGCCGGTGAGCTCGATCGCACACGCGCGGCGCGCTTGTTCGGCGCCGTCGACGAGACGGGCGCGCAGACCTTCGTCACCGCCACGCACACGTCGGCGCTGCCGCCGCTGCACGACGCCGTCGTGGTGCACGTGCGCGACGGGCGTGTGACGCCACGGGAGGCGGCGTGAGCGCGCGCACCCTCGAGCTCGAGCTCGGCCTCGACGACGCCGATGAGCCAGCGGCGCTGCGCGCCGCCGTGGCGCGCGCCACGCGCATGCGCCCGGAGGATCTGCAGCACCTGCACGTGGTGCGACGCAGCCTCGATGCGCGCCGGGGCCGCGTACGCTTTCACTTGGTGGTTTCGCTCGATCCGCCCCGCCCGCTCGACGCGCTGGCGCGGCCGTGGCCCCAGGCGGTGCGCGGGCCGGCGCGCGTGATCGTCGTTGGCGACGGGCCCGCCGGCATGTTCTGCGCGTGGGAGCTGGCGCGCGCCGGGGTCGCCTCGGTGGTGCTCGAGCGCGGTAAGCACGTGCAGCCGCGCCGCGTCGACCTCAGGGGCCTCAACCGGCTCGGCGTGGTCGATCCCGACAGCAACTACTGCTTCGGCGAGGGCGGCGCCGGTACCTACTCTGACGGCAAGCTCTACACCCGTGCCACCAAGCGCGGCGACGTGCGCGACGTGCTCGAGGTGCTCACGCTGTGCGGCGCGCCGCCCGACATCATGGTCGACGCCCGACCGCACATCGGCTCGAACCTGCTCCCCAAGGTGGTCACCACCCTGCGTGAGCGCCTGCATGCCTGCGGCGTGGGCTTTCGCTTCGGCGCCCGCCTGGTCGACGTGGTGATGCACCAGGGCGCCGTACGCGCCGCGCGCTTGGCCGACGGCGACGAGCTACCCTGCGAGGCGCTGGTGCTCGCCACCGGCCACTCGGCGCGCGACGTGTACCGCCTCCTGCGCGCCCGCGGCGTGCGCATCGACGCCAAGGGCCTCGCCATCGGCGTGCGCATCGAGCACCCGCAGGCGTTCATCAATCGCCTGCAGTACGGCGCCGTCGCCGACCATCCACGCCTCCCGAATGCTGCCTACCGCGTCGTCGAGCAAGTCGATGGGCGCGGCGTGTTCTCGTTTTGCATGTGCCCAGGCGGCTTTATCGTGCCCGCCGCCACCGAGGCGAGCGGACTGGTGGTGAACGGCATGAGCCTCAAGCGCCGCGACTCGCCATTCGCCAACTCCGGGCTTGTGGTGGCCATCGAGCTCGACGACGCCGCAGCCGCGGGCCACACCGGTCCCTTCGCGTTGCTCGAGGTGCAGCGCGCCATCGAGGAGCGCGCGCTGGCGGCGGGCGGCGGCGCGCTGCGCGCCCCTGCCGCTCGGGCGCACGACTTCGTTCTCGGCCACGCATCGAGCTCGCTGCCAGGCACCAGCTACCAACCGGGCGTGGCGATGGCGGACCTCGCAGCCGTGCTCGACGCATCCGGCGTCCCCATCGCCGAGCGCTTGCGGCGCGCGCTCGTCGCCATCGATCGTCGCATGCCGGGCTACGCGGGCGCCGACGCGCTCCTGCTCGGCGTCGAAACGCGCACCAGCGCACCCGTGCGCGTGCCGCGCGACGCGCACACGCTCGAGCACCCCGACATTCGCGGCCTGTACCCCGCGGGCGAGGGCGCGGGCTACGCCGGCGGCATCGTCAGCGCGGCGCTCGACGGCCAGCGCGTCGCGCGTGCAATTCTCAGCCGAACGAGATGACCTGCTGGCCGGGCGGCAGCACCTTGACCGGCTGTATGGCCATCACCTTCATGAACACGCGCAGCAGGAACGGGTCGAACTTGTACTGCATGTCGCTCATCATCAGCGTGAGCGCCACCTCGGGCCCGTAGGACTCGCGAAAGGGGCGCGCCGACGTGAGCGCATCGTAGGTGGCGGCGACATTGATGATGCTGCCGTACACACCGAGCTCGACCTTGGGCAGCATGAGCTTGACGTTGCCGGCCTTGTCCTTCATCGGCACGCTGTAGTCGACCTTGGCCTCGTACGACGCGATGATGCGCTTGGTCATGCCCATGTCGAGGCTGCGGCCCTTGAGCAGCGTCTTCACCGTATGCAGTGGGAACAGGTCGATGCGGCGCCGCTCGTCCTTGGTGAGCTGGCGTCGCTTGTTGAGGATGGTCGGATCGATCTCGGCCATGCCGATATCGTGGAAGAGCGCGGCCATGCCGAGCTCGTGCATCTGCGCGCGCGATAGGCCCAGCTCTTGGCCGAACACGATGGAGATCTGCATCGTGTTGACCGAATGAAACAGCAGGTACTCATCCACGCTGCGCGTGGTGGTCATGCCCAGGAAGTGCGAGCGCTGCTCGGCCGCGATGTCGACGAAGTCTTGCACCAAGCGCTGCGCTGGCGACATGGACGGCAGCTGACCGCCGCTCTGCAGGCGCTCGATGAACTTGCGCATGTAGTAGACGGTGCGGGCGTACACCGTGAGCGCGTACTTCTTCCGGTCGACCTTGCGCTCGGCCTCGATGGCGTTGTCCTCCATCTTGTCGAGCTGATCGCGGATCTTGGCGAACTTGCCGACCTTGATGTTGAGCAGCTTCTTGCCGGCGACCCCATCTTCCTCCGTGGCCGCCTCGTTCCTTGGGGAGAAGATCCAGATGAAGTCTTTGAGCTCCTGGAGCTGTACGGGGCGGCTGACACTGAAGCCACCCACGTCGCGCGCCTTGAACTCCTCGGTGAGGAAGCGCACGTTGTCGAGCGACGCGAAGTCGAGCTGCAGCTGCTTGCTGTTGACGTACACGGCCGTGCCGCATGCCTGCAGTTGGTAGAGGCCATCCACGGCCACGATGGTGTTGATGGCCGTGCGCAGGTTCTCGAACGGTTGCACGAAGATGTCGTTGTCGGGGTCGTACATCTTCACGTTGCGCACCAGCATGTACAGCGTGGAGATGGTCTGGCGACCGAGCTGCTGGAGCTTGGTGTCGCGCCCGCGTTGCGCGCCGGGGGCCGCCGCCTTCTTCAGGTCGACTTGGCCTATCGCAGCGCCCTTCCGATCCGACGTCATCGTCGTGTCCCGTTCAGCTGCCGAGCAGCTTGGCCTTGACGTTGATGGCCGCCGCGCGCGCGGCCTCACACACGTCCTTCGAGTGCCGCTTCTGATCCTGCGCCACTTGCGCGAGCATCTGCAAGCCCGGGATCGATGGCGCCGCCTCGAGACCGCCCACGGCGAGCAGCTTCATATCGTCGACCCGCTTCTTGGCGAACATGCCGCTCTTCTGATCGAAGATGTCGCGCAAGAACTGATCGGTCTGGGGCGCGTGCATCATCACCACCGAGGCGAACAGCGCCTTCTTCTCGGGGTCGGAGGCTTTCTCGAAGGCGTCGGACTCGATGATGCTCAGCAGCAAGCCTCCGCCTTGCTCGGCGGGGAAGTTCGGCAGCATGCGCGCAGCCTGCGAGCGCATCTGCGGATCGGGGTGCTGCTTGATGACGCGCGCGATGTAGTCGAAGCACTCGTCGCCGCCGCTCTTGCCGATGACCGCCAGCGTCTCGAGGCGCAGGATGGCGTTTGGGTGCTCGAGCACCGTCGCGAAGATCTCGAACTTGTTGGGCGGGTTCACCTTGTCGATGACATAGATCATGTCCTTGACGAGGTTCGACGACGGGTGCGTCAGCCGCTGTGCGAAGGTGTCGACGTAGGCGCCGCCGACCGCCGCCAGCACGTCGCACACCAGACGGCGGTTGGGCAGGAGTTGGAGCGTCTCGAGCATGTCGATCAGCGACGGGATGGCGTCGACGCCCAGGGCGTACAGGTAATTGCGCACGCCGTCGGCGTCTTTGGCGATGCCGGCATTGAGGATGTTGCCGATGGCCTGCACGCGTTGGCTCTCGCCCATGCGGCCGACGAAGCGCAGCTCACAGCGTTGCGCCAGGTCGCGCGTCGCCTGCTTGAGGGTTGTCTTCTGCGCGGAATGATGGAAACGCTCGCGAATCTGCTGAATGGCGGCGAAGTTCTCCGACAAGAGCAGCGCATCGAGCAGCTGCACGAACGCCTCGGCGACGTCCTCGAAGTTGTCTTCGCTGGTGTCGAGCTCGAGCAACTGGAACAGCACCACCACCATCTTCGACAGGTGGCGCGCTTCCTCGCGCCCGATCATCTGCTGGATGCGCGCCTTGTCACCGGGCGTTGCGGTCACGCCCTGGATGACGTTGCCGCGCATCTGGTCGACGTTCTCGAGCTGCATGTCGAGGTCTTCCGAGTTGATGCGCGCGAAACGCAGGTAGTCGTCGGAGTTCGACTGGAGCTGGCGATACAGGTAGGCGACGACCTTCTCGACCTCGATCTCGACCTCTTCCAGATCCTCGTCAGGGAGGACCTTGAATCCCTCCACAACCACGTACTCGATGCACTCGAGCTCTGCCTTCCACAGCTGGGTGATGATGTCCTCGCCGCGGTTCTTGCGCTCGGCCTCGTTGGCGCCGAAGCACAAGAGGAAGAACTTGAGGATCTCCTCGGCGGTGATGCCGTTCTTGAAGATCAGCAGACGAATGCCCGCCTGCCACAGCGGGTAGACGAGGTTGGTCTCCCGCCCCTCGTCCTCGAAGACGACGTGCTGGCCGAGCTTGTACGCCACCGGATCGAGCTTGAGCGAGATCATGTTGTGCCGCTGCAACAGCTCTTGCATCGCCTTCGCGAAGGGCTCGATGTACTCCGGGTAGCGCTCGGTGTTGTGCCGGTAGAGCTGGATGTTCTTGAGCGACTTGCGCAGACGCTCGAACACCGGGCGCGCTTCTTCGGCGAGCGCCTTGTTCTTGTCTGCGGCGGCACTGGCGGCGTCGGCTACCATCGCGGTGCAATCTAGCAGGAACCGTCAGCGGATGGTTTTGGTCTTGACTCGCCAGGCGCCGCCCGGCCGCTTCTCCCATTCGAGGATGACGCTGAGCGCCTTCCCTTCGGGGATCGTGACGGTCAAGGAGTCGGTGATGCCGAGCTCGGGGTTCGAGAGGAGCAGGGTCTGGCGACCGGAAGGGAGCTTCTGGTTGTTGAAGATGGTGGGGCCCAGGGTTGGACCACCCGAGACGCGCACGTTCACCCAAGGCGTCGAGCGCATGTTGAGGAAACCCGGCTCGGCCTGCCGTGGCCGCGCGGGGTCGGGCGGGCGGCGCTTGACCGTGGGGACCAGGGTCTCCTCGAGCTTGAGCGCCTCACCCGCAGCGGCGCGCACTGTGCGCACCGTCGGCTCGTAGCCCTCGAGCTCGATGCGCACCTCGACGGCCTCCTCGGGCGTGATCAGCGCGTCCTGGCGGAACGGCGTCTCGCCCTTGAGGACGCCGGCCACGCGCACCTTGGCACGCGTGGGGCTCGTGCTGACCTCGAGGGGCACCTTGGCGAGGAGGCGCAGGGCGCGCTCCTCGCCGGCGACCAGCGTCGCCTCGACGCTCACCGGCGGCTGGTCGGTGAACTGCGCCGTCACCTTGATGGCACCGGGCTCGTGCTCGAAGGTCGCCGGCGACTTGCCGATGATGCGGTCGTCGTCGATCAGAATGGCCACGCCGGCCGGCTCGCTCTCGACGCGCACGCGCGCCGCCGGGCCGCCTGTGCCCGTGGCGCGGGCCGTCCCGCCGTCGGCGCCCGTGACGGGGCCCTCTTCACCACCGCCAAGCGCGAACACAAGCGCCACCGCGCCCACCAGGCCCACGGCCCCGATCGCCGCGGCGATGGGCAGGAGACGTCGCTTCGGCAGCTCGATCGGGTCGTCGGGCGGCGCTGGCGCCGGCCGCGCGAGGATATGCTGGAAGTCGTCGCGGGCGAGGCTGATGGTCTGAAGGTCGGGGTCCACGGACTGGTCGCCCTGCTCCGGACCTTCGGCGGTGACGGCTCGCTCCGGATCGACGCCGGCGTCGACGTCGGCGGACGGCGCGATGCGCGGGTCGGCGCGCGGCTGTGTGGCCTCGACGGCGATCGCCGCACGCTCCCCCTGCCGCTGTTCGGGCCGCGACATCACCGTCTCGGCGGAGTTGAGCGAGGGCGTCGCCGACGTGGCTTCACCAGGGTTGGTGGGCGGCCCGGCGCGCAGGCGCCCTTGCGCGGCCTCGGGAGTCGACAGCTCGTCTCTGGTGCTGACCACCAGGTCCTGCGCGTGTTGCTCGAACCAGCGCTGCAGGTGGAGGCGTGGGTCACCGCGGAAGTGCATGGCGAGCCAGGAGTCGAGCGCCTCCGACAGCTCCGATGCGTCGGCGAAGCGCTCCTCGCGCTTGCGCGCCAGCGCCCGCGCGCAGATGGCGTCGAGCTCGGCATCGACGTCCTTGTTGACCGTCGAGGGCGCCGCCACCGTCTCCGTGGTGATGCGCTGCATGATGAGCAGATCTGACTTCTCGCGAAACAGGCGGCGCCGCGTCAACAGCTCGTAGAGCACGATGCCGAGGGCGAACACGTCGGTGCGCCGATCGACGACCTCGCCCAAGCACTGCTCGGGCGACATGTACGCGACCTTGCCCTTGATGATGCCGGTGCGCGTCTTGTTCTGCTGGTTCGACGCCTTGGCGACGCCGAAGTCGGTGACCTTGACGTCGCCGTGGCGCGAGACCAGCAGGTTCTGTGGCGAGATGTCGCGATGGACGATCCGAAGCGAGGTGCCGGTCTCCGGATCGTCGGCCTCGTGGGCGTAGTGCAGACCGTCGGCGGCGCGCGCCACGACCTGCACGCACAGCTCGATGGGCAGGGGCACGCGCTGGCGCAGCGAGTGCGCGAACAGCGCGCCTAGGTGCGGGCCGTCGACGAACTCCATGGCGATGTAGTAGCTGCTGTCGACCTCGCCGAGGTTGAACACCTGCACGATGCCCGGGTGATTGAGCTTGGCAGCCAGCCGCGCCTCGTCGAGGAACATGCGCACGAAGTCGGGGCGCACCGCGAGCTGCGGCAGCATGCGTTTGACCACGACCAAGCGAGAGAGGCCGGCCATGCCGCCGTGGCGCGCGAGATAGATCTCCGCCATACCGCCGGTGGCGATGAGCCGGAGCAACTCGTAGTCGCCGTATCGTTCGCTCACGCAACTGGTCTCGCTGCACGCCCGCAACCCGCGCGGAGCCCGGCTTCGGCCGGAGGTGAAGGGACAAGCGCCGCGCTGCCGTGGCGCGCGTCGTCCACCCGCGATCCCGAGATCGCTCCCCGAACCCATCCACCTTAGCGCAGCGCTCCAAGCCCCAGAAACTTCGAGTCGGTCGGGTGACGATCGCGGCGCGTCAACCGGCGCCGACCTGTGCGCACACGCGCCCACCCGTCGCCGCGTGCGATGCCCGGGCGCGTGCCGCGAAGCCGCGTGCGCCATGGCAGCGGCGCGCCGCTCGCTCTCCGCGCGCGTCGCGGCCGGCGTGCGTCGGCACGCGGCGGCCTCGCTCCTTTCGGCAGCGGCGCGCGATGCCCCCGCACGCACCCGGCAGGCTCGACGCGCAGGGTGCCTCTGCGGTATCGAAGGACAGCCCCGAGGATGCCCGTGCTCCGCCGCCTGCCACTCTTGCCCTTCCTCGTCGCCACCGTGGCGCTGACGCTGACGCGGTGCGCCGGCTGCGGCGAGGAGTGCTCGGGCCGGCAGCGGGGCTCCGAGGGCTGCCCGTGCCAGGTCGACCAGGACTGCACCACCTTCGGTGCGGTGCTCTTGTGCGCCGAGGGCGTGTGCGCCCCCGGCGATCCCCCCGACGCGCCGGGCCATGAAGCCTGCGACGACGACGACGCCTGTGGCAGCTCCGGGTCCTGCGCCGCCGACGGCACCTGCCAACCTGCGCCCGCGTGCCAACGGCTCGAGCCGCCAGCAGCGTTGAGCGCGCGCGCGCGCGACACCGGCAGCGGGTGCACGACCAGCGACGACTGCGATGTCGGCACCTGCGATGGCACCTCCTGCTCGGCCGTGGCGTCGACCGCCTCCGTGAGCGCGGCCACGGTGGACGAGGCGCCGCAAGGCGACTGCGGACTCACCATCGCCGTGGCCGCGCCGTCGGTGTCGATGACCGGCTACTTCAACCGCGCCGGTGAGCTCGTGAGCGACGCCTGCGAGGGTGCGTGGTTTGCGGCCCACCGCGCCGGCTACCTGGAGTGCGACGGCGTCACGGTGGCGCTGTCCGCCAGCGACGTCGTCACCTGCGTCGGCAACGAGTGCGGCGAGGGCGGCTGTCGCGCGCTCGGTGGCGGTATCGGCGTGTGCCCATGATCGCCGTCGTGTGCGCCGCGGCGCTGCACCTCGCATCGGCCGACGCAGCGCTCGAACGCTGCCGGAAGCTCGATCGCGAGTTCGACAGCAAGAACATGCCGAAGCCGTGCCAGGCCGCCGCCGACAACGCGAGCGCGCCCGTGGCCGAGCGCGTCGAGGCGCTGCGCCTGCTCGCGTTCGCCCATGTGCTCAACGGTGAAGAGGCCCTCGCCGAGCCTGCGTTTCTGCGCATGCTGGTGCTGTCGCCCGCCGCGGTGCTGCCCGCCGACGCGGGGCCGCAGTTTCGCAAGGCCTTCACCGCTGCGCGTGCCCGCTTCGACGTCGAGGGCGTGGTCACGGCCACGCTCACTGCGCCGGTCGCCGACCCAGCGAGCCGCGCGCCGCTCGCGATCCAGGTCGACGTGGTCGACAAGCTCGGCCGCATCGTCGCGGGGCGCGTGCGCGCGACTATGGGCGGCGCCAGCCCGCCGCTCGAGGAGCGCTTGGTGAAGAGCGAGCTCGGCGGCGGGCAGGTGCGCTTCAGCGGCGCGGTCCCCGAGCCGGAGGTGGCGGAGGCATACACCCTCTCGTGGGAGGTCGTGTTCGAGGGCTGGGACGGCGCGCCAGTGCCCGTGCCGAGCGCACTGAGCGGCACCTTGGCGCGGGACGGCGCCGCGCTTGGCCCCGGTGGTGGAGGCGAGGGCGACGAGCCGCCGTGGGGCGCCATCATCGGCGGCGGCGCCGTCTCCGTCGCCGTCGTGGCGGCGGCGGGCAGCGGCATCGCGTGGTGCTTCCTCGCCGGCCCCTGCCGACCGCAGAGCGCGTGGGTGCGCGTGCAGGTCTCCCAGGGAGCGTTGCCGTGACGCGCTGCTTGGTCTTGGCCACCGTGATCCTGTTCGCGGTCGGCGGCTGCCGTGGCGCCGTCGTTCAGGGTGATGGCTCGCTCAGCCTTGCAGCCGTCGATCCCGCGCTGCTCGAGAACGCGCGCCTGCTGGTCTTCTCTTTCACGACCACCCAAAGCTGCGCCGACCTCGTCGATCGATCGCCGCGCGCCATGGGCGAACAGCTCGCGGACGAGGATGCGCCGGTGCAGGCCGTGGAGAACGGCGACGAGGTGAGCCACGTGTTCGGCGAGGTACCGGCCGACGTGCCCGCCTCCTTCGTGGTGCTGGCGTCGTCAGCGGCGCGCGACGAGCTCGGACAGCGCATCGACCTCGCCGACCTGAGCGGCACGGTGTTCGCGGCCGGCTGCCGCGACTACCGCGCCCAGGCGGGCACCCGCGTCGACTTGCCGGTGACGCTCTTCCCCATTGGACTGCGCTGAGGCAGCGGAGTCGGCATGCATGTTGTCGCTGTCCTGATGCACCGTATCGCGCTCCTGCCGGCCCTGGTCGGCGCGCTCCTCGTGGCCGCGGCCCTGCCCGCGCGCGCGCAGCTCGAGCCGCAGCCACGCCCCGACGACGAGGCCACGGCGAAGCCCTTGCCACCACCGGAGCTCGAGCGTCCCCCCGAGCTGGTCGCGGGCGCCGACCCCCTCTATCCCGACGAGGCGCGCGCCGCCGGGCGCGCCGGCGACGTGGTGCTGCGCATCGTCATCGACGAGGAGGGCCAGGTCGAGCGCCTCGACGTGCTGCAAAGCGCCGGCAGCGACCTCGACTGGGCCGCCATGGGGGCGGCCACCAACTTCGTGTTCGCGCCCGCGAGCTTCTGCGTGTGGGTGAAGCCCGCCGCCGACGCCCCGCCCGACGCCGCGCCCGAGCGGCGCTGCGCACAGCCGGGCAAGGTGGCCATCGACTACAAGACGACCTTCCAGATCACCGAAGAGAAGGTCGAGGTGCCGACCGAGCCGGCCGACGTCGCTACCGCCACCGAGGGCGTGCTCAACTTCGAGGGCGTGGTGCGCGAAGCCGCCACCAAGGATCCGCTCGAGGGCGTGGAGGTCGCCGTGGAGGTCGAGCGCGCCGGCGCCCCACCCGAGGCCAGCGCCGAAGAGCGCTTCGATCTGCGCACCACACTGACCGACGAGGAGGGGCGCTTCTCGTTTCGCGGCATCCCCGCCGGCGAGCACCGCGTCACCTTCACGCTCTCGGGCTACGAGGCCGCGTTCGTCGACGAGAGCTTCCAGGAGAAAGAGCGCACCGAGCTGGTGGTGTACCTGCGGCCCATCGATGCCAACAAGTTCGAGACGGTGGTGCGCCGTCGGCGCGCACAGAAGGACGTCGCCAAGGTGGCGCTCACGCGCGACGAGGTGCGGCGCGTACCCGGCACCTTCGGTGATCCCCTGCGCGTCATCGAGAACCTGCCGGGCCTGGCGCGCGCGCCCTTCATCGGCGGCGCGCTCATCGTGCGCGGCGCCAACCCCGACGACTCGGGGGTGTACTTCGACGGCGTCGAGATCCCGCTGCTCTACCACTTCGGCGGGCTCACCTCGGTGGTCAACGCCGAGTTCCTCGAGGACATCAGCTTCTATCCCGGTGGCTTCGGCGCGTCCTATGGGCGCGCCACCGCCGGCATCGTGGACGTGGCGAGCCGCAAGCTCAAGCTCAAGGGCTTCCGCGGCTACGCCGAGCTCGACCTGATCGACTCGGGCTTCTTCTTCGCCGGCCCGCTCAAGCTCGGCGAGCTGCCCAAGATCACCTTCGCCGCCGCCGCGCGTCGCAGCTACATCGACGGCATCCTGCCGGTCATCCTCGACGCGTTCATCGGCCCCGACGGCCAGGGCATCATCGCCGCTCCCATCTACTGGGACTACCAGACCAAGGTGGAGACCAGCCCGAGCGACGGCCACAACCTGTCGCTGTTCTTCTTTGGCTCCGACGACGATCTCTCGATCATCCAGCGCGGCCTCGGGAACACGGGCGGCTTCGACGTGGGCTTCCACACCACCTTCCACCGCCTGGTGGGCAACTGGGAGTGGCGCCTGGCGCCCGGCCTGACGCACAGCTTCGCGCCCTTCGCGGGCCTCACGCGGGTCAGCTTCGACGCGGGCAACAGCGGCGATCAGGGGCCTCAGGTGGGGCTGTCGGCCGTCATCGACAACTGGGCGTGGGGCGCGCGCGACCAGCTGACCTTGGCGCTCGACGACCTGGTGACCCTGCGCGGTGGCCTCGACTACCTGGGCCAGACCTTCGGCGTCGAGTTCGACGTGCCGCTGCCCATCGAGATCGGCGCCTTCCCGCGCGTGTTCCCGCGCGTCGAGGGCTCGAACCAGTCCTTCGGCACGCACGGCATGGGGAACGCCGCGGCGGTGTGGGTCGAAGCCGAGCTGTCGCCGGTGCCCGGCCTCAAGGTCGTGCCCGGCGTGCGCGCCGAGTACACGCTGGTGTCGTTCTTCCCCGACAAGCTCGTCGACGGCAGCACCTCCGGCGCCGCCGACGTGGCGCTGTTCCACATCGATCCGCGCCTGACCGCGCGCCTCGAGCTGGTGCGCGGCACCACCGTGAAGGGTGCCGCCGGCATCTATCGCCAATCTCCCCAGGGACCCGAGCTGGCACCCGAGGGCGGCAACCCCGACCTCCTCGAGCCGCGCGCCGTGCAGCTCATCGGCGGCGTCGAGCAGCGGCTCACGCGCGACATCAACGTCGACGTGCAGCTCTACCTCACGAACCGCGACCTCTTGGTGCAAGACTCCGATCGCCTGCGCTCGGAGAACGACGGCAGCGGCGAGGTGGATCCGCTCTTCTACGACAACGGCGGGCGCGGCAGCACCGTCGGTGCCGAGCTCTTGCTGCGCCACGAGATCACCGAGCACTTCTACGGCTGGGTCGCCTACACGCTGTCGCGCACGGTGGTTGACCTCGACGACAACGGCGACACCACCCGACTGACCGACTACGACCAGACCCACATCCTCACGGTGGTAGCGCAGACCAACCTGCCCTGGGCGTTCACGCTGGGCGCGCGCTTCCGCGTGGTGTCGGGCTCGCCCACCAACCTGCCCCTCGGGGCCGTGCACGACCTCGACACCACCGACTACCGCGGGCTCGGCACCACGCCGCAGTCCTCGCGCCTGCCGGCCTTCCACCAGCTGGATCTGCGCGTGGACCGCAAGTTCGTCTTCGATACCTTCTCGTTCACTGCCTACCTGGACCTGCTCAACGTGTACAACCAAGCGAACGCCGAGGGCTTCATCACCGACTACCGATCGCGCGAGCAAGAGCCGATCCCGAGCCTGCCCATCCTGCCCGTCATCGGCCTGTCGGGGGAGTTCTGATGCGCGCCGCGACCTCGATCTTTGCCGCTGTTGCCGTGCTGCTCGCCGGCGCCTGCACCAACTTCGATCGCGAGGACCGCATCGAAGACATGCGCGTCTTGGCCGTGCGCATGGAGCCGCCCGAGATCCTGTACTCGCCCCTCTTCCTGCAACCCGCCGCGCAGCGCCCGCCGGGCTTCCCCTTGCCCACGGTCGACGTGGCCATCGAGGCGTTCGCCTTCGACCCGCGCGGCGGCACCGTGCGCACCTCGCTGCAGCTGTGCCCGAACGACGCGGAGGACAACTCGTGCCGCGTGTATGACCCCGGCGAGGATCTGGCCGCCGAACCCGTGGGCGCGCGCGACGAGCTCGCCGCGCTGCTGACCCCCGTCGTCACCGAGGGCGCGATCGCCGCCGACGCCACGCCGGTGGGGCGCGTGTTGCCGGCCACCACCACCTGGCACATCACGCCACCGGTGATGGACTTCTTCATCAACGACGATGAGCGCGGCAATCCGATCCCGTCGATCTTCCCCATCACGCCGCGCGTGGTGGTGGAGGCGAGGAACCTCGACATCAGCGAGGCGAGCGAGGTGCAAAAAGAGCGCTCCTTCAAGCGCCTGCCCATCTCCATCGACCTGACGAGCCCCGATCTGCCGCCCGAGGTCAGCGCCGATCTGGCGCAAGGCCTCGGCATCACGCTGTGCGACGCGCCCATCTCCGACGAGGAGTTCGCGCTTCAGGGCCGCGCCGCGTGCCTCGAGCGCCGCCTCGCCAACGAGAACCCTGGGTTGCGCGGCTTCGCGCTCGAGCCCGACCCCGAGGTGCTGCGCGAGGGCTACGTCACCGACGTGGAGCCCGACCTCGGCGTCGGCTCGCTCTTGTCCGCCGACCCGGGCGCGCTCATCGCCGTCACGCCCGTGTTCTCGCCCGACGCCTCCGAGCAGTACCAGGTGATCTCCTTCGACATCGAGGCATCCAAGATCATCCTGCTCAACCGCGTGGAGGACCTGGCGTGCACCTGGTACTCCACGCGCGGCGAGCTCAGCGCCTCGCTGACGGCGCTGCAGAACCGCGACGCGCTCGGCGTCACCTGGCGCCTGCCCTTCGACGCGCAGCCCGGCGAGCGCGACAGCATGGTGCTGGTGGTGCTCGATCAACGCGGCGGCACCGCCGTGGGCGAGATCACCGTCGAGTACCGATGACCCCGAGGGCGCCGAAGGGCGCGCGCGAGCGCATCGACGTGCTCCTGGTGGAGCGCGGCCTGTGTGACAGTCGCGCGCGCGCCCAGGCCCGGGTGCTCGCAGGTGAGGTCATCGTCGACGATCGACGCGTCGACAAGGCCGGGGAGAAGGTGCCGCGCGACGCGCACATTCGGCTCAAGGGCCAAGAGATGCCCTGGGTGTCACGCGGCGGCCTCAAGCTCGACGCCGCCCTCGCGTGGTTCGGCGTCGACCCCGCGGGCCTGGTGTGCGTCGACATCGGCGCGTCTACGGGCGGCTTCACCGACGTGCTCCTGCAGCGCGGCGCCGCGCGTGTGTTCGCGGTCGATGTGGGCTACGGCCAACTGGCGCACCGCCTGCGCTCCGATGCGCGCGTCACCAACCTCGAGCGCACGCACATCGTCAAGCTCGCGGTGGGCACCCTGTCACCCGCGCCACGCCTGGCGGTCGTCGACGTCTCGTTCATCTCGCTGGTGCAGGTGTTGCCCGCGCTGCTCCCCCACCTGGCCGCCGACGCGCGCGTGGTGTGCCTCATCAAGCCGCAGTTCGAGGTGGGAAAGGGCGCGGTGGGCAAGGGCGGCATCGTGCGCGACGCCGACGCGCGCGCCGCCGCCGTCGAGCGGGTGCTGGCGACGGCCGCCGCCGCCGGCCTGGTGTGCGAGGGGGTGAAGGAGAGCCCCATCACCGGCGCCGATGGGAACATCGAGGTCGTCGCCGCGTTCGCGCGCGCGTGCTAACGGCAACCACGTGCGCGCCTTCATCGTCGCCACCGGCACCACCATCGCCCCCTTCGACGAGGCGCCGCCCTTGGCTGCCTTCGCGGGCACCAGCGCGGGCGCGGCGCTGCGCGCGGCCCTCGATCGCCGCGGCATCGAGGTGCACCAGGTGGCCACGGCCGACGCGGCGCCCGCGCTCGACGACGCCACCGTGGTCTTGGCCGACACGGTGTTCTTGTCGGACAAGTGCCTCGGCGACTTCCTCGATGGCGCCCTCGACGTCGTCACAGGGGGAAAGCACGCGCGCCTGGCGTTGGCGCGCACGCCCGCCGTCGACTTCGTGCGCCCGGTCTCGACCATCGCCATCGAGCCCTTCGACGCCGAGGGCCCGGGCGCCCGACCGCCGAAGCCCTGGCGCGCCGAGGCCGCGGCCACCGAGCGCTGCGCCTTCGACGCCTTCCTCACCGCCCGCCGCGCGGCCGGTAGCACCTTTGGCGCCCTGCTCGACGAGCTGCGCGCCACCGCCGTGCGCGTGGTGGTGAAGAAGCGCGAGCTCGGCATCCCCTTGCGCATGCCCGTGCTCGGCGACGCACAGGCCACGCGCACCATCGTTCCCATCACCTCGACGGTGGCGGCGCACCTCGAGCACTGGGTGCACGTCTTGTGGCTCAACCAGCTCGCCTTCGGCATCCGCTGGATGGAGCTGGTGCGCGCGCACAAGCTGTGGGCCGCGTGGCGCGTGGCCGCCGCCCTGCCGTGGAGCTTCGCCGCGCTCTTGCGCTCGATGGTGTGGAAGGGCAAGGGCGCGCGCATCCACCCCACCGCGCACGTCGAGGCCTCCATCCTCGGCGAGGGCGTGGTGGTGGGCGCCCGCGCCAGCGTGCGCAACAGCATCCTGGGCGACGGCGTGGAGGTGGCCGATCACGCCACCGTGCTGTCGTCGACGCTGGGGGCGCGCACCTACGTCACGCCTCGCACCTTCGTGGTGTGGTCTGCCAGCTACGACGACGCGGTGTTGACCAACTACAAGCTGCAGGTCTCGCTGGTGGGCCGAGGCGCCGCGCTGTCGACGTGGGCCGGCATGATCGACGCCAAGCTGCAGGGCACCATCGACGTGCTGCACCAGGGCCGCCCGGTGTCGACCGAGCGCAGCTTCCTCGGCAGCTGCATCGGCCACGGCGCATACGTGGGCGCCAAGGTGCTGATCCTGCCGGGCCGGGCCGTGCCGAACGGCGCCTTCATCGCCATGCGACCCGACGAGCTGGTGAGCGAGATCCCCCGCGAGCTACCCAGGGGCGTGCCGCTGGTGCGGGAAGGGGGCACGCTGGTGCCCGCCAGCGCGTTGGCGCCGCCGCGCGCGTAGGCAAGCTCATCCCGAATGATCGATGATCAGCGACCAGCGGGAGCCGTCTTGGGTGGGGGCCCCGCGTCCGGCTTCGCCGGCGCGGGGGAGGGTCTGGCGACAGACCCTCCCAGAGGGACATCCCGATCTCGATGA